>NZ_CATKPW010000060.1:0-296801 GCF_949767675.1 Pseudomonas sp. IT-P395
TGCAGCGTTACCGGTCAGCGTGTTGTCCAGCGCGTTACCGGTGCCGTTGATCGCATCGCCGGTGAGCACGAGGTTTTCCAGGTTGGCGCCCAGGGTCCAGTCCACCGACGCGCGCACGGTGTCGATTTCGCTGGCCAGCGTGCTGCTTTCAGTCACCGTGTCGCCGATGTTGTCGACGATATAAGTGTCATTGCCCAAGCCGCCATTCAGGACGTCGGCACCCGCGCCGCCATCGAGGATGTTGTTGCCCGAATTACCATTGATGTAGTTAACGCCGCTGTTGCCGGTGCCGTTGAGATTGGCGGTACCGGAAAGCGAGAGGGCTTCTATGTTGGCGCTCAAGGTGAAGTCGACCGACGACCAGACACTGTCGATCTCGCCGGCCAGGGTGCTGGTTTCCACGATGGTGTCGCCGACGTTATCGACGATATAGGTGTCGTTGCCGAGGCCGCCAATCAATGTGTCAGCGCCTGTGCGGCCATCAAGGATGTTATTGCCATCGTTACCGGTGATGCGGTTATTGACCGAGTTGCCGGTGCCGTTGAGGTTGCCAGTGCCGGTCAGGATCAGGTTTTCGACGTTGTTGCCGAGGGTGTAATCGATGGACGCGAATACGCGGTCAAGGGCGGTCAGCGAGGCATCGGTTTCGATGACCACATCACCGACGTTGTCGACGTAGTACGTGTCGACGCCATCGCCACCGGACATGGTGTCGGCACCTGCGCCGCCATCAAGCGTGTTGTTCAGCGCGTTACCGGTGAGGATGTCGTTGAACGCAGAACCGATGGCGTTCTCGATCTTCGCCCCGTAGGCAATCGCCAGGCCGTCATTGATCGCGGTCTGGTTGTTGTAATCGATGAACGCCTTGCCGATCTGGCTGTAAGCGCCTTCATTGAGGTTGATGCTGACGGCTGCGAGCTGGTTGCTGCCATCGATGGTGTCGTTGCCGCCGCCATCCCAGATGGTCTCGAAAATCGACTGGTTGGCTGCCCACTTGTAAACAGTGTCACCGGCCTGCCACGCCATGTTGGCGCCATACAGGCTCTGGATCGCGATGATGTCCAGCACCATTGGCGTGGTTGGCTGGTAGGAATAATTGCTGTTGTAGCTCATCACCGTGAAGTGAACATCATCGAGCGTCGGGTCGAGCAGGGTCTTGTTGGTCGAGCTGGCGTCGAACGGGTGCTTGAGTCCTAGCGCATGGCCGATTTCATGCACGAACGTCATGTAGTCGTAGGTGCCTTTGCCCGGGTTCGGATCATTGGTCTGCGGACCGATCCAGACATCGCCGGCGACTGGCGTATTGGCCGGGAAGTAAGCCCACGCAGCAGTCTTGTCGTCCATCAAGCGATAGCCGCCAAAACGCATGTCACCGACGTTGAAAAGGGTGTCGGTGGTCAGCGTGAAGTTGAGGTTGGCGACGGCACTCCAGGCGCCCAGCGCGCTGGTGATTGCGGTTTTTTGCCCGGCCGTGAGCTCATACAGTGCGTTGTATTCGTTGTCGGGGCTGTAATCGGTCACGAAATACGAAGTGACCGGTGCCATGAAGCTATAGCTCAGGTTGGTCGGCCCAGTCGGACTCCAGTTGGCTCCCAGCCAATAGGTGCCGGAGATGAGGCTGTCGACGAGGGCATTGCCCGTCAGCGTGGAGGGCAAACTGATCGAATACGTCTTGGGCGTTGGCATAGGATTTCCTGAGAGCTATGCGACCCTTCCTGAATGCGGCCGCTACAAAAAAAACGCGATTTTGCACCAGAATTTATACATTTGACATCATAGGGCCACTATTTTCTGATTAGTGGCGTCAAATTACTGGCCTGGCATTCTGTATCGGCGCGTGCAGTAGAATCCTGAAAAAATGCTGTCCGCCGTCTGTCGAGGATTTTTCATGTCAGTTGTAACGCCTTCTCTCATCCGCGAAACCTTCCCCGTCGGCCCTTTGCAGTGCAACTGCACGATCATTGGCGACCCGTTGACCAAGAAAGCCATCGTCGTCGACCCCGGCGGCAACCCTGATCTGATCATGGCGCGCCTTGATGCGCTGGGCCTGAAAGTCGTCAGCATCATTCACACCCACGCGCATCTGGATCACTTTCTCGCTTCCGGGCAAATGAAGGAAAAAACCGGCGCGACCCTGCACCTGCACAAGGAAGATCAATTCCTGTGGGACAACCTGGAAATGCAATGCCAGATGTTCGGTGTGCCGTATGTGCCCGTGCCGTCACCGGATCGCTGGCTGAGCGACGACGAAGAACTGGCCTGCGGCTGCGGCGTGGCGCTGCATACGCCAGGCCATACACCCGGTTCCATGAGCTTTTGGTTTTCCGAGGCTAAGCTGTTGATAGCGGGCGACACGTTGTTTCGTCGCGGCGTAGGGCGTACGGATTTGTGGGGCGGCGATCAGGCGACCATCGTGCGTTCGATCAAGCAGCGGCTATATACCTTGGACGAGGACGCAATCGTGGTGACCGGACATGGGCCGGATACGCGTCTGGGGGACGAGATGCGCGAAAACCCGTTTGTGCGCGCCTAAATATTTTGTCACGAGTGCCCGGCGGAATTTTTGTGCATTGTCATGATCAAACGCCCGCGCAGGTCCATTAACCCAGTGGCCGCTGCACCACAGAATGCGAAAAACCAGGAGCTCTCCATGTTCACCAAGCGTCGTTTGATTATTGTCGCTACTGCCGTGGCCTTGCTGTCCGGCTGTGCCTCGCCTAACCCGTATGACAATCAGGGCCAGGCTGACGGTGGCTCGCAAGGCATGAGCAAAACCGCCAAGTACGGTGGCCTCGGTGCTCTGGCCGGTGCGCTCGCCGGTGCCGCCATCGACCACAACAACCGCGGCAAAGGTGCCCTGATCGGTGCGGCTGTGGTGGGTGCCTCCGCAGCCGGTTACGGTTACTACGCCGACCAGCAGGAAAAGAAACTGCGCGCGAGTATGGCCAACACCGGTGTTGAAGTGCAGCGTCAGGGCGATCAGATCAAGCTGATCATGCCGGGCAATATCACCTTCGCTACCGACTCGGCGAACATCGCTTCCAGCTTCTACCAGCCGCTGAACAACCTGGCCAACTCGTTGAAAGAATTCAACCAGAACCAGATCGAAATTGTTGGCTACACCGACAGCACCGGCAGCCGCCAGCACAACATGGACCTGTCGCAGCGTCGTGCGCAGAGCGTGGCGACCTATCTGACCTCGCAAGGTGTCAGCGGTGCCAACCTCTCGGCCCGTGGCGCCGGTCCGGATAACCCGATTGCCAGCAACGGTGACGTCAATGGCCGGGCGCAGAACCGTCGGGTTGAAGTCAACCTGAAGGCGATCCCGGGTCAGCAGTATGGTGGTCAGCAGCAACAGCAGCCGGGTACGGTTCAGCAGTATCCGTAAGCGCTAGCCTGAATGAAAAAATGCCCGGTCCAGTGATCGGGCATTTTTTTGTCTGGCCTGTTATGGCCTCATCGCGAGCAGGCTCACTCCCACAGGAATTGATGATGTACACAAAAGTTGTGTTCCACACCTAACCCTGTGGGGGCGAGCTTGCTCGCGAAGGGGGCATAACAATCAGGCACAAATCATCGGATACAAAAAAGCCCCCGGACACATCGCTGTCCGGGGGCTTTTTGTTTGTCAGCGAAGGCTGATTACTTCTTCAAACCATAATGCTCATCGAGCATGCCCGGTGAGTTCGGGGTCTTCGGTGCGTAATCACGTGGTGGCTCCTGATCGCGCGGTGGCGTCAGGCGTTCACGTGGTGCGACTGCCGCGTCAGCGTGCAGGGCGGCGATCAGGCGCTGGCGGGTCTGCTCGTCCAGGGCCAGACGATTGGCGCCCTCGGCGAGATGATCCTGCACTTCCTGATAGCTCTGGGTCAGCTTCTTGACCAGCATCGCGGTGCTGTTGAAGTGGGTGACCACCTCGTTTTGATAACTGTCGAAACGCTCCTGGATATCATCCAGTTGACGCTGCGTACGGCTCGGCGCGGCGTTCGGCGCAACGCGCGCGATCAGGAATCCAATGGCGACACCCACAACCAGGGCAAGAGTCGGTAACAACCAAACTAAGAGCGAGTGTTCCACGAGTCCTTCCTCTATAAACGGCTTTGCTTTACGTTAACGGCTCGAACCTGCGCTGTATACCGCGATTCACTCGCAATAGATTGGCACAGACAATTTGCTAGACGAGTCGACCTGATTCGAGGTCACGGAGTTCCTTCCTTGCTGATGCGTGAAACCCCTGTAGTGATTGACGGCCCGGTGGGTCAACTTGAGTCTCTGTATCTGGATAACGAGCAGCCAATCGGCATCGCGCTGATCTGCCACCCGAACCCGGTGCAGGGCGGCACCATGCTCAACAAGGTCGTCTCGACCCTGCAGCGCACCGCGCGCGATGCGGGCCTGATTACCTTGCGCTTCAACTATCGTGGCGTCGGTGCCAGCGAAGGTTCGCACGACATGGGCATCGGCGAGGTCGACGATGCTCAGGCTGCCGCTGCATGGCTGCGAGAAAAACACCCGGATCTGCCGCTGACCCTGTTCGGTTTTTCCTTCGGCGGATTTGTTGCAGCAAGTCTCGGCGGTCGACTCGAAGCGCAGGGCGTACAGCTCAAGCACCTGTTCATGGTTGCTCCGGCGGTGATGCGTCTGGGCGAGCAGGATCAACTGCCGCAGCAGGGTGAACTCACGGTGATCCAGCCGGAAACCGACGAAGTCATCGATCCGCAACTGGTTTACGACTGGTCGGAAAAACTCCAGCGCCCCCATGAGCTGCTGAAAGTGGCAGAATGCGGACACTTTTTTCATGGCAAGCTGACCGATCTCAAGGATCTGATCCTGCCGCGTCTCTCGAATTGATTGCAGTCTGACAAGCGATTACCCATGACGAACCGTACCCGTATCCTCACCGGCATCACCACCACCGGCACGCCGCACCTGGGCAACTACGCCGGCGCCATCCGCCCGGCGATCCTCGCCAGCCGCGACAGCAATGCCGATTCGTTCTACTTCCTGGCCGACTACCACGCCCTGATCAAATGCGATGACCCGCTGCGCATCCAGCGCTCGCGTCTGGAAATCGCCGCGACCTGGCTGGCCGGTGGCCTCGATGTCGACCGCGTGACGTTCTACCGTCAGTCCGACATTCCGGAAATCCCTGAGCTGACCTGGCTGCTGACCTGCGTGGCCGCCAAGGGCCTGCTCAACCGTGCGCACGCTTACAAGGCCTCGGTGGACAAGAACATCGAAACCGGTGAAGACCCGGACGCCGGCATCACCATGGGCCTCTACAGCTATCCGGTACTGATGGCGGCGGACATCCTGATGTTCAATGCGCACAAAGTACCGGTCGGTCGTGACCAGATCCAGCACGTGGAAATGGCCCGCGACATCGGTCAGCGCTTCAACCACCTGTTCGGTCAGGGCAAAGAATTCTTCACCATGCCTGAAGCGCTGATCGAAGAAAGCGTGGCGACGTTGCCGGGCCTCGACGGTCGCAAGATGTCGAAGAGCTACGACAACACCATCCCGTTGTTCTCCAGCGCCAAAGAGATGAAGGACGCGATCTCCCGCATCGTCACCGACTCCAAAGCGCCAGGCGAAGCCAAGGATCCTGACAACTCGCACCTGTTCACCCTGTTCCAGGCCTTCGCCACGCCAGCGCAGGCTGACGAATTCCGCAGCGAATTGCTCGGCGGTCTGGGTTGGGGCGAGGCGAAGAACCGTCTGTTCCAGTTGCTCGACAACGATCTCGGCGAAGCGCGCGACAAGTATCACCAGTTGATCGAGCGCCCGGCGGATCTGGAAGACATTCTGCAGATCGGCGCCAAGAAAGCCCGTGCCGTGGCAACGCCGTTCCTCAACGAACTGCGCGAAGCCGTTGGCCTGCGTTCCTTCGTCAATCAGGTTCAGGTTGCCGCGACGACCAAGAAGAAAGCCGCAAAAGCCGCACGTTTCGTCAGTTTCCGCGAAGACGACGGCAGCTTCCGTTTCCGTCTGCTGGCGGCCGATGGCGAGCAACTGCTGTTGTCGCGCAACTTCGCCGACGGCAAAACCGCCGGGCAGGTGACCAAGCAACTGCAATCCGGCCAGCCGCTGGACGTGCGCAGCGAAGACCTGAGCTTCAGCGTGTGGCTGGAAGGCGAGTGCGTTGGCGACAGCCCGGCATTCGCCGACGCTGCGGCGCGGGACGCGGCCATCGAGGCTTTGCGCGTCGCGCTGACCCCGGTTCAGGACTAATCGGCGGCACGGTCCGACCAAGGGCCGATTGCCATTCCCACGGGCCGTCGCTACAGTGACGGCCCGTTTTTGTTGCCTTGCTAACGAATTATGACGCCCCTAGAACGATACCAAGCTGATCTGAAACGCCCGGACTTCTTCCATGACGCCGCGCAGGAAACTGCTGTGCGTCATCTGCAGCGTCTGTACGAGGATCTGATCGCCGCCGATCAGAACAAACCGGGTCTGCTGAGCAAACTGTTCGGCAAAAAAGATCAGACGCCGGTCAAGGGCCTGTATTTCTGGGGCGGCGTAGGTCGCGGCAAAACTTATCTGGTCGACACCTTCTTCGAAGCGCTGCCGTTCAAGGAAAAGACCCGCACCCACTTTCACCGCTTCATGAAGCGTGTGCACGAAGAGATGAAAACCCTCGGCGGCGAGAAAAACCCGCTGACCATCATCGCCAAGCGCTTCGCGACCGAGTCGCGGGTGATCTGCTTCGATGAATTCTTCGTCTCCGACATCACCGACGCGATGATCCTCGGCACGCTGATGGAAGAGTTGTTCAAGAATGGTGTGACCCTGGTCGCGACCTCGAACATCGTGCCGGACGGTCTGTACAAGGACGGCCTGCAACGCGCGCGTTTCTTGCCAGCCATCGCCCTGATCAAGCAGAACACCGAGATTGTCAACGTCGACAGCGGTGTCGACTACCGTCTGCGTCACCTCGAACAAGCGGAACTGTTCCACTATCCGCTCGACGAAGCCGCTCACGAAAGCCTGCGCAAGAGCTTCAAGGCTCTGACGCCAGAGTGCACCGCAGCGGTCGAGAACGACGTGTTGATGATCGAAAACCGCGAGATCCGTGCGCTGCGCACGTGTGACGACGTGGCCTGGTTCGACTTCCGCGAACTGTGCGACGGCCCACGTAGCCAGAACGACTACATCGAACTGGGCAAGATTTTCCACGCCGTGCTGCTCAGCGGTGTCGAGCAGATGAGCGTCACCACCGATGACATCGCCCGCCGTTTCATCAACATGGTTGACGAGTTCTATGACCGCAACGTCAAGCTGATCATCTCCGCTGAAGTCGAGCTGAAGGATCTGTACACCGGCGGCCGCTTGAATTTCGAATTCCAGCGCACGCTGAGCCGTCTGCTGGAGATGCAATCGCACGAATTCCTGTCGCGGGCGCACAAGCCTTAAACAGAATCGCGAAACAAAAAAGGGCCTGCAATTGCAGGCCCTTTTTTATGTCCAGAATTCACCGCAATACCCTGTAGGAGTGAGCCTGCTCGCGATAGCGGTGGATCAGTCACATAAATGCTGCATGGACGGACGCAATCGCGAGCAGGCTCACTCCTACATGGGGTTGTGTATGGGCAGAGGGCTAAGCAGCCTGCTGAAACTGCTGCCGATACTGGTTCGGCGACAGTTCAGTGTGCTGACGGAACAGCCGCGCAAAGAAGCTCGCGTCGTCGTAACCGACTTCATAACTGATGGTTTTGATGCTCTTGCGGCTCCCGGACAACAAACCCTTGGCGGTCTCGATACGCAGCCGTTGCAAGTAATGCAGTGGCTTGTCACCGGTGGCCGTCTGGAAGCGTCGCATGAAATTGCGGATGCTCATGCCATGCTCGCGGGCCACGTCTTCGAAGCGGAACTTGTCGGCGAAATGCTCTTCGAGCCAATGCTGAATCTGCAGGATGATTACGTCCTGATGCAGTTTCTGCCCGCCAAAACCGATGCGTCCCGGCGCATAGCTGCGCTGCACCTCATAGAGAATGTCGCGGGCCACGGCTTGCGCGACGTTGGCCCCGCAAAAGCGCTCGATCAAGTAAATGTAGAGATCGCAGGCTGAGGTGGTGCCGCCGGCGCAGTACAGGTTGTCGGCGTCGGTCAGGTGCTTGTCCTGATTGAGGTAGACCTTGGGAAACCGCTCGGCGAAGGCATTGAAGAAGCGCCAGTAGGTGGTCGCTTCCTTGCCGTTGAGCAGACCGGCCTCGGCCAGCCAGAACACCCCGGTGGCTTCGCCGCACAATACGGCGCCGCGCGAGTGTTGTTCGCGCAGCCATGGCAGGACTTGTGGATAACGGCTGCACAGCGTATCGAAATCGTCCCAGAACGCCGGGAGGATAATGACATCGGCGTTTTCCAGGCCACCGTCGACCGGCATTACCACGTCACTGAAGCTGTTCACCGGTTTGCCGTCGGGGCTGACCAGGCGCGTTTCAAACGCCGGTGTCAGGCCTTGGCCCAGTTGTTTGCCATAACGCAGGCTGGCCAGATGGAAGAAATCCTTGGCTTGCATGAGAGTGGAAGCGAAAACCCGGTCGATTGCCAGGATGCTGACGCGCCGCAAGGGCGTGGAGACTTGCTTGGACATAATTCAACTTTTGTTTTGTTTTTATAAGGGAAAGTGGTCACCAGACGGCTGGATCGTCTTATTTTTTGTCGGATGTGTCCAGTGTCCTGTGTCAGAGGGGAGGCTTAGTCTCTGAAGGTCATCTCCCTCCAACAACAAAGAAAGGTGCCGCATGATCCCCAGAACCTTGTTTAGCCCCGAGCACGAATTGTTTCGCGACAGCGTTCGCACCTTCCTCGAAAAAGAGGCCGTGCCGTTTCATGCGCAATGGGAGAAGCAAGGCTATATCGACCGCAAACTCTGGAACAAGGCAGGGGAGGCGGGGATGCTCTGCTCGCACCTGCCGGAAGAGTATGGCGGGCTGGGAGCGGACTTTCTTTACAGCGCGGTGGTGATCGAGGAGGTCGGTCGACTGGGCCTGACCGGCATCGGTTTCTCGCTGCATTCGGACATTGTCGCGCCGTACATCCTGCATTACGGCAGCGAGGCGCTGAAGCACAAATACCTGCCGAAACTGGTTTCGGGCGAGATGGTCACTGCTATCGCGATGACCGAGCCGGGGGCGGGTTCCGATCTGCAAGGTGTGAAGACCACCGCTGTGCTTGACGGTGACGAATATGTGATCAACGGTTCGAAAACCTTTATTACCAACGGCTTTCTGGCGGACTTGGTGATCGTAGTCGCGAAGACCGATCCGAAGGCCGGCGCCAAGGGCACCAGCCTGTTTCTGGTGGAGGCGAATACGCCGGGCTTCGACAAGGGCAAGCGCCTGGAGAAGGTCGGCATGAAGGCGCAGGACACCTCGGAATTGTTCTTTCAGGATGTGCGCGTGCCGAAGGAAAACCTGCTGGGGCAGGCTGGGGCAGGGTTTGCTTATCTGATGCAGGAGTTGCCGCAAGAGCGTCTGACGGTAGCGATTGGTGGCCTGGCTTCAGCTGAAGCGGCGTTGCAATGGACGCTTGATTACACCCGTGATCGCAAGGCCTTTGGCAAGGCGATTGCCGACTTCCAGAACACCCGCTTCAAGCTGGCGGAGATGGCGACTGAAATCCAGATCGGTCGAGTGTTCGTCGATAAATGTCTGGAGCTGCATCTGCAAGGCAAGCTGGATGTGCCGACAGCGGCGATGGCCAAATACTGGGGCACCGATCTGCAATGCAAGGTACTCGACGAATGCGTGCAGTTGCATGGCGGCTACGGTTTCATGTGGGAATACCCGGTAGCCCGGGCGTGGGCGGATGCGCGGGTGCAACGGATTTATGCCGGCACCAATGAAATCATGAAGGAGATCATTGCGCGTTCGCTTTGATGATCGTTCCCACGCTCTGCGTGGGAATGCCGCCGGGGACGCTCCGCGTTCCGCTTTGGTGATGATCTGATCGGCCTCTTCGCGAGCAGGCTCGCTCCCACAGGGGATCTCCGTGCCTGTGGGAGCGAGCCTGCTCGCGAAGCTTTTAGCGTTCAATCAAGGCGCAGGATTCGGATGATCCTTGTGAATCGCTTCGATCCCTGCCAGCACTTCGTCGGAAAGCTTCAGATCAAAACTGGCAATGTTGCTGTCCAGTTGCTCAAGCGTCGTCGCACCAATGATGTTGCTGGTGACGAACGGTTGCTGCGTGACAAACGCCAGCGCCATCTGCGCAGGATCCAGACCGTGTTCACGGGCCAGCGCCACATAGCGGCTGCACGCTGCTTCCGACTGCGCGTTGAAATAGCGGCTGAAGCGACTGTAGAGGCTCAGACGACCTTTCGGCGGCCGGGCGCCACCTTCGTACTTGCCTGACAGAAAACCAAACGCCAGCGGCGAATAGGCCAGCAGACCGCATTGCTCGCGAATGGCGATTTCTGCCAGACCGACTTCAAAGCTGCGGTTGAGCAGGTTGTACGGGTTTTGGATCGACACCGCACGCGGCCAGCCACGGGCCTCAGCCAATGCCAGAAAACGCATGGTGCCCCACGGCGTTTCGTTGGACAGGCCGATGTGGCGGATCTTGCCGGCCTTCACCTGTTCGTCGAGCGCTTCGAGGGTGTCTTCGAGCGGCGTCAGGTTGGCTTCGATCTTGTGTTTGTAGCCCAGCTGTCCGAAAAAGTTGGTGCTGCGTTCCGGCCAGTGCAATTGGTACAGGTCGATGTAATCGGTCTGCAGGCGCTCGAGGCTGGCGTCCACCGCTGCGGTGATGTGCTGGCGGTTGTGGCGCAGGTTTTTGTCGCGGATGTAGTCAATGGTGTTGCCCGGGCCGGCGATCTTGCTGGCGAGAATCCAGTCGGCGCGATCACCGCGACTTTTGAAGTAATTGCCGATGTAGCGCTCGGTGGTGGCGTAGGTTTCGGCTTTCGGCGGCACCGGATACATCTCGGCGGTGTCGATGAAATTGATCCCGGCTTCCTTGGCCCTTTCGATCTGCGCGAAGGCTTCAGCTTCAGTGTTTTGCTCGCCCCAGGTCATGGTGCCGAGGCAGATTGCACTCACGTTCAGGTCGGTACGGCCTAGCTGGCGATAGTCCATCGGGTGCTCCTTGGGCAAAACAATCATAAAAGCAGGTTGAAATATTTTTCGCAATCTGCATAATTGCCGACCTCTTTCTGCAGTGGAAGTGATGCGCCGCCGCCGAAGAATCTTGCCGTTGAACGGACGCGCCGACCCGAGCCCCCGAAAGCGTCTGTATCCGGCTGCCTTTGACTTGTCAAAGTACGCACTATTCAGTAAGATCCGCCGTCTAATTTACAGGGCGGCCCCTGAGGCTATAAAGAATGAAAACTTTTACTGCTAAACCGGAAACAGTAAAGCGCGACTGGTTTGTCGTCGACGCTGCTGGTCAGACCCTGGGTCGTCTGGCCACCGAAATCGCGAGCCGTCTGCGTGGCAAGCACAAGCCTGAGTACACTCCTCACGTTGACACCGGCGACTACATCGTCGTAATCAACGCTGAGCAGATTCGTGTTACCGGTGCTAAAACCACTGACAAAATGTACTACTCCCACTCCGGTTTCCCGGGCGGCATCAAGTCGATCAACTTTGAAAAGCTGATCGCTAAAGCCCCTGAGCGCGTGATCGAGACCGCGGTTAAAGGCATGCTGCCTAAAAACCCACTGGGTCGCGACATGTACCGTAAGCTGAAAGTCTATGCGGGCGCTGCACACCCACATACTGCTCAGCAGCCCCAAGAACTGAAGTTTTAACGGAATAGTACATTATGTCGGCGACTCAAAATTACGGCACTGGCCGTCGCAAGACCGCAACCGCACGCGTTTTCCTGCGTCCGGGTACTGGTAACATCTCCATCAACAACCGTTCGCTGGATAACTTCTTCGGCCGCGAAACTGCCCGCATGGTAGTTCGTCAGCCGCTGGAGCTGACCGAGACTGTCGAGAAGTTCGACATCTACGTCACCGTGATCGGTGGTGGTGTAAGTGGTCAAGCTGGCGCAATCCGCCACGGCATCACTCGCGCTCTGATGGACTACGACGAAACCCTGCGTGGCGCTCTGCGCAAAGCTGGCTTCGTTACTCGCGACGCCCGTGAAGTTGAACGTAAGAAAGTTGGTCTGCGTAAAGCGCGTAAGCGTCCGCAGTACTCGAAGCGTTAATTCCGCTTCCGCGTTCAAAAAGAACGCCCGCCTCCTCACGGAAGCGGGCGTTTTTTTATGCCTGTGATTTATCAAAGAATTGCGCTGCGACAACTTGCCACTTCCGTAGACCCCCTATACTGCAAGGCTTGAGGGTAAGAGCTCCGGGTAATTCCCTTGTCAGAATTGGGGCTTTTCATTACCATCTCGGCAAAATTTTTATAAGTAACATTGATTTATTTAGTAGACGCCTGATTTAACAGGCCACAAAAGCTGATGGGAGAGGACTGAATGAGCAATGACGGCGTGAATGCAGGCCGGCGTCGCTTCTTGGTAGCAGCCACATCCGTGGTGGGTGCTGCAGGAGCGGTGGGGGCTGCGGTCCCGTTCGTGGGGTCATGGTTTCCCAGTGCCAAGGCGAAAGCCGCCGGTGCACCGGTGAAAGTGAATGTCAGCAAAATCGAGCCAGGACAGCAGATGATTGCTGAATGGCGCGGCCAGCCGGTGTTCATTGTCCGCCGTACCGAGGAAATCCTGGGGAATCTCAAGAAGATCGAGGGCCAGCTCTCCGATCCAACCTCCAAAAACTCCACGCAACCCACCTATGTCGACCCTGAAGTGCGCTCGATCAAGCCGGAAATTCTGCTGCTGATCGGGATCTGCACACACTTGGGTTGCTCACCAACCTTCCGTCCCGAAGTGGCACCTGCGGATCTCGGTAAAGACTGGGTCGGTGGCTATTTCTGCCCTTGCCATGGTTCCCACTACGATCTGGCTGGCCGCGTCTACAAGTCGCAACCTGCGCCTTTGAACCTGCCAGTTCCCCCGCATTCCTATGAGACCGATGACCTGATTGTCATTGGCGTCGATACGGAGAAAGCGTGATGAGCAAGTTCATGGATTGGGTTGATGCGCGCTTTCCCGCGACCAAAATGTGGGAAGACCATCTCAGCAAGTATTACGCTCCAAAAAACTTCAACTTCTTCTATTTCTTCGGCTCCTTGGCGCTGTTGGTGCTGGTGAATCAGATCGTTACCGGTGTCTGGCTGACGATGAGTTACACGCCGTCGGCAGAAGAAGCCTTCGCTTCCGTTGAATACATCATGCGCGACGTCGAGTACGGCTCGATCCTGCGTCTGCTGCACTCGACCGGCGCTTCGGCGTTTTTCATCGTGGTTTATCTGCACATGTTCCGTGGCCTGCTCTACGGTTCGTACCAGAAACCGCGCGAGCTGGTCTGGGTCTTCGGCATGCTGATTTACCTGGCGCTGATGGCCGAAGCCTTCATGGGTTATCTGTTGCCTTGGGGTCAGATGTCCTACTGGGGTGCCCAGGTGATCATCTCGCTGTTCGGTGCGATTCCGGTGATCGGAAACGACCTGACGCAGTGGATTCGTGGTGACTACCTGATCTCCGGGATCACCCTGAACCGCTTCTTCGCCTTGCATGTGGTGGCTCTGCCAATCGTGATTCTCGGTCTGGTCGTGCTGCACATTCTGGCCTTGCACGAAGTCGGTTCGAACAACCCTGACGGCGTCGACATCAAGAAGCACAAAGACGAAAACGGCATCCCGCTGGACGGCATTGCCTTCCACCCGTACTACACCGTGAAAGACATAGTCGGTGTCGTGGTGTTTCTGTTTATCTTCTGTTTTATTGTGTTCTTCTTCCCGGAAATGGGCGGCTACTTCCTCGAAAAACCAAACTTCGAGCAGGCTAACCCGTTCAAGACACCAGAGCACATTGCCCCGGTTTGGTACTTCACGCCGTTCTACGCAATCTTGCGGGCGATCCCCGACAAGCTCATGGGTGTGATTGCCATGGGCGCGGCGATTGCGGTGCTGTTCGTGCTGCCATGGCTGGACCGCAGTCCGGTCAAATCGATGCGCTATAAGGGCTGGATGAGCAAAATCTGGCTGCTGGTGTTCTGCATTTCGTTCGTGATTCTGGGCATTCTCGGTGTTCTTGCGCCGACGCCGGAGCGAACCTTGCTGTCGCAGGTCTGCACCTTCCTGTACTTCGCCTACTTCATTCTGATGCCGTTCTACACCAGGCTCGAGAAGACCAAACCGGTTCCGGAAAGGGTGACTGGCTGATGAAAAAGTTATTTTTCGCTCTGATTTTTGCTGCTTTGCCTGTCCTGTCTTTCGCTGCTGAGCACGGAGGTCCTGAGCTGGAGAAAGTCGACATCGACGTTTCCGACAAGGCCGCCCTGCAGGATGGCGCACGTACTTTTGCCAACTATTGCATGGGTTGCCACAGTGCCAAGTTCCAGCGTTACGAGCGGGTTGCCGATGATCTGGGCATTCCTCACGAAATGATGCTGGAGAAGCTGGTGTTCACCGGCGCCAAGATCGGCGATCACATGAACATCGGCATGCAGCCGGCGGACGCCAAGACCTGGTTCGGCGCGGCACCACCGGATCTGACCCTGGTGGCGCGCGTGCGTGGTACTGACTGGCTTTACGGTTACCTGCGCTCGTTCTACGAAGATCCGGCACGTCCTTGGGGTGTAAACAACAAGGTCTTCCCGAACGTCGGCATGCCTAACGTGCTGGTCGGCCTGCAAGGTCGCCAGGTCGTGGGCTGTAAACAGGTGCAGATCGTCGAAGACGGCAAGAAGCAATATGATCCGTTGACCGGCACGCCTCTGACGCATGAAGCGTGCGATCAACTGACCATCGTGCCGAAATCCGGTGCTCTGAACGAAGAGCAGTTCGATGAGAAGGTCAAGAATCTGGTAACCTTCCTGGCTTACTCGGCTAACCCGGTTAAGCTGCAACATCAGCGCATCGGTACTTATGTCTTGCTGTACCTGGCGTTCTTCTTTGTGTTCGCCTACCTGCTCAAGCGTGAATACTGGAAAGACGTGCACTGATACGCTTCAAGCATTGCTGTTAATCGCGCGCGCCCAAGGGCGCCTCCAATAACGCAACGTCTGGTTCGCCAAGCGTTGCGGGAGGCGCCCTCTGGGCGCGCGCGTTTTTCCGGTTCCGACAAATTCAACAAGCGAGGAGGATCGCCATGGGCGTGACCAATCGGTTGGCCTGTTACTCCGACCCCGCCGACCACTATTCCCACCGAGTGCGCATTGTGCTTGCAGAGAAGGGTGTCAGCGCCGAGATCATTTATGTGGAAGCTGGTCGCCAGCCGCCTAAACTGATTGAGGTAAACCCTTACGGCAGTCTGCCGACGCTGGTCGATCGTGACCTGGCGTTGTGGGAGTCGACCGTGGTGATGGAATATCTGGATGAGCGTTACCCGCACCCGCCGTTGATGCCGGTTTACCCGGTGGCGCGTGCCAACAGCCGCCTGCTGATTCATCGTATTCAGCGCGACTGGTGTGGTCTGGTGGATCTGATTCTGGATCCCAAGTCCAAGGAGGCCGCGCGTGTCGTGGCGCGCAAGGAATTGCGTGAAAGCCTGACGGGCGTGTCGCCGCTGTTTGCCGACAAGCCGTTTTTCCTCAGTGAGGAACAAAGTCTGGTGGATTGCTGCCTATTGCCAATACTCTGGCGTTTGCCGATTCTGGGTATTGAACTGCCGCGGCCAGCCAAGCCGCTGCTTGATTATATGGAGCGCTCGTTTGCGCGTGAGGCTTTCCAGGCGAGTCTGTCTGGTGTCGAACGCGATATGCGCTAAGGCTTAAGGAGCCGCTATGAACTCCAGTCGACCTTATCTGGTCCGCGCGCTCTACGAGTGGATTGTTGATAACGATTGCACCCCGCACATGCTGGTCAATTCCGAATACCCGGCGGTGCAGGTGCCGCAGGGTTTCGCCAGTGACGGGCAGATTGTCCTGAACATCTCGCCAAGTGCCGTGCGTCATCTGCACATGGACAACGACGTGGTGACCTTCGAAGGTCGCTTCGGTGGTGTCCCGCACAGCTTGTACGTGCCGATCAGCGCGATCCTGGGGATCTACGCCCGGGAGAACGGTCAGGGCATGGTGTTCGATCTCGAGTCGCCGATGGATGACGAGGAAGAGATCGAGTCGGATGACGACTTGCCACCACCGGACAGCGAGCCGCCGCGCCCTAGCGGCCGGCCAAGCCTGAAAGTGGTGAAGTAATAAAAAAGGCGATCCGGATGGATCGCCTTTTTTGTGTGCGCGTTTCAGCTATCAGTCGATGTATTCGAAGAGTTTGACGATTTTCTGTACGCCGGAAACACCCTGAACCAGATTGGTTGCCTGAGTGGCTTCCTGTTTGGTCAGCAGGCCCAGCAGATAGACGATACCGTTCTCGGTCACGACCTTGATGCGCGAGCCAGGGATGCTGGCGTCGGTGAGCATCTGGGTCTTGATCTTGGAGGTCAGCCAGGTGTCGTTCTGGCGAGCCAGGAAGCCGGACGGCGGTATGACCTGCAGTTCGTTGTGAACGGTTTTTACCCGCTGCACGGCGGCTGCTGCCTGCTCAGCCTTGGCTTTCAAGTCTGCGCGAGGGGTTTGACCGGCCAGCAAGACAACACCGTTGAAACTGGTGACGACGATGTGCGAATCGTTGTCCAGGGCCGGGTCGGCCTTGGCCACGTTCACACCGACTTTGGTTTCGATCAACGAGTCGTCGATCTTGCTGCCGAAGGTGCGCGTGCCACGGTCGTCGTCGATCGGTGCTTCACGGCTGGCGTTCACCACCGAGGTGCAGCCGCTGATGCCGAGGCACAGGGTCAAGGCCAGAAGGCCAAGGCGATTAGGGGTCATTCTTCACTCCCGAACAGTTGGCTGTCGATCAGATCGCAAAGGCAATGGATCGCCAGCAAGTGGACTTCTTGAATACGTGCAGTGACATTGGCCGGAACGCGAATCTCGACGTCTTCGGGCAGCAGCAGCGACGCCATGCCGCCGCCATCGCGTCCGGTCATAGCTACGACAATCATTTCGCGATCATGTGCGGCCTGGATCGCTTGAATAATGTTCGCCGAGTTGCCGCTGGTCGAAATAGCCAGCAGGACATCGCCTGGCTGACCGAGCGCGCGGATCTGTTTGGAGAACACTTCGTTGTAGCTGTAGTCATTGGCGATCGAAGTGATCGTCGAGGTATCGGTGGTCAGGGCGATAGCTGGCAGGCTCGGACGCTCGCGCTCGAAGCGGTTGAGCAACTCGGAGGAGAAGTGCTGGGCATCGCCGGCTGAGCCGCCATTGCCGCACGAAAGCATTTTGCCTTCGTTGAGCAGGGCGTTGACCATGATCTGGCTGGCTTGCTCGATGTGCGGTGCAAGTACGTCCATCGCCTGTTGCTTGGTGTCGATACTGGCCTGGAAAAGCTGGCGAATTCGGGATTGCATGTCCATCTGTGTGACCTTAAGTAGCGCGGCTGTCCGGCACATGAATGTGCAGCCCGCAAAGCAAAGAGCAAAATTTGTCGGTGGGATTGTCCGGGTCGCAACGCCGACGATCAACTGTCGAAAGCATTCTGCAACCAGTTCAGCTGATCCGGATGGCTGTCGATAGCCACCACGTCGAAGCGGCAAGGGGAATTGGCCCAACGCGACTCGCGCTGAAGAAAATACTGTGCAGCGAAAATCAGTTTCTGCTGCTTGCGCCCATCGATGCTAGCGAGCGCGCCACCCCATTGAGTGTTTTTTCTGTAGCGAACTTCAACGAATACTACTGTATCGCCATCAAGCATGACCAGATCAAGCTCGCCGCGTTTGCATAACCAGTTCTGCGCCAGCAGGCGCAGACCGTGTTGTTGCAGATGCTCGAGCGCCTGGCGCTCGGCATCCTTACCGCTTTGCGAGCGTGACCTGTCAGGCATCAGCGCGGGGTGTCCGGCAGGCGCTGCACCTGGCCGCTGACGAACTGTGCCCAAGGCAATTGACGCACGACGCGTTGGGTCTGGGTCATGCCGAGGCTGCCCGACTCACCGTCGATGCGGCTGTCTGGCAGGGCTTTGAGTTGCCCCAGGCGCGGAGCCAAGCGATAGGCATCGACACCCATCGCGTACAGGCGGCCGAGGCTGCCGGCGGCTTGCGGCCACTGCGCAACCACTTGCTGACGCAATGGGTCACTGCTGTCCAGCAGCCATGGGGTTTCGCAGAAGCGAATGCCGTTCATGTCGTTGTACTGGTTGACGTCGCCACTGGCGCTGTAAACGTGCGAGGTCGCATAAACCGGAACGTCACCGGCGTACTGGAAATTCAGGGTCGGCTTGATCTGCTGCGCCTGTTGTGGCGTGGCAGCAAGGAAGATGAACTCGATGTCCTGACGACGCGACGGCTGCGCGGCGACGTTAGTGCCGGCGGCATTTTGCAGGCTCTTGGCGCGGGCTTCGCTCTGACGCAGCTGGAACATGTCAGCGATCTGCTGAGCCAGTTGCACCGGCTGATCAACGCGTTCGGTGGCTACGATGCTGCCGCCGTTAGCCTGCCAGTCCTGGCTGAACGCACGCAGTACGCGGTCGCCCCATTCGCCTTTCGGCACCATGATCGCGGCGCGGTGCAGGCCATCGGCGCGGGCGCGACGCGAGACTTCGCGAGCTTCGTCTTCCGCGGCCAGACCGAACTGGAACAGTTGCGCCGGACCTTGATCGCCTTCGCTATAGTTCAGGGCGAGGGTGGTGATCGGCAGTTGCGGACGGGTGCTCAGCTGTTTGACCAGTGGTTTTTCCAGCGGGCCGACAACCAGTTGCACGCCGTCAGCCTGAGCCTTGCGGTAGAACTCGTCCATCGAGGTCAGCTTCGAGCTGTCGTAGAACTCGATCGCTGGTGGCTTTTGCCCGGCCTGTTGAGCCTGGTAGTGCGCGGCCATGAAGCCTTCACGCAGTGCCTTGCCGACGGCGGCCAATTGACCGTCTTGCGGCAGCAGCAGGGCGATTTTGCTCAGCGGCTGGCTGGCCAGTTCCTTGAGTTTGGTCAGCGGCAGCGGCAGGTTGATTGCGGCCGGGTGCTTTGGATTCTGCGCGCGCCAGGTGTCGATTGCGGCTTGCTGCTGTTCCAGGGTGCCCGCGGATTTCACCGCCATGGCCAGGCCCATCCAGCCGCCGAGATCGTCGGTGCTGTTTGGCTGCAGTTGGTCGGTCGGCAGTGAGCCGATCAGGGTCCAGATCGCTTCGTGGTTCTTGCTCGCGGCGTCGCCTTGCAGCATCGGCGCGATGAACACGCGCTCGCGGGCGGCAGCCAGAGTCTGGCCATCGGCTTCAAGGGCGCGGGCATGCACGGTGCCGGTGCGTACTTGCTGCTCTTCAGGCATCTCACCCAAATGTTGCAGGCTTGGATGGCTCAGGGCCGTCAGCGCAGCTTTCGGCTGATTGCGGGTCATGGCCAGTTCAGCATTCAGCGTGCTGGCGAAAATCTGCTGGCCTGGCTTCAGTTGCTCCATCGGCACTTGTTGCAGGATCTGCGCAGACTGGCCGGCGTTACCCTGACGGTAAGCCAGATCCGCAGCACTCAGGCGCAGCAGGGCGGCTTTTTCCGGGGTTTTCGCCTGGCTAGCCTGTTCGAGCAGTTGCTCGATGCTGGCATCCGGGGTCCGTGGAAGTTCGCCAAGGCTGGAGGAAGGGGAGCTGGCGCAAGCCGCCAACAGGGCAGCGAGGCAGAGGGCAGTGAACAGCCGCAGGCAAGCGATCATGTAAGTGTTCCTGATACTCGATCAAATTAGCGTCGAATTGTACCCAAGCACTGGCCGGGGCGCGATGTTACTGGCGTGAATCGGACGATTTAGCTGGAGTAAATGTTGCGGCGGCGCACAACTGCGCGCAAAACCATGGTGGGTCGAGGCGCGTCGCAAGCCTCGTGTCGCGCTACAATGGCCGCTTTTACCGATCACGAGGTGTGCGCTTTGACTGCTCCAGGTTCCCTGAATTCCGCTGCTGGCTCGCTTTATGTGGTGGCGACGCCCATCGGCAACCTGGACGACATCAGCGCCCGGGCATTGAAGATCCTCCGTGAAGTCGCCTTGATCGCCGCCGAGGACACCCGTCACTCGGCGCGCCTCATGCAGCACTTCGGGATCGGCACGCCGCTGGCTGCGTGTCACGAACACAATGAACGAGATGAAGGTAGCCGCTTTATTACCCGCTTGCTGGCCGGTGATAACGTCGCGCTGATTTCCGATGCGGGGACACCGCTGATTTCCGATCCGGGTTATCACTTGGTGCGTCAGGCTCGCGCAGCCGGAATCAATGTGGTGCCGGTGCCGGGTGCTTGTGCGCTTATCGCCGCGTTGTCGGCGGCGGGGCTGCCATCCGATCGTTTTATCTTTGAAGGTTTTCTGCCGGCCAAGTCGGTCGGGCGCAAGGCGCGACTGGAAGCCGTTAAAGAAGAGCCGCGCACGCTGATCTTTTACGAAGCTCCGCACCGCATTCTTGAATGTCTGCAGGATATGGAAGCCGTGTTTGGTGGAGAGCGCCAGGCATTGCTCGCCCGCGAGATCACCAAGACCTTCGAAACGCTAAAAGGTCTGCCATTGGCTGAGTTGCGTGCGTTCGTCGAATCCGACAGCAATCAGCAGCGCGGCGAATGCGTGGTGTTGGTGGCTGGCTGGACCGCGCCGGAGTCTGAAGACGCCGTGAGTAGCGAGGCGATGCGCATCCTCGATCTGCTCCTCGAAGAAATGCCGCTCAAGCGTGCCGCCGCGCTGGCAGCGCAGATCACCGGCGAGCGCAAAAACGTGTTGTATCAGGTCGCGCTGGATAAACAGAAAGGCGTGTAAGCCGTCGCCCATAGCGGTCTTGAGGCTTTTAGCGCTTGTTCTTCGGGCGCTCTGCCGTTAACCTTCGCGGCGGAGAGTCGATCGGACAGTCGCTGCCCTCTATGAAAATTAGGGGGGGGAGGAAAGTCCGGGCTCCATAGGGCGAAGTGCCAGGTAATGCCTGGGAGGCGTGAGCCTACGGAAAGTGCCACAGAAAATAACCGCCTAAGCGCTTCGGCGCCGGTAAGGGTGAAAAGGTGCGGTAAGAGCGCACCGCACGTCTGGCAACAGTTCGTGGCTAGGTAAACCCCACTTGGAGCAAGACCAAATAGGGTCCCAAGGCGTGGCCCGCGCTGGGACCGGGTAGGTTGCTAAAGATGTCCAGTGATGGCCATCGTAGACGAATGACTGTTCAAGACAGAACCCGGCTTACAGATCGACTCTCCACCTTTTTCTTTCCCTGCTTGAATCAATGGCAACAGGGCTGTGTAATATCAGCAGGCCTGGGCTGAAAGTTCGGCAGCGGCAAACGCAGTAATAGCCATTTCCCACCTTGCTTCAATCAACAGCAGAAGCGCTTTTGTAATACCGAAAAAATCTTACTCTTAACAAATTACTTTAACTTTCGAGCGCAGCTATCAGTGCTGCATCAGGTTATGGGTCAAAAGTCTGCGCCAGATTGTCGTTACTCCTCCTTTTATGCTCCTAAATCTCCGTTCTGTAAGGGTTTTCCTTTAATCCGCGCCTTGACGGTGTGGTGGGCGCATTCCTATAGTGTGCGCAAGTGGCGGAAAGTGGCATGAAGTGGGTTTTTTGAGCTCAAAACGATAAAAATTGGAGAAACGCAGACGTGTTTCGCGGAGCTAACGCTATCAGTCTCGACGCAAAGGGCCGTCTCGCTATGCCGAGCCGGTACCGTGACGAGCTCGATTCGCGCAGTTCCGGCCAACTGATCGTGACCATTGATGCCGTTGATCCGTGTCTGTGTGTCTATCCGCTCGACGAGTGGGAAATTATTGAAACCAAGTTGCGCGCACTCCCTTCGCTTCGCGAAGAGAACCGTCGCTTGCAGCGTTTATTGATTGGCAACGCCGTCGACCTCGAGCTCGATGGCAGTGGTCGTTTTCTGGTTCCACCGCGTCTGCGCGAATACGCCAAGTTGGATAAGCGCGCGATGCTGGTAGGCCAACTGAACAAGTTCCAATTGTGGGACGAGGATGCATGGAACGCGGTATCTGCCGCTGACCTTGCTGCCATTCAACAACCGGGCGCGATGCCTGATGAACTGCGTGATTTGATCCTGTGACTATTGATAGCGGCTTTAACCACATCACCGTACTGCTTGACGAAGCCGTCGAGGCTCTCGCCGTACGTCCTGATGGCTGCTATCTGGACGGCACGTTCGGGCGCGGCGGCCACAGCCGGCTGATCCTCAGCCAGCTCGGCACGGACGGTCGGCTCATCGGATTCGACAAAGATCCACAAGCGATTGCCACCGGGCAAACGCTAGCGGCCGAAGACGGCCGCTTTGTCGTTGTGCAGCGCAGCTTTGCCGAGCTCGGTTCGGTGGTTGCCGAACAGGGTCTGAGCGGCAAGGTCAGCGGTATTCTGCTCGACCTCGGCGTGTCTTCGCCGCAGCTCGACGACGCCGAGCGCGGCTTCAGTTTCCTCAACGACGGCCCGCTCGACATGCGCATGGACCCGTCCCGTGGCATCAGCGCTGCCGAGTTTGTCAACACCGCGCCGGCTGAGGAAATCGCCCGGGTGTTCAAGGAATACGGCGAAGAGCGATTCTCCGGTCGCATGGCTCGCGCGGTCGCCGAACGTCGCGATATCAAGCCGTTCGAGCGCACCGCCGATCTGGCTGAAGTGTTGAAAGTCGCCAACCCGGCGTGGGAAAAGGGCAAGAACCCGGCCACCCGTGCATTCCAGGGTTTGCGCATTCACGTCAACAACGAGCTGGGTGATCTGGAAGCCGGCCTCGAAGCCGCACTGGATGCTCTGGAAGTTGGCGGCCGTCTGGTCGTGATCAGCTTCCACTCGCTGGAAGACCGCATCGTCAAACTGTTCATGCGCAAGCTGGTGAAAGGCGAAGCCGACAACCTGCCGCGCAACCTGCCGGTTCGCCATGTCGCGTTCGAACCGAAAATCAAAATCCATGGCAAAGCGCAGACGGCCTCCGACGCCGAACTCAAAGCCAACCCACGTTCCCGTAGCGCCGTCATGCGCGTCGCGGAGAAGTTGCGGTGAGCAAGCTTTTCGCCAAGCCACTGCCCGGCGGCAGCTTTCTGATGCTGCTGCTGTTTATCGGCGTGCTCGTCTCGGCCATCGCCGTGTCGTACAGCGCGCACTGGAACCGGCAGTTGCTCAACACCCTTTACAACGAACTCAGCGTGCGCGACAAGGCGCAGGCCGAGTGGGGCCGTCTGATTCTTGAACAGAGCACCTGGACCGCGCACAGCCGCATCGAAGTGCTGGCCACCGAACAATTGAAAATGCACATCCCCGGCGCGGCTGACGTGAAGATGGTGGCGCCATGATGAAACTCGAAGGCGCACTGTTCCCATGGCGCTTCCGCCTGATGGTGGCGCTGCTTGGCATCATGGTCGCGGCGATCTGCTGGCGCATCATCGACCTGCAAGTGGTTGACCGTGACTTCCTCAAAGGTCAGGGCGATGCGCGCAGCCTGCGTCACATTCCGATTCCGGCTCACCGTGGTCTGATCACCGACCGTAACGGCGAGCCTTTGGCCGTGAGTACCCCGGTGACCACGCTGTGGGCCAACGCCAAGGAAATGCAAACGGCGAAAGAGAAGTGGCCGGCACTCGCCGCCGCGCTGGGTCAGGACCCGAAAGCCCTGACCGAACGCCTCGAAGCCCAGGCCAACAAAGAATTCATTTATCTGGTGCGCGGGCTGACCCCCGAGCAAGGCCAGGCTGTGCTCGACCTGAAAGTGCCGGGCGTTTATGGCATCGAAGAATTCCGCCGGTTCTATCCGGCCGGTGAAGTCACCGCACACATGGTCGGGTTTACCGACATCGACGACCACGGTCGCGAAGGTGTCGAACTGGCTTATGACGAATGGCTCGCCGGGGTGCCGGGCAAACGACAGGTCATCAAGGATCGGCGCGGACGGCTGATCAAGGATGTCCAGGTCACCAAAAACGCCAAGGCCGGCAAGCCCTTGGCGTTGTCCATTGACCTGCGCCTGCAATATCTGGCCAACCGCGAGCTGCGTAACGCGATCATCGAGAACGGCGCCAAGGCCGGCAGCCTGGTGATCATGGACGTCAAGACCGGCGAGATTCTGGCCATGGTCAACCAGCCGACCTACAACCCGAACAACCGCCGCAACCTGCAACCGGCGATGATGCGTAACCGCGCGATGATCGACGTGTTCGAACCGGGTTCGACCATGAAAGCCATCTCGATGGCTGCCGCAATCGAAACCGGCCGCTGGAAACCGAGCGACACCGTCGAGGTGTATCCGGGCTCCCTGCAGATCGGCAAATACACCATCAAGGACGTCTCCAAGAGCGAAGGTCCGGTGCTCGACCTGACCGGCATCCTGATCAATTCCAGTAACGTCGGCATGAGTAAGGTCGCGTTCGATATCGGCGGCGAAACGATTTTCCGCCTCGCGCAGAAAGTCGGCCTCGGCCAGGACACCGGCCTTGGCTTCCCGGGCGAACGTGTCGGCAACCTGCCGAACTACCGCGATTGGCGCAAGGCTGAAACCGCAACGCTTTCTTACGGCTACGGTATTTCCGTGACCGCGATTCAGCTCGTCCACGCGTTCTCGGCATTGGCCAACAACGGTCGTCTCGCGCCGTTGACCCTGATCAAAACCGACAAGCCACCGCAGACCACGCAGGTGCTGCCGGAAGCCGTCGCGAAAACCCTGCAAGGCATGCTTACTCAGGTGATCGAAGCGCCGCGCGGCGTGTTCCGTGCGCAGGTGCCGGCGTATCACGTGGCGGGCAAGTCGGGTACTGCGCGTAAGACCTCGGTGGGCACCAAGGGCTATGCGGAAAACTCTTACCGCTCGCTGTTCGCCGGTTTCGGTCCGATGAGCGATCCGCGTTACGCCATCGTTGTCGTGATTGATGAACCGTCCAAGGCCGGTTACTTCGGTGGTCTGGTTTCCGCGCCGGTGTTCAGCCGTGTGATGTCCGGCACCCTGCGTCTGATGAACGTTACGCCGGACAATCTGCCGACGACGCAACAAGCCAACGCTACCCCGGTCGTTCCGCTGAAAGCCAATGGAGGGCGCGGCTGATGTCATTAAGTCTGAACAAGATATTCCCCCACGCCGGCCACGATCTGTTGATCCGTGAATTGGCGCTGGACAGCCGCAACGTACGCGCGGGCGATTTGTTCCTCGCCGTGCCCGGCGGCAAATTCGATGGCCGTGCGCACATCGCCGATGCCTTGCAACGCGGCGCGGCGGCTGTAGCGTATGAAGTCGAAGGTGCCACCGTACTGCCGATCACCGACGTGCCGCTGATTCCGGTCAAAGGCTTGGCAGCGCAGCTGTCGGACATTGCCGGGCGTTTTTACGGCGAGCCAAGCCATCACCTGAACTTGATCGGCGTGACCGGCACCAACGGCAAAACCAGCGTGACCCAATTGGTTGCGCAGGCGCTGGATCTGCTCGGTCAGCATTGCGGCATCGTTGGGACCTTGGGTTCCGGCTTCTATGGCGCACTGCAAAGCGGTCTGCACACCACGCCGAATCCGATCGCCGTGCAAGCAACGTTGGGCGACCTGAAAAAGGCCGGCGCCAAAGCCGTGGCCATGGAAGTCTCGTCCCACGGTCTGGATCAGGGCCGGGTCACGGCGCTGGCGTTCGACGTCGCGGTGATGACCAACTTGTCCCGCGATCACCTGGATTATCACGGCAGCATGGAGGCATACGCCGAGGCCAAGGCCAAGCTGTTCGCCTGGAATGATCTGAAGTGTCGTGTGGTCAACCTCGACGACGATTTCGGCCGGCAACTGGCCGCTGAAAAACGCGAATCGCGCCTGATCACCTACAGCCTGCTCGACAGCAGCGCCTATCTATATTGCCGCGAAGCGCAGTTCGATGACCACGGCGTGCGCGCCACACTGGTGACGCCGCAGGGCGAACATCATCTGCGCAGCACCTTGCTCGGTCGTTTCAACCTGAGCAACGTTCTGGCGGCGGTCGGCGCCTTGCTCGGTCTGGATTACGCGCTCGACGAAATTCTCAAAGTACTGCCGAAACTCGAAGGCCCGGCCGGGCGCATGCAGCGTCTTGGCGGTGGCACTCAGCCGTTGGTGGTGGTCGATTACGCCCACACCCCGGATGCATTGGAAAAGGTTCTGACCGCGCTGCGCCCGCACGTCAAAGGTCAATTGCTGTGCCTGTTCGGCTGCGGCGGTGACCGTGATCGCGGCAAGCGTCCGTTGATGGCTGAAGTGGTCGAGCGTCTGGCCGATCAGGTGCTGGTCACCGACGACAACCCGCGCACTGAAGATCCGGCAGTGATTTTCGATGACATCCGCGCCGGTTTCACGGCTGTGGATAAAGTCACCTTTGTCGCCGGCCGTGGTCAGGCGATTGCGCAACTGATTGCCGGCGCTTCGGCGGATGACGTGATTGTGCTGGCCGGTAAAGGTCACGAGGACTATCAGGAAATCAACGGCGAGCGCCACGCTTTCTCCGATCTGGTCGAGGCTGATCACGCCCTGACGGCGTGGGAGGTGGCCCATGCTTAAGGCCTTGAAACTCAGCGAACTGACCAACGCACTCGATGCACGTTTGATCGCTGCTGATGCCAGTTTCGACGGCGTCAGCATCGACAGCCGTGCGATCCAGCCAGGCCAACTGTTTATTGCGTTGACCGGCCCGCGATTCGACGGTCATGACTATTTGAACGATGTCGCTGGCAAAGGCGCCGTGGCTGCGCTGGTCGAGCGTGAAGTCGCCGACAGCACCTTGCCGCAACTGCTGGTCAAAGACACCCGTCAGGCCCTCGGCCAGTTGGGCGCGCTGAACCGTGCCGCGTTCACTCAGCCAGTCGCAGCGATCACCGGTTCCAGCGGCAAGACCACGGTCAAGGAAATGCTCGCGAGCATCCTGCGCACCCGCGGTCCGGTACTGGCGACCCGTGGCAATCTGAACAACGATCTCGGCGCGCCGCTGACCCTGCTCGAACTGGCTGCGGAACACACTTCGGCCGTCATTGAACTGGGCGCCTCGCGTCTCGGCGAAATCGCTTACACCGTTGGCCTGACCAAGCCGCACGTGGCGATCCTCAACAATGCCGGCACCGCGCATGTTGGTGAGTTCGGCGGGCCGGAAAAAATCGTCGAAGCCAAAGGCGAAATCATCGACGGGCTGGCGGCCGATGGTGTCGCCGTGCTCAACCTCGATGACAAGGCCTTCGGTATCTGGAAGACCCGTGCGGGCGCGCGCAAAGTGCTGACTTTTGCCTTGAGCAATACGCACGCGGACTTTTACGCCAGCGATCTGAGCACCGATGCCCGTGGTTGCCCGGCCTTCAATCTGCACACGCCTGAAGGTGTCGAGCGCGTTCAACTGAACCTGCTCGGCACGCATAACGTCGCCAACTCCATGGCCGCCGCCGCTGCCGCTCACGCCTTGGGCGTGTCGCTGTTCGGCATCGCCACCGGGCTTGGCGCCGTGCAACCGGTCAAGGGTCGCACCGTCGCGCAACTGGCGAAAAACGGTATGCGCGTGATCGATGACACTTACAACGCAAACCCCACCTCGATGTGCGCGGCCGTTGATATACTCGCCGGCTTTTCCGGCCGCACCGTCCTGGTGCTCGGAGATATCGGCGAGTTGGGCGATTGGGCGGAGCAGGGGCACCGCGACGTGGGCGAGTACGCCCGGGGCAAGGTTTCCGCGCTTTATGCCGTCGGGCCAAACATGGTTCACGCCGTAAACGCTTTCGGTGAACAGGCGCATCACTTCGGCACGCAAGCCGAACTGATTCAGGCCCTCGACGCCGAGCAGGACACAAACACCACCATTTTGATCAAGGGTTCGCGCAGTGCAGCGATGGAAAACATCGTTGCGGCTCTGTGCGGGTCCAGTCTGGAGAAACATTAATGCTGCTGCTGCTAGCGGAGTATCTGCAACAGTTCTACAAAGGCTTCGCGGTCTTTCAGTACCTGACCCTGCGCGGGATTCTCGGTGTGCTGACCGCGCTGGTTTTGTCGCTGTGCTATGGCCCGTGGATGATCCGCACTTTGCAGAACCGTCAGATCGGTCAGTCCGTTCGAAATGATGGCCCGCAATCGCACCTGTCCAAGTCGGGTACACCGACCATGGGCGGCGCACTGATTCTGTCTTCGATCGGCGTCAGCACTCTGCTTTGGGCTGACCTGAGCAACCGCTACGTCTGGACTGTTTTGTTGGTGACTTTGTTGTTCGGCGCCATCGGCTGGGTCGACGATTACCGCAAAGTCATCGAGAAGAACTCGCGTGGTCTGCCGAGCCGCTGGAAGTATTTCTGGCAATCGGTGTTTGGCCTCGGCGCGGCGATCTTCCTTTATATGACTGCTTCCACCCCGGTGGAAACCACGCTGATTCTGCCGATGCTCAAGGACTACAGCATTCCGCTGGGCCTCGGTTTCATCGTGCTGACCTACTTTGTGATCGTCGGCTCGAGCAACGCGGTCAACCTGACTGACGGCCTCGATGGCCTGGCAATCATGCCGACCGTGATGGTCGGTGGTGGCCTCGGCATCTTCTGCTACCTGTCGGGTAACGTGAAATTCGCTGAATACCTGTTGATCCCTTACGTGCCGGGCGCGGGCGAACTGATCGTGTTCTGCGGCGCGCTGATCGGTGCCGGTCTCGGCTTCCTGTGGTTCAACACCTATCCGGCGCAAGTGTTCATGGGCGACGTCGGTGCCCTGGCACTCGGCGCGGCGCTGGGCACCATCGCGGTGATCGTCCGTCAGGAAATCGTCCTGTTCATCATGGGCGGCGTGTTCGTGATGGAAACCCTGTCAGTCGTCATTCAGGTTGCGTCCTTTAAGCTGACCGGTCGCCGTGTGTTCCGCATGGCACCGATCCACCACCATTTTGAACTCAAGGGCTGGCCCGAGCCGCGCGTGATCGTCCGTTTCTGGATCATCACCGTGATTCTCGTGCTGATCGGCCTTGCCACCCTGAAGCTGAGGTAGAACGAGTGTCTCTGATCGCTTCTGACCACTTCCGCATCGTTGTCGGCCTCGGCAAGAGCGGCATGTCCCTGGTTCGCTTCCTGGCGAACCGGGGCACGTCGTTTGCCGTGGCCGACACGCGGGAAAATCCACCGGAACTGGCCACGCTCAAGCGTGACTATCCGCACGTGGAAGTGCGTTGTGGCGAGCTGGACGTCGAATTCCTGTGCCGTGCCGACGAGCTCTACGTGAGCCCCGGCCTGGCGCTGGCGACCCCGGCCCTGCAAGCCGCTGCGGCCCGTGGCGTGAAACTGTCCGGCGACATCGAGCTGTTCGCGCGTAACGCGCGGGCGCCGATCGTGGCCATCAGCGGTTCCAACGCGAAAAGCACCGTCACCACTTTGGTCGGCGAGATGGCGGCTGCGGCCGGCAAACGTGTCGCCGTCGGCGGCAACCTTGGCACTCCGGCGCTGGATCTGCTCAGCGACGACGTCGAGCTGTACGTGATGGAACTGTCGAGTTTCCAACTGGAAACCACCGACCAGCTCAATGCCGAAGTGGCCACCGTGCTGAACATCAGCGAAGACCACATGGATCGCTACAGCGGTCTACCGGCGTACCACTTGGCCAAGCACCGGATTTTCCGTGGTGCCAAGCAGTTCGTGGTCAACCGTCAGGATGCGCTGACTCGTCCGTTGATGGGTGAGGGCCAGCCGTGCTGGACCTTCGGTCTGAGCAAACCGGATTTCAAGGCATTCGGTATCCGCGAAGAAGATGGCGAGAAGTACCTGGCCTTCGAATTCCAGAATCTGATGCCAGTGCGTGAATTGAAGATTCGCGGTGCACACAACCAGTCCAACGCCCTCGCGGCGCTGGCGCTCGGTCACGCCGTGGGCTTGCCGTTCGACGCCATGCTCTCGGCGCTGCGCACCTTCGCCGGCCTCGAACATCGCTGCCAGTGGGTGCGTGATCTCGATGGCGTGGCGTATTACAACGATTCCAAAGCGACCAACGTTGGCGCCGCACTGGCGGCCATCGAAGGCCTCGGCACGGACATCAACGGTAAGGTCATCCTGATCGCCGGTGGTGATGGCAAGGGTGCCGAATTCAACGATCTGCGTGATCCGGTGGCGGCCAACTGCCGCGCCGTGATCCTGATGGGCCGCGACTCCGACAAGATCGGTGCGGCAATCGGTGATGCCGTGCCGCTGATTCGCGCGACCTCGCTGGTCGACGCCGTTGCGCAATGCCGCGCCGCCGCCCAGCCGGGTGACGTCGTGCTGCTGTCGCCGGCCTGTGCCAGTTTCGACATGTTCAAGAATTACGAAGACCGTGGTCACCAGTTCGTCCGCGCTGTGGAGGATCTGGCATGAGCCTGCGCAATATCATCAAACCGTATCCGTCGCCGATCATCACCGGGCGCGGTATCGACCTCGATTTCCCGATGCTCGCCGGTTGCCTGGCGCTGCTCGGTCTCGGTTTGATCATGATCGCCTCGGCGTCCACCGAAGTGGCAGCCGCGCAGTCGGGCAGTCCGCTGTATTACATGATTCGCCACCTTATTTATGTGGTGCTGGGTCTGGGCGCGTGCATCGTCACCATGATGATTCCGATCGCCACCTGGCAACGTCTCGGCTGGCTGATGCTGATCGGTGCGTTCGGCTTGCTGGTGATGGTGATCATTCCCGGCATCGGTCGCGAAGTGAACGGTTCGATGCGCTGGATCGGTTTCAGCTTCTTCAACGTGCAGCCTTCCGAGATCGCCAAAGTGTTCGTGGTGATCTACCTCGCCGGTTATCTGGTGCGTCGCCAGAAAGAGGTGCGTGAAAGCTGGATGGGCTTCTTCAAGCCGTTCATTGTGCTGCTGCCGATGGCCGGTCTGTTGCTGATGGAACCGGACTTCGGGGCCACCGTAGTAATGATGGGGGCTGCGGCGGCCATGCTGTTCCTCGGCGGGGTCGGACTGTTCCGCTTCTCGCTGATGGTGGTGTTGGCGGTCGGGGCCGTGGTCTTGCTGATTCAGATGCAGCCATATCGTATGGCGCGTCTGACCAACTTCGCCGACCCGTGGGCTGACCAGTTCGGTGCCGGTTATCAGTTGTCGCAAGCGTTGATCGCGTTCGGTCGCGGTGAATGGCTGGGCGTCGGTCTGGGCAACAGCGTGCAGAAGCAGTTCTACCTGCCGGAAGCGCACACTGACTTCGTGTTCTCGGTACTGGCTGAAGAGCTCGGCGCCGTGGGTTCGCTGTGCACCGTGGCGCTGTTCGTGTTCGTGTGTATTCGCGGCATGTACATCGGCTTGTGGGCGGAGAAAGCCAAGCAGTTCTTTGCCGCGTATGTGGCTTACGGTCTGTCGTTCCTGTGGATTGGTCAGTTCCTGATCAACATCGGTGTGAACGTCGGCCTGCTGCCAACCAAGGGCCTGACCTTGCCGTTCCTCAGTTATGGCGGCAGCTCGTTGGTGATCTGCTGTGCCTGTCTCGGCTTGTTGCTGAGGATCGAGTGGGAGAGTCGAACCCATCTGGGCAGTGAAGAGATGGAGTTCCATGAGAGCGACTTCGCCGAGGAGCCGAATCATGGGCGCTAACGTATTGATCATGGCCGGCGGCACCGGCGGCCACGTATTCCCGGCGCTGGCCTGTGCCCGCGAGTTTCAGGCGCGCGGCTACACCGTGCACTGGCTCGGCACGCCACGCGGCATCGAGAATGAACTGGTGCCGGCGGCAGGTCTTGAACTGCACCGCATCAACGCTACCGGCCTGCGCGGCAAGGGCAAGCTGTCGCTGCTCAAGGCGCCGTTCATGCTGCTCAAATCGGTGTGGCAGGCGCGGGCGATCATTCGTCGCTTGAAGCCGGTGTGTGTGGTCGGCTTCGGTGGTTATGTGACCGGTCCCGGTGGCCTCGCCGCGAAACTGGCCGGCGTGCCGGTGATCGTTCACGAGCAGAACGCCGTGGCCGGCACCGCCAATCGGTTGCTGGTGCCGTTCGCCGCCCGGGTGTGTGAAGCGTTCCCCGACACCTTTACTCTGTCGGACACCCGCCGTACCACCGGAAACCCGGTGCGCAGCGAGCTGTTCCTCGATACATCGCGACCTGCCCTGGCCGGTCGCAAAGCGCGTTTGCTGATCCTCGGCGGAAGCCTTGGCGCAGAACCGTTGAACAAGTTGCTGCCTGAAGCCCTGGCCCAAGTCGCTGCCGATTTGCGCCCGGAAGTGTTTCATCAGGCTGGCAAAAACCACGATGAAGTGACTGCAGAGCGTTACCGCGCCGCCGGCGTGGAAGCGCAGGTGCAGCCGTTCATCAAAGACATGGCCCAGGCCTATGGCTGGGCTGACCTGGTGGTGTGTCGCGCAGGCGCGTTGACCATCAGTGAGCTGGCTGCCGCCGGTCTGCCCTCGATGCTGGTGCCTTTGCCCCACGCGATCGACGATCACCAGACCCGCAACGCCGATTATTTGGCCCGCGAAGGCGCTGCCTTCCTGATGCCGCAAAGAACGACTGGTGCCGCGGACCTTGCCGCGCGCCTGACAGAGGTCTTGATGCAACCGCAACGACTCGAAGATATGGCCCAAGCGGCCCGCCGTCTGGCGAAACCCGATGCCACCCGTAGCGTGGTCGATACCTGTCTGGAGGTGGCCCATGGTTGAGAATCAGAAAGCCATGCCGCAACCGGAAATGCGCCGCATCCGTCGCATCCACTTCGTCGGCATCGGCGGCGTGGGCATGTGCGGTATTGCCGAAGTGTTGTTGAACCTGGGCTACCAAGTGTCCGGTTCCGACCTGAAAGCTTCGCCGGTGACCGAGCGTCTGGAATCGTTCGGCGCGCAGATTTTCATTGGCCACCGTGCCGAGAACGCTGCGACCGCCGATGTGCTGGTGGTGTCTAGCGCGGTAAATACCTCGAACCCGGAAGTCGCGACTGCGCTTGAGCGCCGCATTCCGGTTGTACCGCGTGCCGAAATGCTTGCGGAACTGATGCGCTATCGCCACGGCATCGCTGTCGCCGGTACGCACGGCAAAACCACCACCACCAGCCTGATCGCTTCGGTGTTCGCCGCGGGTGGTCTGGACCCGACGTTCGTCATCGGTGGTCGTCTGAATGCCGCGGGCACCAATGCCCAGCTCGGCACCAGCCGTTACCTGATCGCCGAAGCCGATGAAAGCGATGCGAGTTTTCTGCATCTGCAACCGCTGGTGGCCGTGGTCACCAACATCGACGCCGACCACATGGCGACCTACGACGGTGACTTCAACAAACTGAAGAAAACCTTCGTCGAGTTCCTGCACAACCTGCCGTTCTACGGCTTGGCAGTGATGTGCCTGGACGATCCGGTGGTGCGCGAAATCCTGCCGCTGGTGAAACGTCCGACCGTGACCTACGGCTTCAGCGAAGACGCTGACGTGCGCGCGATCAATATTCGCCAGCAAGGCATGCAGACGTTCTTCACCGTGCTGCGCCCGGATCGTGAACCGCTGGACGTGTCGGTGAACATGCCCGGCAACCACAACGTCCTCAACTCGCTGGCGACCATTTGCATCGCCACCGACGAAGGCGTCAGCGATGAAGCCATCGTTCAGGGCCTCTCTGGCTTCCAGGGCGTGGGTCGACGCTTCCAGGTCTACGGCGAACTGCCAGTGGACGGCGGCAACGTGATGCTGGTCGATGACTACGGTCACCACCCGACCGAAGTCGCTGCAGTGATCAAAGCCGTGCGCGGTGGCTGGCCGGAGCGCCGTCTGGTGATGGTGTATCAACCGCATCGCTACAGCCGCACCCGCGACCTGTACGACGACTTCGTCAATGTACTGGCCGACGCCAACGTGCTGCTGCTGATGGAAGTCTATCCGGCCGGTGAAGAGCCGATCCCGGGCGCCGACAGCCGCAAACTGTGCAACAGCATCCGCCAGCGCGGTCAGCTCGACCCGATCTACATCGAGCGTGGCGTCGATCTGGCGCCGCTGGTCAAGCCGCTGCTGCGTGCCGGCGACATCCTGCTGTGCCAGGGCGCCGGTGATATCGGCGGTCTCGCGCCGAAGCTGTTGAAAAGTGAATTGTTCGCTGGCGCCGTGGCGGCGTCGGTCGAGGGGAAGTTGAAATGACTGCTGCCTACGCCAACCTGTTCTCCACCATCGCGCCAAAAGACTTCGGCCGCGTCGCCGTGCTCTTCGGCGGGCTGAGTGCCGAGCGTGAGGTTTCGCTGAAATCCGGTAACGCCGTACTTGAAGCGCTGCAAAGTGCTGGCGTGGACGCGTTCGGCATCGACGTTGGCGACGACATTCTGCAACGTCTGCTCAGCGAAAAGATCGACCGCGCCTTCATCATTCTTCACGGCCGTGGCGGTGAAGACGGCTCCATGCAGGGCCTGCTCGAAGTGGCGGGCATTCCGTACACCGGCAGTGGCATTCTGGCCTCGGCACTGGCGATGGACAAACTGCGCACCAAGCAGGTCTGGCACAGCCTCGGGATTCCGACGCCGCGTCACGCCGTGCTGTGCAGCGAAGCCGATTGTATTTCGGCGGCGACGGAACTGGGCTTCCCTTTGATCGTCAAACCGGCGCATGAAGGTTCAAGTATCGGGATGGCCAAAGTGAGTTCTGCGTCCGAGTTGATCGACGCATGGAAAGCGGCCAGTACCTACGATTCGCAAGTCTTGGTTGAGCAATGGATTCAAGGTCCGGAGTTCACCATCGCCACCCTGCGTGACCAGGTGTTGCCTCCTATCGCCCTGGGTACACCGCACACGTTCTACGACTACGACGCCAAGTACATCGCCAACGATACCCAGTACCGCATTCCGTGCGGGCTGGATGCCGCCAAGGAACAGGAACTCATGGATCTCACGGCCAAGGCCTGTGAGGCGCTGGGTATTGCCGGTTGGGGCAGGGCGGACGTGATGCAGGACGCCGACGGGCAGTTCTGGTTTCTGGAAGTGAACACCGCTCCGGGCATGACCGATCACAGTCTGGTGCCGATGGCGGCCCGTGCGGCTGGCCTGGATTTCCAGCAACTGGTTCTGGCCATTCTGGCCGCCAGTGTTGAAGACGCTCGAGGTTAAGACGATGCAAGGCGCTCAGCTCCGACATCAGCCTCCCGCACCCGGCCGCAAGCCGGTGCCACGGGGTGCCAGCCGAATGGTGGCGAAAGAGCCGATGTCCGCGCGCCTGCCGAAAGCCAATTTCAGCTTTCTGAAAAGTCTGTTCTGGCCGGTGCTGTTGGTGGTGCTGGGCTTTGGCACTTACGAAGGCGCGACGCGTTTGCTGCCGTACGCCGACCGGCCGATCACCAAGATCGCCGTGCAGGGCGACCTGAGCTACATCAGCCAGCAAGCGGTGCAGCAGCGGATCGCCCCGTATGTGGCGTCGAGCTTCTTCACCATCGACCTGGCCGGTATGCGCACCGAGCTTGAGCAGATGCCGTGGATCGCCCACGCCGAAGTCCGTCGGGTGTGGCCGGACCAGGTGGTGATCCGCCTCGAAGAACAATTGCCGGTGGCGCGTTGGGGCGACGAGTCGTTGCTGAACAACCAGGGCCAGGCGTTTACGCCCAAGGAACTGGCGAATTACGAACACCTGCCACAGCTGTTCGGCCCACAACGGGCTCAGCAGCAAGTCATGCAGCAGTATCAGGTGCTGAGCCAGATGCTGCGGCCGTTGGGCTTCTCGATTGCGCGCCTGGAATTGCGTGAACGCGGGAGTTGGTTCCTGACCACCGGTGCCGGCAGTTCCGGCCCCGGCATCGAGTTGCTGCTGGGACGCGGCAACCTGGTGGAAAAGATGCGCCGCTTTATCGCCATCTATGACAAGACGCTTAAAGACCAGATTACGAACATTGCGCGCATCGATCTGCGCTACGCCAACGGCCTCGCTGTTGGCTGGCGGGAACCAGTAGCGCCGACGACAGCCCAACCCGCTGTCGCAAAGAATTAAGAAGAGGCAGGACCCATGGCAAACGTGCAAAGCGGCAAAATGATCGTCGGTCTCGATATCGGCACCTCCAAGGTGGTGGCGCTGGTCGGCGAGGTTTCCGACGACGGCTCGCTGGAAATCGTCGGGATCGGTACCCATCCGTCCCGTGGCCTGAAGAAGGGCGTGGTGGTCAACATCGAGTCCACCGTGCAATCGATCCAGCGCGCGATCGAAGAGGCCCAACTGATGGCGGGCTGCCGCATTCACTCGGCGTTCGTCGGCGTGGCGGGCAATCACATCCGCAGCCTGAACTCCCACGGCATCGTCGCGATCCGTGATCGTGAAGTCAGCTCGGCTGACCTTGAGCGCGTGCTCGACGCCGCTCAGGCTGTAGCTATCCCGGCTGACCAGCGCGTGCTGCACACCTTGCCGCAGGATTACGTGATCGATAACCAGGAAGGCGTACGCGAGCCTCTGGGCATGTCCGGCGTGCGTCTGGAAGCCAAGGTTCACGTGGTCACCTGCGCCGTCAACGCTGCACAAAACATTGAAAAATGCGTGCGTCGCTGCGGTCTGGAAATCGACGACATCATTCTCGAGCAACTGGCCTCGGCCTACTCGGTGCTGACCGACGACGAGAAAGAACTCGGCGTGTGCCTGGTCGACATCGGCGGCGGCACCACTGACATCGCGATCTTTACTGAAGGCGCGATCCGCCACACCGCAGTGATCCCGATTGCCGGTGATCAGGTGACCAACGACATCGCCATGGCGTTGCGCACCCCGACCCAGTACGCCGAAGAGATCAAGATCCGCTACGCCTGCGCCCTGGCCAAACTGGCCGGTGCCGGTGAAACCATCAAGGTGCCGAGTGTTGGCGATCGTCCACCGCGCGAACTGTCGCGTCAGGCCCTGGCCGAAGTGGTCGAGCCGCGTTACGACGAACTGTTCACCCTGATCCAGGCCGAGCTGCGTCGCAGCGGCTACGAAGACCTGATCCCGGCCGGCATCGTCCTCACCGGCGGTACGTCGAAGATGGAAGGCGCCACTGAACTGGCCGAAGAAATCTTCCACATGCCGGTCCGCCTCGGCGTACCGCATGGCGTGAAAGGTCTGGATGACGTGGTGCGCAACCCGATTTATTCCACTGGCGTTGGTTTGTTGATGTACGGCCTGCAAAAGCAGTCCGACGGGGTTTCGTTCTCCGGCATCGGCAGCCGCGACAGCTACAGCAACGAAGAGCCACAGGCGCCGTTGCTGGACCGATTGAAGAAGTGGGTTCAAGGCAACTTCTAAAGCTTTACCGCAACACCGCAACAAAAATGCAGTAGGCGAAAAAACTAGAGAATGTAAGGAGAGGGAAAATGTTCGAACTCGTAGACAACATCCCCGCAAGCCCGGTAATCAAAGTTATCGGTGTTGGCGGTGGCGGCGGCAACGCTGTCAATCACATGGTCAAGAGCAACATCGAAGGCGTTGAATTCATCTGCGCCAACACTGATGCTCAAGCGCTGAAAAACATCGGCGCGCGTACCATTCTACAACTGGGCACGGGCGTGACCAAAGGTCTGGGCGCCGGCGCCAACCCTGAAGTAGGTCGTCAGGCCGCTCTCGAAGACCGTGAGCGCATTGCCGAAGTCCTGCAGGGCACCAACATGGTGTTCATCACCACTGGCATGGGCGGCGGTACCGGTACCGGTGCTGCGCCGATCATCGCCGAAGTGGCCAAGGAAATGGGCATTCTGACCGTTGCGGTAGTAACGCGTCCGTTCCCGTTCGAAGGCCGCAAGCGTATGCAGATCGCCGATGAAGGCATCCGCATGCTTTCGGAAAGCGTCGACTCGTTGATCACCATCCCTAACGAGAAGCTGCTGACCATCCTCGGTAAAGACGCAAGCCTCTTGTCGGCTTTCGCCAAGGCTGACGATGTACTGGCCGGTGCCGTTCGCGGTATCTCCGACATCATCAAGCGTCCGGGCATGATCAACGTCGACTTCGCCGACGTGCGTACCGTAATGAGCGAAATGGGCATGGCGATGATGGGCACTGGCTGCGCCAGCGGTCCGAACCGTGCACGTGAAGCCACTGAAGCGGCCATCCGCAACCCGCTGCTGGAAGACGTGAACCTGCAAGGCGCACGCGGCATCCTGGTGAACATCACCGCCGGTCCTGACCTGTCCCTGGGTGAGTACTCCGACGTGGGTAGCATCATCGAAGCCTTCGCTTCCGAGCACGCGATGGTCAAGGTCGGTACCGTTATCGATCCGGACATGCGCGACGAACTGCACGTGACTGTGGTTGCCACCGGTCTGGGCGCGAAAATCGAGAAGCCTGTAAAGGTTATCGACAACACCGTTCACACCTCCATGGCTTCTGCCCAGGTGCAACAACCGGCTGCGGCCCGTCAGGAAGCGCCAGCGGTGAACTACCGTGATCTGGACCGTCCGACCGTCATGCGCAACCAGGCTCAGGCCGGTGCTGCGGCTGCCGCGAAGATGAATCCGCAAGATGATCTGGACTACCTGGACATCCCGGCTTTCCTGCGTCGTCAGGCCGATTGATGGAATGTATCAGGGCTATGAAGGTGATTGGTGTTCAGCAAAGGCATGGTCTGCTATCATCGCCAGCCTTTGTTGATACCAGTTCGCAATTTGCGCTGAAGCGGCCCAAGCCATGATTAAACAACGCACACTGAAAAATATTATCCGTGCCACAGGTGTAGGCCTGCACTCCGGTGAGAAGGTCTACCTGACCCTCAAGCCTGCGCCTGTCGACACTGGCATTGTGTTTTGTCGCGCTGACCTCGACCCTGTGGTGCAGATTCCTGCCCGCGCGGAAAACGTCGGTGAAACCACTATGTCGACGACGCTGATCAACGGCGACGTGAAAGTGGACACGGTAGAGCACTTGCTCTCGGCCATGGCTGGCCTGGGCATCGATAACGCCTACGTCGAGCTCTCCGCGTCCGAAGTCCCGATCATGGATGGCAGCGCTGGACCCTTCGTATTCCTGATTCAATCGGCAGGCCTGGAAGAACAGGACGCCGCCAAGAAATTCATCCGCATCCTGCGTGAAGTGACAGTGGAAGACGGCGACAAGCGCGCCACTTTCGTCCCTTTCGAAGGGTTCAAGGTGAGCTTCGAGATCGATTTCGATCACCCGGTATTCCGGGACCGCACCCAAAGTGCAAGCGTGGATTTTTCCAGCACTTCGTTCGTAAAAGAAGTCAGCCGCGCCCGTACCTTTGGTTTCATGAGTGATATCGAGTACCTGCGCAAGCACAACCTCGCACTCGGCGGCAGCGTTGAAAACGCAATCGTGGTCGATGCCGATGGCGTGTTGAACGAAGACGGCCTTCGCTATGAAGACGAATTCGTGAAGCACAAGATCCTCGATGCCATTGGCGACCTGTACCTGCTGGGTAACAGCCTGATTGGTGAGTTCAAAGGCTTCAAGTCCGGTCATGCACTGAACAACCAGCTGCTGCGCAAGTTGATTGAGCAGACAGATGCTTGGGAAGTGGTGACGTTCGAAGACGCCAGCACCGCACCAATCTCTTACATGCGCCCGGTTGCGGCGGTGTAAGTAAAAAACCTCTCTAGTTTTTTGAAGGCCATCCTCGGATGGCCTTTTTTTATGCCTGCAATTTCTCTAGTGCCTGATCTGGCCCTATCGCTGGCAAGCCAGCTCCCACAGGTTTCTTTGTGAATCACAAATCTGCAGCACATCACAAATCCCTGTGGGAGCTGGCTTGCCAGCGATAGGGCCGGTGAAGCCAATACATCTATCAGGCAGCCACCACCACCCGATTACGCCCACCTTCCTTGGCCTGATACAACGCCTTGTCCGCCGCAAACAGCAACTGCTCCAGCGTCATCTCGCTCGCCGCCGTCCATGTCGCGATGCCAATACTCACGGTCATCGGCCGCTCGGCCCCGTCGACCAACGGCAACTGCTCCACCGCTTGGCGAATATGCTCGGCAATCTGCTGCGCGCCATGGCCGTCGGTCTCGGCCAGAATCACCGAAAACTCCTCCCCGCCATAACGCGCGACCAAATCCGCCGGTCGCCGCACATTGTCCGTGATGACCTTGGCCAGCGTCTTCAACGCCTGATCCCCAGCCTGATGCCCATGTCGATCATTGAAAGCCTTGAAATGATCGGCATCGATCATCATCACCGACATCGGTTTGCCCGAGCGCTGGGCGCGGAACCACTCATGACGCAGTGCCTGATCGAGCATTCGCCGATTGGCCACGCCCGTCAGCGCATCGGTAGCAGCCAGTTGCGCCAGCTCGCGCTCGGCACGCTGGCGCAAGCGTAATTCGCGGGCCAACAGCCAGGTCAGCCACAACAGACCCACGCACAACACGCCCGTGGCACCGCTGATCAGAATCGCGGTGCGCCGCCAGGTGCCGAACACTTGATCGCTGGACAGCGCAACCATCACCGTCAACGGCAAATTGCCAACCCGCGAATAGGTATAGAGGCGCTGCTGATGATCCATGCTCGAGGTGCTGGTGAAACTGCCGCTGCCGTCCTTGTCGCCGAGGATGCGCACGACATTCGGCCGGTTGCCGAAGCTTTTGCCGATGGAATCACTTTGCAGATAAGGCTTCTGTGCGAGCAGGACGCCGTCACTGTTGATGATGTTCAGCGTGCTGTCTTTGCCAATGTCGAGGCTGTTGAACAATTGGTCGAAGTAGTCGAGTTTCATCGACGCCACGGCCACACCAGCGAACTCACCGGTTTGCGAGGAGATCCGGCGACTGAAACTGATTCGCCACTGATTGGCCTCGTCGCAGTCGCAACGGGTCTTGAACGGACGGCTGATGAACATGCCGATGTCGCGATTGAAGGCGTGGGCGAGGAAGTAATCGCGGTCGGCAAAATTACCCGGTTTTGGCTCGATTCGCGAAGAATCGGCAATCACATTCCCATGTTTGTCGAGCAACAGAATGTCGCCCTTGAAGCGTGCCGTGGTCGAGCGGTCGAACAGCGCCAGATGGCGGATCTGCGGTGAGACATCTTGCAGGTCATCGCGCTGGGCGGCGGCGATCAGGCCTTGCAGGGTCAAGTCGTACAGCTCGACGGTGCGCAGCACATCGGCGTCGATCAGTTGCGCAATGGTGGTGGCACTGCGGGTCGCCGATTCCCGAGCATTGGCGTGCTCGCGGATCAGCAGGAACGTGACGATGCACAGAATCGCGATCACTGTCAGCAAACTGCCGCAGATCAGCAGCAGCTCGGGGCGTCCGGTCTTGCCCGCAACGGGTGGGGTACGGCTCGCGATCATGATTGGGCTGTCGGTTGGGGGAAGGTCTTATAAGCGTAGTAGGCCAAACACCACAGCCGAAGCCAGAAACCATTCCTAATGTGGGAGCGAGCCTGGACTTCAAGACTGTGCTGTGGCGCCGATCTTAGAAGACGTTGATCGGGTAGTCGATGATCACGCGGTATTCATCTGTATCCGAATCAATCACGCCGTAACCGTTGCCGCCACGGTTGGTCGCCCATTGCAGGTGCACCGCCAGATCCTTGGCCTGGCCGCTTTGCACCACATACTGCAAATCGAGATCGCGCTCCCAATGCTTGGCGTTGCGGCCATCGGCGCTGTACCAGTTGGAATAGCCTTTGCTGTCGGGGTCAACTTTGGTCAGGTCGACAGTGCCGCGCGAGTAGGACACAGACGAGGTCAGACCCGGCACGCCGACACCGGCGAAGTCATAGGCGTACTTGAGCTTCCACGAGCGCTCGTTCGGACCGTTGAAGTCGGAGTACTGTTGCGAGTTATCCAGATAAACGCTGTCACCCTGGCTGATGTAGTCGAACGGCGTGTTGCCGTTGACCCGCTGATACGCGGCGGTAACGCTGTGATTACCGACGCCAACGGTGAAATGCAGGCTGTAGGTGTTGTTGTCGATGTTGCCCAGCAGCGCATCACCGGTGTCTTGCGTGTGATAGAAATGCAGGCCCGGGTTGAGGCTGACCAGATCGTTCAACTGCCAGGTGTAATCCAGGTCGTAGTAGTACTGGTTCCAGATGTCCTTCAGCTCGGAGGCGTAAAGACTGCTGGTCAGACCTTCGACGCCGCTCCAGGCCACACCGGCCCAGTTCAGGTGCTGGCTCTCATCGCCGTCGGCAAGGGTGCCGTAGGAAGTGCCGATGCGCGTGTGACCGCTTTGGTTGTAAGGCTTGGTAAAACTGGCCTGGCCACCTTCGATCAACCAGCCGTCGAAGCTGTGGTTGGTCAGGCTCACACCACGGAAAGTCTGCGGCAGCATGCGCGTTTCACCGCCAGCGATGACCGGGTTGGTGAGGAACAGGTCTCCGGCCTTCAATTCGGTATCGAACGCGCGCATTTTCAACGTGCCGCCCGCCGTGGAGAACGAACCCGGCGCTTTGCCGCCATTCTCTCGGACCGGCAGGATGCTCGACCCGTCCGTGCCGCCACCGCCATCCAGCTTCAACCCGAGCATGGCGTGGGCGTCAATGCCGAAACCGACCGTGCCTTCGGTGTAACCCGATTTGAACACCCCAAGAAAGCCTTGGCCCCACTCGATGTTGTCGTCCGCTTTCTGCAAGCGGTTGCGATTCATGTAGTAGTTGCGGGCGTTGAGGTTGAGGCTCGAACCCTCGACAAAGCCTTCTTTGGCAGGCTCGTCGGCGTGGGCGGCAGGGGCAATCGTTGCGGCAATTGCAATGAACAGCGGGGTGAAGCGGACTGGGTAACGCACGTGCAATGGAGCTCCTTGGGTCAACTGGCGCCTCTATATTTTGAGGCGCTCGATGTTTCTTGTTGTTACAGACGAACCAAACGGCTTTCAGACCACAACGAAAAAAGGCCGCTGAAAGGCAGCGGCCTGGAATGACGACGGTTGAACGGGAAGAGCCAAACAACCGCGTCGAGGGAAACGTTGGCGCGGAGCGCGACTCAGCTGTCTTTCTCGCTTGCTTGAGTCTGGGAAGTGGCAGCCTGCGGGGCTTGCGAGGCGTCCTGAGCCTTGGCCATCACTTCGGCCTGATGCTGATCGAAGGCCTGAGCGCGAGCGACATTGTGCGCCACGAACGACTGCGATTCTTCAGCCATCGCCATCGGCGACAGGATCAATGAGGACAAAACGAACGCGCTGGCAATACCCATACTGTTGGACATCTTGAAAACCTTCTCGCTTGGCGAGTGCTGTTTGGTGCGGGCAAAGATAAGGTTGCCGAGCGTTGGGAAACAGCGTGATTTTCATAAATGACTGTTGCGCGGGAGGTAAAAGTCGAAGATCGCGGCGCGGCCAAGGGCAACCCCCTCACCCCAGCCCTCTCCCCCAAGGGGGCGAGGGGGAAAGGGAGCAGATCCGGGGCTTTTCAGAATCCGAGTTCGACTGGATATTTCAGGTCGGCGTACTTCGAGAGAACAACTCGCTCAGTCCCATTTCCCCCAGGGGGGCGAGGGGGAAAGGGAGCCGATAGGGGGCTTTTCAAAGCCTGAGTTCGACTCGAGCTTTCAGGTCGGCGTACTTCGAAAGAACACCACGGTCAGTCCCCTCTCCCTCCGGGAGAGGGTTAGGGTGAGGGGCTTTTCAAACCGGCAAATAAATCCCGAAAGTATTCATCCCCCGATCACTGCGCACAAACACATCCCCGCCATGCATCAGCGCAATCGCTTTAACGATCGCCAGCCCCAACCCATGGTTATTGCCACTGTTGCTACGCGACGCATCGACCCGATAAAAGCGCTCGAACAGCCGTGGCAAATGCTCACTGGCAATCGGCGAACCGGGGTTGGCCACACCAATACTCACCTGATGATCTTCAACCTCGATGCGCACCTCGATCACCTGACCCGGCCCGGTGTGCTGCACCGCATTGCTCAACAGATTGATCAACGCCCGGCGCAAATGCGCGACCTCGATCTGCACCAGTGCGTCACCGCTGACCTGCACTTCAACCTGCGCATCTTCAAGGATGAAATCCAGATACTCCAGCGTCGTCGCCACCTCATCTGCCAGCGACGTCGAGGTCAGTTTGGTCGCCTTGTTGCCCTGATCGGCACTGGCCAGAAACAGCATGTCATTGATGATCGAACGCAGCCGTTCCAGCTCTTCAAGATTGGATTGCAGCACTTCGAAATAGTGTTCGGCAGAGCGCCCACGGGTCAGCGCCACCTGCGTCTGGCCGATCAGATTGGTCAGCGGTGAACGCAGTTCATGGGCGACGTCGGCGTTGAACGATTCCAGCCGCGAGTAGGCCTGCTCGACCCGTTCCAGCGTCGAGTTGAATGAGTCGACAAACTGCTCAAGCTCCGGTGGCAGCGGCGACAAACGCAAGCGCCCGGCCCTGAGCGGTGGCGCCAGTCGTTGAGCCTCATGGGACAGTTTGATCAACGGCTTCAAACCAATCCGCGCGACCCAATACCCCAGCGCCGACGCCATCAACACACCGACAATCGCCAACCCGATCAGCGCGATCAACAGATTGTGCTGAGTCTCGTGAAAGGTCTCGGTATCAATGCCGATCATGAAGCGCAGCGGCGGGCGCTGATCCTTGGCCGGCAGTTCGGTCAGCAACACTTTCAGCGGATAAGGATGGTCGGGCAACTGCAGGTCATGCATGCCCAGCGGTCCTTGGGCGAAGGCACGAATCGCGGCATCCGGCTGACCGTATTCGTAACCCGGATCAGCACTCACCACCCAGAACCGAATGCGTTTGTCCTCTTCGCCAAGCAGCTTCAACTTGGCGTTGATCTTCACCCAGTGCTCCGGCGTGCCGAAGCGATTGAGTGCCGATTCGAGCACGCTGTAGCGCGCATCCAACTCGGCTTCCGGCAGTAATCCCAGGCCTTTGTCGACCTGCTGATACAGCGCGCCGCCGATCAACAGAAACACCAGCAGCGCCACCAGCGTGAACATGCCGCTTAAACGCAGGGCAATCGAGTTACTGGACACCACGGCTCTCCAGCACATAACCCATGCCGCGAATGGTGTGCAGCAGTTTCTCGTCGAACGGCCCGTCGAGCTTGGCGCGCAGGCGTTTGATCGCCACTTCGACGACGTTGGCGTCACTGTCGAAATTGATGTCCCAGACCATCTCGGCAATCGCGGTTTTCGAAAGGATTTCACCTTGGCGACGGGCGAGGACGCTCAACAACGAAAACTCCTTGGCGGTCAGATCCAGTCGGGTGCCGGCGCGTGTGGCCTTGCGGCTGATCAGATCTATCCACAGGTCGGCGATGCTCACTTGCACCGGTTCGTGGCCGCCGCTGCGCCGGGTCAGTGCTTGCAGACGCGCGACCAGTTCGAGGAAGGAAAACGGTTTGCCGAGGTAATCGTCGGCACCGTCGCGCAAGCCTTTGATGCGGTCTTCGACGCGCTCGCGGGCGGTGAGCATGATCACCGGGGTCTGCTTGCGTGCACGCAATGCGCGCAGTACGCCGAAGCCATCGAGGCCCGGTAGCATGACGTCGAGGACGATCACCGCGTAGTCGCTTTCCAGCGCCAGATGCAGACCCTCGACGCCGTCGCGAGCCAGATCCACGGTGTAACCCTGTTCCGTCAGACCGCGGTGCAGATAATCCGCGGTTTTTTCCTCGTCTTCGATAATCAGAACGCGCATGACCCTGCCTCAGTCTGTGGTCGCCAATGCCGGTGAGGGCATCGGTTTGGGCCGGTGGAACAGCCGCTCGAGCCACAAGTATATGACCGGAGTGGTAAACAACGTCAGCATCTGGCTGACCAGCAAACCGCCGACCACCGCGATCCCCAACGGTTGGCGCAGTTCGGCACCGGTGCCGTAACCGAGCATCAGCGGCAGCGCGCCAAGAAGGGCGGCGAGGGTGGTCATGATGATCGGCCGGAACCGCGTGATGCACGCTTCGAAAATTGCATCCTGCGGCGACAGGCCTCGCTGGCGCTGCGCTTCGAGCGCGAAGTCGATCATCAGGATGCCGTTCTTCTTGACGATACCGATCAGCAACACCAGGCCGATCAACGCCATGATCGAAAAGTCCTGGCCGCAGATCCATAGCATGATCACTGCGCCCAAACCCGCCGCCGGCAATGTCGAAATGATCGTCAGCGGGTGCACGAAGCTTTCATAAAGCACTCCGAGAATGATGTACACCGCCACCAGCGCCGCGAGAATCAGCCACGGCTGGCTGGCCAGCGAACTCTGGAACGCCTGCGCCGCACCCTGGAAATTGCCGCTGATCGCCGTCGGCATGCCGATCTCGGCCTTGGCCTGATTGAGCAGAATCACCGCATCACCCAACGCCACGCCGGGCGCGAGGTTGAACGACAGGTTGGCGGCCGGGAACATCCCATCGTGGGCAATCGACAGCGGGCCGATGGTGGGTGCGTCGAATTTGGCCAGCGCTGACAGCGGCACCATCTCGCCACTCAGCGGTGAGCGCAGGTAGAAATAGTTGAGGCTTTCGGCCTTGCCGCGTTGTTTGGTGTCCAGCTCCAGAATCACGTTGTACTGGTTGACCTGGGTCTGGAATTCATTGATCTGCCGTTGGCCGAAAGCATCGTACAGCGCCTCATCGACATCGCTGGCGGTCAGGCCGAAACGTGCGGCGGCGCTGCGGTCGATGCTGATGTGGGTGATGCTGCCGCCCAGTTGCAGGTCGTTGGAAATGTCGCGGAACGCCGGGTTGCTGCGCAGTTTTTCCGTGAGGCGTTGCGTCCATGTCGCGAGGGTCGCGCCGTCGTTGCTCTTCAGGACGTATTGGTACTGCGCGCGGCTCGGGCCGGAGCTGAGGTTGATGTCCTGGCCAGCGCGCAGATAGAGAACGATGCCGGGGACTTTCATCAGTTGCGGGCGGATACGGTCGATGAACTGGCTGGCGCTGACGTCACGGTCGCCGCGTTTTTTCAGGGCGATCCAGAAGCGGCCGTTGGCGATGGTCTGGTTACTGCCGGACACGCCGACCGAGTGGGAAAACGCTTGCACCGCCGGATCGGCGGCGACGATTTCGGCCATCGCCAGATGTTTTTTCACCATGTCGCCGTAGGAAATATCCGCAGCCGCTTCAGTGGTGCCGAGGACGAAACCGGTGTCCTGCACCGGGAAGAAGCCTTTCGGGATAAAGATGTAACCGCCGATGGCCAGCGCCAGCGATAAACCGAACACGCCAATCATCAATTTCTGATGGGCGAGGGCGCGGCGCAGACCTTTCTCGTACCAGCCGAGCAGACGTTCGCTGAAGCCCGGTTTGGCGTGGGCGTGGTGCACCGGTTTGCGCATGAACAGCGCCGCCAACGTTGGAGCCAGAGTCAGCGAGACCACCACGGAAATCATGATGGTCGAGGTCGCCGTCAGGGCGAATTCCTTGAACAGTCGCCCGACCACACCGCCCATGAACAGCAGCGGAATAAACGCTGCCACCAGCGAGAAACTGATCGAGACCACGGTGAAGCCGATCTCGCCGGCGCCCTTGATCGCCGCTTCGCGCATATCGTCGCCGGCCTCCAGATGGCGGTGGATGTTTTCCACCACCACGATGGCATCGTCGACCACAAATCCCACGGCCACCACGATCGCCACCAGCGTCAGGTTGTTCAGGCTGAAACCGAGGATGTACATCAGGGCGAAACTGGCGATCAACGACACGCCGAGTACTGCCGAAACAATCAGGGTTGCCGACAACTGACGCAGGAACAGCGCCATCACCGCGACCACCAGCAGGATCGCGATCAACAGGGTGATCTCGACCTCATGCAGGGAGGCACGAATGGTCTGGGTGCGGTCGATCAGGGTTTTCACCTGCACCGAGGCCGGCAGCATCGCTTCGAGGCCGGGCAGGGCGGCTTGAATGCGGTCGACGGTTTCAACGATGTTCGCGCCCGGTTGACGCGAGATCACCAAGTTCACCCCGGGTTGATCACCGGCCCAGGCTTGCACGTAGGCATCTTCTGAACCGTTGACGACTTTGGCGACATCACGCAGGTGAACCGGGGCGCCGTCCTTGTAGGAAACGATGAGTTGGCTGTAGTCCTCGGGGTGGAACAACTGGTCGTTGGTCGACAGCGTCGAGATGCTCGATTCGCCGTACAGCGCACCTTTGGCGAGGTTGAGGCTGGTCTGCTGAATCGCCAGTCGAATGTCGGCGAGGGTCAGGCCGATCGCCGCCAGTTTGTCCGCCGAGGCTTGTACGCGAATCGCCGGACGTTGCTGACCGGTGATGTTGATTTGGCCTACGCCGTCGATCTGACTGATCTGACGCGAGAGCAGGGTTTCCACCAGATCGCTGAGTTCGGTGCCGGGCATTTGCGTCGAACTGACGCTGAGGATCAGTACCGGGCTGTCGGCCGGGTTGACCTTCTTCCAAGTCGGCAGGGTCGGCATGTCCTTGGGCAGTTTGCCGGCGGCGGTGTTGATCGCCGCTTGGACTTCCTGGGCGGCGGTGTCGATGCTTTTATCGAGGGTGAACTGCAGGGTCAGCAGGCTGGAGCCGAGCGCACTGCTGGAGGTCATCTGGGTCATGCCGGGGATGGCGCTGAATTGCACCTCCAGCGGCGTGGCCACGGACGAGGCCATGGTGTCGGGGCTGGCGCCGGGCAACTGCGCGGACACCTGAATCGTCGGAAATTCCGCTTCCGGCAGTGGGGCAATCGGTAAACGCGGGAAGGCAATCAAACCGACCAGCACCAGCGCGATGGTCAGCAGAATGGTTGCGACCGGGTGATCGATGCACCACGTCGAGACGCCTTTGTGCGCCTTCATGGTTTCGGCTCCGCTTGCACCACCTGCGCCGGCTCGCTCATGACTTGCACCGTTGAACCCGGTTTAAGCCGCGACTGGCCATCGGTGACCAGCACGTCACCGGCCTTCACGCCTTTGATGATGTCCTGACCGCTGCCTTGATAAACCATCTGCACTTGCACGGCTTCGACCTTGTCGCCGTTGACCCGGTAAACGAAGTGTTGGTCGAGGCCACGTTGTACAACGGTGGGCGGGACGACCAGCGCATCTTTGTCGAGGGCTGTCTGAATTTTTACCGTGACCAGCAGGCCGGGCCAGAGCTTCTGGCTGGCGTTGTCGAATTCGGCCTTGGCGCGGATGGTGCCGGTGTTGGCGTTGATCTGGTTGTCGATCAGGGTCAGGTGACCTTCGCCGAGCAGGTTGCCGGTTTCGCCATCGGTGTCGGCGCCGATGTAGGCCTTGACCGGTGCGCGCTGCGGATCGTTGATCAGGCCTTGCAGGGTCGGCAGCATTTGCTGCGGCAGGGAGAATTCGACGGCGATCGGGTCGATCTGGGTGACGGTGAACAGGCCGGCGGTGTCGGTCATGCGCAGGAAGTTGCCTTCGTCGACTGTGCGAATACCGACGCGGCCGGTGACCGGGGAGCGGATTTGCGTGTAGGAAAGTTGTACTTGCGCGGCGTCGATCGAGGCTTGGTTGCCTTGGGCGGTGGCTTTCAACTGGTTGACCAGGGCTTGTTGCTGGTCGTAGGTCTGTTTCGAGATGCCGTCGTCGACGGTGAGCAGTTTGTAGCGTTTGAGGTTGACCAGGGCGACTTGCAGTTGCGCCTGGCTTTCGCCCAGTTGGGCGCGGGCCTGGTCGAGGCTGGCGCGGATGGAGCGGTCGTCAATGGTGGCCAGCAGGTCGCCTGCTTTGACGAGTTGGCCTTCTTTGACGAGGATTTTGGTGAGGATGCCGTCGATCTGGGGGCGCACGACCACGCTGTGTAATGAGAGTACGGAGCCGATGCCGCTGGTGTAGCGGGGGACGTCTTTTTCGCTGACCGCTATGACTCGCACGGGGATTGCGGTGGGGGTGGCGAGTTTGGTGGGGGCGGGTTTCAGGGCGTACCACAGACCTGCGCCTGCGAGGACGATCAATAGGGTGGCGAGCAGGGCTTTGTTTTTTTGGATTCGCATGCGGGGTGGGCGCCGGAGTTTGGAGTTTGGGCAGGTTGGGTAGTTATAAACTTGTTTGGGGGTCAGGAGGGTGACGGCTGGCTGTCGGCGCTGTCAGTTTCGTTGTGTACATATCCGTTGTTGCGGGTGTTGCTGATTACGGTTCCGCCCTTACGGCGGGTCACTTTTTCCAGACGCCGAAAAAGTAACCAAAAAGGCTTGCTCCTACGTGCGGCCCGCTCGCTGGGGCTCGGGGTTCCTTCGCTGCGGGATCGATCCGGGCGCAGCGCCTACGGTTTGCTTCGCTGCACCTCCTCTCGCTGTGTTTGGCTGCGCCAAACGGTCGCTGCGCTCCCACGCCCGGATCAATCCCTCCACTCAGCCTTCCGACGTCGCCTTACAGATCAAGAGCTGCAGCCGAGCTAACGCTCATCCTGTTGAGTGGTGAAGAGCATGCGGTCGGCTTTTGTTCGGTGTTGGATTCGCCCCTCATCGGAACGCCGCCCGCCCAGCCCTCTCCCGAGGGAGAGGGAGCCGATTTGTGAGCTTTTCAGAATCTGAGTTCAACGCGGTATCGCACGTCGGCGTAGCTCTCCCAAACACCACGATCAGTCCCCTCTCCCTCCGGGAGAGGGCTAGGGTGAGGGGCTTTTGATCTGTTTCAAAACCTGAGTTCAACACGGTATCGCACGTCGGCGTAGCTCTGCCAAACACCACGATCAGTCCCCTCTCCCTCCGGGAGAGGGCTAGGGTGAGGGTTGGCTTTTGGCTGTTTAAATTTGTGTCAAATAACCAGAACCTTCCCACAAGGTTTTCAGGTTGTCCGTCGGACGTGCGCTCTCTAGTCTTTGGTTGTCGCCGAAAACTCGGTGATCGGGTGTGAGAACCCTGAAAAATTAGTGATTCAGTCCATCAGTCCGCATAATTGCCGGCGGCTTGTCCGCTGCTTGCAAGTGCTTCATGGCGGCTATGTGCGGGCAGACTTCGGTCTGGCCGGTTTCCTATTTTTCCGGTTTCTCACCCCGCACATAGCTGCCACCCACTTCGCCGCGTGAGAAACGGCAAGGGATGGCTCCCATTTGCAAAATAGGGTTTCCAATGACTAAGCCAGTTCCAGATCCACCCATCGATCCCACAACCCCACTCGAAGACGCCATCCGCGCCGACGACCAGATCAAAACCCGCGAAGCCATCAAGCGCGCCCTCGATTTCTACCTCTGTCCCGAACCGGTCAAACCGCGTCAGCCCAGTACGATGTTCCTCATCCACCCGGACATCGACACCGAAAGCCTGCTCGCCCACGCCTGCGAATCGCTGGCTTCAGCCAATGTCATGGCCGGTGATCTGGCTGATCAGCTCAGTCGCCCGCAGCGCAGTACGGCGCTGGCGATCCAGCAGATCGTCATGCTCGCCGAGTTGGCGGTAAACCGGGCGCTGGACCGGGTTGATCCGCAAACGTAATCCGTCTGAGTACCGCATCATCGTTCTTCGCGAGCAGGCTCGCTCCTACAAGGGGATCGCACTCCAAATGTAGGTGTGAGCCTGTTTGCGATGGCGATTGTTCTGTGGCCGCTGTCTCTGGAAATATTCGCAAGGTTGATAAGTCCCAAAAAGGGACCTATCGTTCCCTTTTTGGGACTCTTTGGCCTTCACAGTGGAAACTATCTCTCTAAGCGAAGCGCTGTTTACCACCACTCAACAAAAAGTGTTGGGTCTGCTGTTCGGTAAGCCTGACCAGACTTTCTATGCCAATGAGATCGCGCGCTGGGCGCGTGTTGGCAAAGGCAGTCTCATGCGTGAACTCGACCGTCTGCAGCGAGCCGGTGTGTTGCGCATGAAAAGGGTGGGTAATCAGAACCATTACCAGGCCAATCCCACCTGTCCCATCTATGCCGAACTACTGGGCATCGCCCGCAAGACGTTTGGCATCGCCGAGCCTCTGCGTCAGGCATTGCAGCCATTTACCGAGCAGATCACCTGGGCGTTTGTCTATGGCTCCGTCGCCAAGGACACAGCAAACACACTCAGTGACATTGATCTCATGCTGATTGGCGAAGGCCTGCACTACAGTGACGTCATGGAACTGCTCATGCCTATGGAGGAGCAATTGGGTCGTCCCATCAACCCCACGCTTTACACCCCGCAAGACTGGACGGCGAAACTGGCTGCGCAAAACAGCTTTGTCGTGCGGGTAGTGCAGCAGGAAAAAATCGATCTGTTAGGGGCAAACCCTTTGGAGTCCAAGGATGGGCAGCAACGAGAGTCTGGAGAATCTTCTACGTAGCGGTGGGCTGAAAGCGGAGCCGCCGGATCGCAAGGAGTGTGAGGGCTTGATGCGCTCGGCCGTGGACCGGCTCAAGGATGCGCAAACTTCTACGTTGTCTTTTTCCAGCCGTTTCGACTTGGCTTATAACGCAGCGCACGCGTTGGCGCTGACGGCGCTTCGATTGAGTGGCTTTCGATCAGATAAACGCTATCTGGTCTTTCAGTGCCTGGTGCATACGGCGCATATCAGCAAGGTTCAGGTGCGATTGTTCGCGCTGTGTCATGAGCGGCGCAATCTCGCGGAATACGAAGGGTATATGGATGAGGATGACGCGCTTCTGGCGCAGTTGTTGGAAAGCACCTCGCAATTGTTGAGTAACGTCCAGCAACGAATGAACTGACATTCGGCACGGCTTGCGATCCTGACTAATCTCTTAAAGATCCGCCTCTATGAGCGGATACAGCTTGTATGGCTCAAGCCGCGCACGGCCCAAATCTCTCTGGGCCGTCCACCCCGGGAGTGTCTTGAAATGAAGCTGAAAACCGCTCTGCCATCTGTGCTCCTCTTGCTTCCACTCACAGCCTTCGCCGCGCCGGCCAGCCAATCCGGTGAGATCCGCTTTACCGGGCAAATCGTTGATTCGGGCTGTCAGGTCGGACCGGTCGGGGCGTTTGCGTCTCGTGAGTCTCGCCAGATTGAAATCAAGCCCGGCGTGAAAGTCGATGTCGACACTGATCGCAACGCCTGCAGTCATCAGGCGCTGCCGATTTCCATGCGCTACGAAGCGTTGAAGACCTCGACCGACAAAGGCATTGTCATCATCAGTTACCTGTAAACCGTTCGGCGTGCGTTGCAAATCTTCAGGTGCCGAGCGATGGCGCACAGGTATACTGCGCGCCTTCGCGGCTCACTGATCGGGCCCGACTTTTTGCTTTCCGGAGCTTTTATGACTTCCCCGACCCTGCCGCCGGTTGACGACGCCGTGAGCGATGTCCTGGCTGAACTGGCCGACACCAGCGATACCAAAGCCGAAATCCCGGCGTTCAAATTTCCGTTCAAGCCGGGCGAGCTGGCCTCTGCCAAAGGCTTGAATCAGCCGTGGTACAAGAACGGCGCCAAGAATGGCCACACCAAGACCCCGGGCATGGCGCCGCCCGGTACCCGTCGTTCGATGGGCAAGCGCTGAGTTTTAATCCCGCCTGCGTTCAACGCGGCGATTGATACTGCCCGTGCCGGACCTTTCGCTGGCAAGCCAGCTCCCACAGGGTTCTGTGTCGTACACAAATTATGTGAACGCCCGAGATACCTGTGGGAGCTAGCGTGCTAACGATGAGGCCGGTTCGATCGCTGCAAAACCCCGATCAAGCCGCCCGCAGCGAGATAAACGCATACGTCTGCGCCGGTTCAGTCACCACCTGTGCCCCGGCCGCCAACACTTGCCCGGCCACATCATCCCCGGACAAATGAAATACCCACTCACTCGGAGTCGTCGTCAGCGGTTGCGCGGTGACCTGATCAATCACCGAAGCAAAAGCGCTCATATTCGGCAAATACGCTGTAAACCCGTCACCCTTCAACGCCGTGGTGCGAATCCCGAGCATCGCGCAAATCGTATCCTTGATACCGATGTCATCCCGATCCGCCTGGCGCGAGCGTTGAATCAAATCCATCAGTTCCTGATCCACCAACTCGCCACCGGCAATCAACACTGGCCCCTGTTGCCAGGACTCCGGCGGGCAATCCTTGGCGGCAGGGTTGAGCGGGATATGCGGGTTGATTTCCGCCGGATAGATGCGACACACCAGTGGCCGCCGCTCGTAGATCCGGCACAACTTGTCTTCGTCAAGATTCCGGCAAGGGCCGACGTTGTACGCGGCGAAGGTAATCGCCACGTGGGCATCCGTGACACCGCTGCGCACCACCGCCGAACGCCGTTCAGCGTGCTCACGCTGTTGCGCTGGCAAGCCCAGACCATTGCCGAGAAAAGCCTCCACCAGCACGATCACCTGGCCGCCATCCGCCGCCCACATGCGGGCTTCGGCCAAGGTCAGGGGGACATGGTGATCGGTGCAGCATTTGCCGCAGCCTACGCAGGAAAACGTCGTATTCATTGAGCGATCTGTCTTCAATCAGGGTGTGAAACGGTGGCGGAAAACCACCGCACAGGCCTGGATCGAAGCAAGTTATGCGCCATTCACTGGGTTTTGCCGGTCGGACGGATCGAGTCCCACTCGGTGACGAAAGCAGTTTTCGATTTTTTGTTGTACAGGCACAGCTCGGTGCCTTGCTGGCCTTTCATGTGTTTTTGCGGGTATTGGCCTTGCAGCAAAACGGCGGTGTAGCCGACGCGGTCATCGAATTGCGCGGGCGTGCCGACGGGTTTGATGTTTTTCAAGCCGCTGGCTTTGCTGCAACTGGCGAGCACGGTTTTGTCGTAGGCGGCCCAGGCATCGGGGCTGGAGGCGTGGGCCTGGGACGCGAGGGCGGTGAGGCAGAGTAGGCTGAGGGTGAGCGCTTTCATGGGGGGCATCCTTGGTCGTGGGTGGCCAAGGTTGGAGTGTGCCTAAAGAGTTTTGTTGCCTGGGACACCGTTAAAAGATCGCAGCCTTCGGCAGCTCCTACATGGATATGCGGTTCCCTGTAGGAGCTGCCGAAGGCTGCGATCTTTTGACTTTAATCAGTCCGGCACCCGTTCCCGGCGGACCACATACATCCCGGCACCTTCATACAACCGCTGCGCGCGATGGTTGTCCTCCAGCACCTTCAGATCTACAAACCCTTCGCGCCGTTGCTGAAACACCTTGAATGCATGGAGCAACAACGCCCGACCCAGTCCTCGGCCCTGCATGCGCGGATGCACCACCAGATTTTTGATATAGGCGCTGGTCCAGCATTGCGCCACACCGACCACGCCGTCGCCATCGTGGGCAATAAAGCACAACGACGGATCGTATTCAGGATTGCTCTCGAATTGCTGCTGCCAAGCGTCCAGCGCCGGCACTCGGCCGCCGCCTTCGCGGTAGCCCAGTTGCATCAAATGATGCACGTCCGCCGCCAGTTCGACGGAGTACGTGCGCAGTTCAATGTCCTGTGGCCAAGGCGCATCCGGCGCGTCCTTACCGAGGTCGCGCCGCATCAAAAAACAATACGTCTCGACCAAGACTCAGTGCCCGTGTGCCGCGACGTGTTTGGCCGCTTCGATCAGGCAGTGGGTCAGTTCCGGCGAGGAGAACTTGGTCAGCACGCCGTTCGCCCCGGCCAGGCGCGCTTTCTCGCTGTTCATTGCGCTGTCGAGCGAGGTGTGCAGCAGCACGTACAGATGGGCGAAGTCCGGCGTTTCACGCAGGGTGCGGGTGAAGGCGTAGCCGTCCATCTCGGACATTTCGATGTCGGAGACAATCAGGTTGATTTGCTGCGCGGTGCCTTGCAGGTCGAGCAGGCAGTCGATGGCTTCCTTGGCGCTGCGTGCGGTGTGGCATTGCAGGCCGAGGTTGCGCAGGGTGTGCACCGATTGTTGCAGTGCCACCTGGCTGTCGTCGACCACCAGAATCCGGGCGTTGCCGAGCACTTCGGCGTCTTCCATGGTCAGGTCGGTCGGGGCCATTTCAATCTGTGCCGGGGCGATGCTGTGGATAACCTTTTCGATGTCGAGCACCTGCACCAGCGTGCCGTCCACCGAGGTCACGCCGGTGATGTAGGCGCGCGAACCGCCGGAACCGAACGGCGGCGGTTTGATGTCGGTGGTCAGGCAGTGAACGATTTTGCTCACAGCCTGGACGTGCAGGCCCTGTTTCGAGCGGCTGACGTCGGTGACGATCAGGCAACCGCCGTTGGGGTCTTCCAGCGGGCGCTCGCCGATGGCGCGGCTGAGGTCGATGACCGACAGCGAGGCGCCGCGCAACGTGGCGATGCCTTTCACATGCGGGTGCGATTCCGGCAGCTTGGTCAGCGGCGGGCAGGGGATGATTTCACTGACTTTCAGCAGGTTGATCGCCATCAGCTTGCCGCTGCGCAAGGTAAACAGCAGAAGCGAAAGTGAATCTGCGCGGGCTTTGGTGGAGGACATATGAACCTTCTGTGGAAAGGTGGTGGGCGAGGGTGGAAATCGCCAGAAACTATTGATGCCGGGTTATCGGCGTCAAAAGGTTGGGCTTTAGGTTAGTTGTCGGGTGGCGTTTCAATCAAAAGCCAAAGCCCCTCATCGGAACGCCGCCCGCCCAGCCCTCTCCCAAAGGGAGAGGGGGCCGATCGGGGAATATTGTAGTAATTCACCGACCTGAACCTGCTCTGCCGAATCCATAATCGACTCGATATTTCAGGTCGGCGTATGGCGAAAGACACCTCGGTCGGTCACCTCTCCCTCTGGGAGAGGGCTAGGGTGAGGGTGTGCTTTTAGCTCTTCATCCCCAACCGCTTGGCCATCCGCCCAAGATTCGCCCGATCCAGCCCCAACTCCCGCGCCGCACTAGCCCAGTTATCCTGATTGCGTTCCAGCGCCGCACTGATCAAGCGCCGCTGATACTGCTCCGTCGCACTGCGCAAATCCCCACTGATCAACGGCATCTCGGTCACCGCACCAACAACAGCCTCAACCGAGTTATCCACAACCTCACGCGGTAAATCCAGATCCGCCGCGCTCAAACTGAGGATCTTCGGCCGCACCTTGCAGTTGCCCAACGCTTTCAGCGCACTGCGTCCGATCAAGTGTTCCAGCTCGCGTACGTTGCCCGGCCAGGTGTAGGCGAGCAGTGCCTCCTGGGCGTCGCTGTTCAGGCGCAGGCTGTTGAGGCCCATGCGCGAGCGATTCTGTTCGAGGAAGAAACCGCTGAGCAGCAATACATCGCGGCCGCGATCACGCAGCGCCGGCACGCGCAGCGGGTACACGCTGAGGCGATGATAGAAGTCGGCACGATAGCGACCGCTGCGCACTTCTTCCGCCAGGTCGCGGTTGGTCGCGGCAATCAGGCGCACATCGACCTGATGCTCCTTATCCGACCCCAAACGCTGCAATTGACCACTCTGCAACACGCGCAACAACTTGGCCTGCACGGTCAGCGACAACTCACCGACTTCATCGAGAAACAGCGTGCCGCCATTGGCCAGTTCGAACTTGCCGCGCCGGTCACTGGTGGCGCCGGTGAAGGCGCCGCGCACGTGGCCGAACAGTTCGCTTTCTACCAGCGTATCCGGCAACGCGGCGCAGTTGAGGCTGATGATCGGTTTGTCGGCGCGCGGTGAGGCGGCGTGGATCGCTTGGGCGACCAGTTCTTTGCCGACGCCGGTTTCGCCGGTGATCAACACGGTCAGATCGCTGCCGCCGACCAGATTGATTTCCTCAACCAGTTTTTTCAGCGCCTTGCTCTGGCCGATCATCTCGCGGTTTTGCTGGCCGCTGGCCTGACGATAAACCTCGGCGCGCTGGTGTTCGTCTTCTGCGCGATTGGCCAAGCGTTGAATGCGTTCGGCGGCGTTGACCGTGGCCGAGGCGAGGCTGGCGAAAGCTTGCAAGGCGTCGAGTTCGATCGGTTCGAATCGCTCGGGGTCGAGGGCGTCGAGGGTGATCAACCCCCAGAGTTTTTCATCGACAAATAAAGGACAGCCGAGGCAATCGTGAACTTCGAGGTGTTCGTCGAGGCCGTCGACCAAACCGTCGTAAGGATCGGGCAAGTCGCTGTCGGCGGCGAACCGCGTCGGCCCGGCGCCGCTCAGCAGAATCTCGAAGCGCGGGTGCTCGCTGACTTTGAAGCGCCGGCCGAGGGTGTCGGTGCTTAAACCGTCCACCGCCAGCGGCACCAGGGCTTCGCCGTCGAGGCGCAACAACGCCGCCGCATCGCAGGGCAGCAAGGCGCGCATGGCTTCGAGCAGGCGTCGGTAGCGCTCGCCCTCGGGCAGTTCGCGAGACAGGTCGGAGACGAGAGGCAGCAGGGCGGTGAGCAGGGATTTGGCGGTCATGGTCTTGTAGTCAAAGAGACAAGATGTAGTCGGGATGACTATAAATGTAGTTGAGTCTTTATGACTACGATATTTTCAAGTTGTTGATTTATATAGATAAATAAGTTGGCACGGAACCTGATAACTCTAAAGTAACTTTTCAAGAAAGCTCAGGAGTCATGCTTATGCTTAGCGTCCAGGATCGTGCCATCGTCAAATCCACCGTGCCTCTGCTGGAAAGCGGCGGTGAAGCGCTGATCACGCACTTCTACCGCATGATGCTCTCTGAATACCCGGAAGTTCGCCCGCTGTTCAACCAGGCGCACCAGGCCAGCGGTGACCAGCCCCGCGCCTTGGCTAACGGCGTATTGATGTACGCGCGGCACATCGATCGGCTCGACCAGTTGGGCGATCTGGTGGCGAAAATCATCAACAAGCACGTCGCCCTGCAGATCCTTCCGGAACACTACCCGATTGTCGGTGCCTGCCTGCTTCGGGCGATTTCCGAAGTGCTCGGCGAAGAGATCGCCACACCGGAAGTGATGAGTGCCTGGGGCGCGGCGTATGGCCAGTTAGCTGACATCCTGATCGGCGCCGAAACCGCGATCTACGACCAGAAAGAACACGCCGTCGGCGGCTGGCGCGGGGCGCGGGAGTTCATCGTCGCGGCCAAGGTCGAGGAGAGTGCGGAAATCATTTCGTTCTACTTCGAACCGGCAGACAAAGGCTCGATTCTGGCCGCCGAACCGGGCCAGTACATCGGCATGAAGCTGATCCTCGATGGCGAAGAAATCCGCCGCAATTACTCGCTGTCGGCGTTGGCAAACAACGGTCAGTACCGCATCAGCGTCAAACGCGAACCGGGTGGCCGTGCGTCCAATCACTTGCACGATCAACTGCAGGTTGGCGCCAGCATCCAGTTGTTCCCGCCATCGGGTGAGTTCACCTTGGCTGCGAGCGACAAACCGTTGGTGCTGATCAGCGGCGGCGTTGGCATCACGCCGACTCTGGCGATGCTCGAAGCCGCGCTGGAAACCGAGCGGCCGGTGCACTTTATCCACTGCGCGCGCAATGGCCGCGTGCATGCGTTCCGTGACTGGATTGATGAGCTGGCGGCGCGTCATCCGCAACTCAAACGTTTTTACTGCTATGCCGAAGATGACGGTGTCAGCCCGGCGGCGGACAAGGTCGGGATGCTGGATCAGGCGTTGCTGGGCGAGTGGTTGCCGGCTCAGCGTGATGTGGATGCTTACTTCCTCGGGCCGAAGGGTTTTATGGCGGCGATCAAGCGGCATTTGAAAGCGCTGGGTGTACCGGAGCAGCAGAGCCGTTATGAGTTCTTCGGGCCTGCAGCGGCTTTGGAGTGATCTGAAACCGGGTTGCCTTCATTCGCGAGCAGGCTCGCTCCCACAGGATTTGTGTTCGGCGCAGATCAATGTGGGAGCGAGCCTGCTCGCGAAGGCCGTTACGCGGTGCTGATTCTTAAAAAGTGTTTAAAGGTTAATCATTTCTTAACCGGTTTATCGTTTATTCCCCGATGCTGATGATAGGCGCTCGTTCGTTTACATGATCAGGATTGCCCCATGTCGCACTTCGCCTTCGCTCGTCGTTTCAGTTTTGCAGCCATCGGTCTTTCGGCCGCGTTGCTGGCCAGCCCGTTTGCTTCTGCCGAATCTGCCTTGATAAAACCGCAGACCCTGATCGTCGATCAGAGCCTGCCCAAGGCGCAGGTCGAAGCCATGGAATTGGCCGCGCGGCGTTATGGCAGTTTCTGGAATTCCGGTGAGGAGGCGCTGGCCACGGCGGCGTTGTCGCCGCAGTTTGTCGACCAGACGCCACCCGAGGGCCGGGTGCAGGGGCCGACCGGGCCGTTGCTGGCGTCGAAGTTCTTTCGCACGGCGGTGCCGGACTTGAGTTGCGACATCGAGCAAATGATCATCGCCGGTGATCGCGTGGTGGTGCATCTGCACTTTCGCGGGCACTTCAGCGGTACGTTCAAGGCTCTCAAAGGGCGGGACCAGCGTGTAGACTTCCGGGCAACCGATATCTATCAGATTGATAACGGTCGCATTGCGGCCAATTGGCATATCGAAGACAACATCAGCTTGATGGCGCAACTGCACGCGCAGCCGCCGGCCAGCTGAACCATGGACTTACAAGGGAAACGCGATGAGCGAGGAAACGATTCGACTGGGACGTGAACGGCGCTTTCTGGTGCTGCTGGGCATTATCTGCCTGGCTCTGATCGGTGGTGCGCTGTACATGCAGATCGTGCTCGGTGAAGCACCGTGCCCACTGTGCATTTTGCAGCGCTATGCGTTGTTGTTGATCGCGTTGTTCGCGTTCATCGGCGCGGCCATGCGCAGCCGTCGCAGCATCACCGTATTCGAAGTGCTGGTGGTGCTTTGCGCGATTGCCGGGGCCGGTGTGGCCGGGCATCACGTGTACACCCAGTTCTATCCGGCGGTGAGCTGCGGCATCGATGTGCTGCAGCCGATTGTCGATGATCTGCCATTGGCGAAAATCTTCCCGCTGGGCTTTCAGGTCGACGGTTTCTGCTCCACGCCTTACCCGCCGATCCTCGGTCTGTCGCTGGCGCAATGGGCACTGCTGGCGTTCGTGCTGGTGGTCATTCTGGTGCCGCTGCTGACCTCGCGTAACCGAAAAGCACTGCGCTGAGTCAACTATTCGGCAGTCTGGCCGATACAGAAAACGCCCCGATTTGCGGATCAGCCAATCGGGGCGTTTTGCATTTCAGAGTGTTTGTGAAAACACCGTGACGGACGGCAAGGGAGGGTGCGGCAAGTGTGCGACATGTTGTCACACGCGCCGTGTCGCAGGGCTCCTCAGTGACGCGGAATCGGCCGTTGTTACAAAAAAGGATTGGTCTGATTCGGGGTTTTTCGGCTTTAGCACGCGAGTGCCAGAGCAGGCAGTTTTAACAAGCGCTGGCAGATGGCCAAAAGCCTTGGGTTATCGGGGCTTGCGCTGTTTCAGCGTTCGGAAAAAGCCTTCAGAGCTGTCTGAACTGACGCGGGTACACCTACAATTTTTGGTGTTTTTGTTGAGAATCTATTTCGATAACATGCGGAACTTTTGCAAAAATGGCGATGGATTGTTGCTCGAACGGATAAAAATTATTTCGGGATAAGACATGGTGTATAGGGCGCTACCTATCTACAATCGCCCGCACTGAATTCCCGGCACTGTTCAGCCTTTATTAAGGAGGCGAGCAGGAAGTCGGGTGTCGAGTGAGTCGCAAGGCTTTCAAGACACCCAGGTGTCGGTGCCTTCCAACTTTCCGCACCAAATGGAATTGGTCTGTAACAAGGCCTTTGACCACGAATTCGAATAAGAACTGACCGCTGTCCCAGGTTTTGTCGAGCGTCTGACGCGCGACGGGCGGCCCTTATTCAATCCAAAGAAAATGCCAACCCTTGGCAGGGTGAAGTGTTGGCGATCAAAACCCAACTGCATTGCGCAAGCTGCTTTAGAGGTCGTGAGATGAGTAAAAACAGGTACCCCAGATTACTAGGCCTAGTGCCGCTGCTCGGCACGTTGTTGCTGGGAGGCTGCAACATGACCTTGCTCAATCCAACGGGCCAGGTTGGCCTGGAACAGCGAAACCTGATCATCACCGCGACCCTGCTGATGCTGTTGGTCGTCGTGCCGGTTATCGTCATGACCTTCCTGTTCGCCTGGAAGTACCGCGCGTCGAACAAGAACGCCGTCTACACCCCGAAATGGTCGCACTCGACCAAAATCGAAGTGGCAGTCTGGACCATCCCGGTCCTGATCATCATTGCCCTGGGTTACATCACCTACATTTCGACCCACGAACTGGACCCGTATCGTCCGATTCAATCCGACGTCAAGCCAGTGACCATCGAAGTCGTTGCGCTGGACTGGAAGTGGCTGTTCATCTACCCGGAACAAGGCATTGCCACGGTCAACAAGATCGTGTTCCCGGCGCACACGCCAATCAACTTCAAGATCACCTCTGACGCTGTGATGAACTCGTTCTTCATCCCGGGTCTGGGCGGCCAGATCTACGCGATGGCGGGCATGCAGACCAAACTGCACCTGATCGCTGACCGCAACGCTGAGATGGACGGTATCTCCGCCAACTACAGCGGCGCGGGTTTCACCGGCATGAAGTTCAAAGCTATCTCCACCACTCAGGAAGATTTCGACGCCTGGGTAAGTGAAGTCAAGAAGTCACCTAAACAGCTTGATCAAGCTGAATACGCGGCCCTTGCCAAACCGAGCCAGAACAACCCAGTCGAGCTCTACTCCTCGGTCACGCCGAACCAGTTCCAGATCATCGTCGACAAGTACGAAGGTATGAAGCCGGGCAAGCCGCTGAAGCACGAGAAGAAAGAGAAAGAAGTGGCGGCCACGGAAATTGACTCGAGTTCGCATTCAGCTGCCGGGGCAGAGGAGTAAACGATGTTTGGTAAATTAAGTTGGGAAGCAGTCCCATTCCACGAGCCGATCGTGATGGTGACCATCGCCATGATCGCCCTCGGTGGTCTGGCGCTGTTCGCTGCAATCACCTACTTCAAGAAGTGGACGTACTTGTGGACCGAGTGGCTGACTTCGGTCGACCACAAGAAAATCGGCGTGATGTACATCATCGTCGCCATGGTCATGCTGTTGCGCGGCTTTGCCGACGCCATCATGATGCGTACCCAGTTGGCCATGGCCACCGAGGGTTCGCCTGGCTACCTGCCACCTGAACACTATGACCAGATCTTCACCGCTCACGGTGTGATCATGATCATCTTCATGGCGATGCCATTCTTCACCGGCCTGATGAACCTTGCAGTGCCGCTGCAGATCGGCGCGCGTGACGTTGCGTTCCCGTTCCTGAACTCCCTGAGCTTCTGGCTGCTGGTGTCCGGCGTTGTGCTGATCAACCTGTCCCTGGGCGTTGGCGAATTCGCCAAGACCGGTTGGGTTGCCTATCCACCATTGTCGGGTCTGCAATACAGCCCTGGCGTGGGCATGGACTACTACATCTGGGCGCTACAGCTATCCGGGTTAGGTACGACGTTAACGGGGGTTAACTTCCTCGCGACCGTACTGAAAATGCGTACCCCTGGCATGAAACTGATGGACATGCCGATCTTCACCTGGACCTGCACCTGGGCAAACGTTCTGATCGTGGCTTCGTTCCCGATCCTGACCGCTACCCTGGCACTGCTGACCCTTGACCGTTACATGGATTTCCACATTTTCACCAATGAACTTGGTGGCAATCCAATGATGTACGTCAACCTGTTCTGGGCCTGGGGCCACCCTGAGGTTTACATCCTGATCCTGCCGGCATTCGGCATCTTCTCGGAAGTGATCTCGGCCTTCACCGGCAAGAAACTGTTCGGCCACCACTCGATGATCTACGCTTCGGGCGCGATCTCGGTACTGGGCTTCATGGTTTGGCTGCACCACTTCTTCACCATGGGTTCGGGTGCCAGCGTCAACGCCTTCTTCGGTCTGGCGACGATGCTGATTTCCATCCCGACGGGTGTGAAGCTATTCAACTGGCTGTTCACCATCTACCAGGGCCGTCTGCGCTTCACCAGCCAGGTTCTGTGGACTCTGGGCTTCATGGTGACCTTCGCCATCGGCGGCATGACCGGCGTACTGCTGGCCATCCCGGGTGCTGACTTCGTTCTGCACAACAGCCTGTTCGTGATCGCGCACTTCCACAACGTGATCATCGGCGGTGCGGTATTCGGTTACATCGCTGGTTTCGCGTTCTACTTCCCGAAAGCGTTCGGCTTCAAGCTGCACGAAGGCTGGGGTAAAGCAGCGTTCTGGTTCTGGATCTCGGGCTTCTTCGTCGCGTTCATGCCGCTCTATGCACTGGGCTTCATGGGCATGACCCGTCGTCTGAACGCTACCACCAACCCTGAGTGGGTACCGTACCTGTACGTTGCCATGTTCGGTGCGGTGATGATCGCTGTGGGTATTGCCTGCCAGCTGATCCAGCTCTATGTGAGCGTGCGTGACCGTAACAAGCCAGAGAACGTTTGCGATCACGGTGACCCGTGGAATGCACACACCCTGGAATGGTCGACCTCGTCGCCACCGCCGTTCTACAACTTTGCTGTGCTGCCTAAGGCTGACTGCATCGACCCGTTCACTGAAGCCAAGGAAAACGGTACTGCGTACCAGCGTCCGGCCAAGTACGAGCCGATCCACATGCCGAACAACACCGCCACTGGCGTGGTGATGGGCGCACTGTTGACCGTCTTCGGTTTCGCGATGATCTGGCACATCTGGTGGTTGGCGATCGCCAGCCTGGCCGGCACCGTCATCTACTTCGTGATCCACGCTGCACGTGACGACCAGGGCTATATGGTTCCGGTTGAAACGATCGAGCGTATCGAAGCCGAGCAGCACAAGCGTCTGGTCGCGGCAGGGAAAATCCCGGCCGGTGCCACCCGTGTTGAAACCTCGTTGGAACAGGCTTAAACCATGTCGAACTTAGTGACCAATGTTGGACACGCCCATGGTGACCATGGGCACGATGACCATCACCACGATTCGGGCGAGATGACCGTATACGGTTTCTGGCTCTACCTGATGACCGACTGCATTCTGTTTGCGTCGATCTTCGCGGTGTACGCAGTACTGGTAAACAACGTCGCCGGTGGCCCGTCGGGCCACGACATCTTCGAACTGCCATACGTGCTGGGCGAAACCGCTCTGCTGTTGTTCAGTTCGATCACCTACGGCTTCGCCATGCTGGCGTTGTACAAAGGCAAGAAGCAGGCGGTCCTGGGTTGGTTGTTCATGACCTTCCTGCTCGGCGCAGGCTTTATCGCCATGGAGATCAACGAGTTCCACCTGCTGATCTCCGAGGGCTTCGGTCCTAGCCGTTCCGGCTTCCTGTCCGCGTTCTTCACCCTGGTCGGTACCCACGGTCTGCACGTGTCGGCGGGTCTGATCTGGATGGGCATCATGATGTACCAGGTCAACAAGCACGGCCTGACGGCGACCAACAAGACCCGTCTGAGCTGCCTGAGCCTGTTCTGGCACTTCCTGGACGTGGTGTGGATCTGCGTATTCACCGTTGTTTACCTGATGGGGACTCTGTAATGGCTAATGCACACTCCCATGACAGCCATGATGCTGGCCACGGCAGCGCAAAGTCGTACGCCATTGGCTTCATCCTGTCGGTGATCCTGACCGTCATCCCATTCGGTCTGGTGATGTACCCGAGCCTGCCGAAAGCCACCACGCTGGCAATCGTTCTGCTGTTCGCAGTAATCCAGGTGATTGTTCACCTGTATTACTTCCTGCACCTGGACCGTTCCATTGCTCAGCGTAACAACGTGATTGCATTCGTCTTTACGGCGATCGTGATCGTGCTGCTGGTTGGCCTGTCGTTGTGGATCATGTTCAGCATCCACACCTACATGATGGCGAAGTGAGGTAAGACCCGATGTCGCTCAAGCACTTTATCCAAATCACCAAACCGGGGATCATTTTCGGTAACGTGCTTTCTGTGGCAGGCGGGTTCTTCCTGGCCTCGAAAGGGCATGTCGATCTGGCGGTGTTTCTGGCTGCCATGATCGGTACATCCCTGGTTGTTGCCTCCGGTTGCGTGTTCAACAACTGCATCGACCGCGACATCGACCTGAAGATGGAACGCACCAAGAACCGGGTGCTGGTGCAGGGCTTGATCTCCCTGAAACTGGCCCTGGTCTACGCGACCATCCTTGGTGTTCTCGGCGTTGCGTTGTTGTACAAGGTGGCCAATCCGTTGGCCGCTTTGTTCGCGGTGATCGGCTTCATCATCTACGTCGGCTTCTACAGCCTGTACCTCAAGCGCAAGTCGGTTCACGGCACGCTGGTGGGCAGTCTGTCGGGCGCCATGCCGCCAGTGATCGGTTACGTCGCCGTAACCAACAGCTTCGACATGGCCGCGCTGACGTTGCTGGTGATGTTCAGCCTGTGGCAGATGCCGCATTCCTACGCCATCGCGATCTTCCGCTTCAACGATTACCTGGCCGCATCGATTCCGGTGCTGCCAGTGAAGCGCGGGATTCAAGTGGCCAAGAAGCACATCCTGCTCTACATCCTGGCGTTCCTCGTAGCGACCTTGATGCTGACCTTCAGCGGTTACGCCGGCATGAGCTACCTCGCCGTCGCCGCGGCCATGGGCATGTACTGGTTGTACATGGCCTGGACCGGCTACAAAGCGGTGGATGACACGGTCTGGGCACGCAAGCTGTTCGTGTTCTCGATCTTCACCATCACTGCGTTGAGCGTCATGATGTCCCTGGACTTCAAGGTGCCCGCAGAGCTGCTGCTGACGTACGCGCCGTAAGGCTCAAAGGCTTGAAGAAAAACCCCGCACATTGAAAGATGTGCGGGGTTTTTTGTTGCCTGGCGTAAAGCCCCTCATCGGAACGCCGCCCGCCCAGCCCTCTTCCAGAGGGAGAGGGGGCCGATCGAGTTGTCTCTAGTCCACCGCCGACCTGCAAAGTCGTGGCGATTATGGATTCGGTAAAGTGCGTTCAGGTCGGTGTATGTCGTCAATATCCTGCGTTCGGTTCCCTCTCCCTATGGGAGAGGGCTAGGGTGAGGGTTGCGAGTGGAGTTCAAAACCCCTAGATTTGGATCCAACCCCGACAGTGATAGCACCAAGCCATTTTTTCGGTGTTTTACTGCCGTGATTCGAGCTTCTTCATGCACTGATCAAAAGGCTGGGCGAAATGACTGAGAGGATGACCTGCGACGAGCGTTTTATTGCCCTGGCCCAAGAGCTGAACTACGACATCTATGGTGAGAACACCGCCGGCGGCAATTACGCGCCGCTGATCCGTCATCATGATGAGCTGTACATCAGCGGCATGGTGCCGCGCACCCACGGCAAGATTCAGTATCCCGGTCGGGTTGGGCTGGAGTTGACCCTCAAGGATGCCCAGGCCGCCGCCAGCATCAGTGCAATGCGTTGCCTGGCGCTGATCGTCGATGCGGTGGGTTCGCTGGACAAGATCAAGGCGTTGTTGCGGGTGACGGTGTATGTGAAGTCGACGCCGGACTTCGTTGATCTGAGCGAAGTCGCCAACGGTGCCTCGGACGTGTTCAGTCATGTGCTCGGCGATGCCGGCCGGCACACGCGCACCACGGTCGGTGTGTATCAGTTGCCGAAGAACGCAGCGATTGAAGTGGACATGATTGTAGCGTTGCATCCTTCGGCTTGAGGGTGGTTTAGCGGTTTGCCCTCACCCTCACCCTCACCCTAGCCCTCTCCCTCGGGAGAGGGGACTGGCCGAGGTGTCTTGCGCTATACATCGACCTGAGAGGCCGAGGCGATTGTGGATTCGGCACAGTACTTTCATTTCGGTATGCTTCTTCAATATCCCCAAATCAGCTCCCTCTCCCTCGGGAGAGGGCTGGGCGGGCGGCGTTCCGATGAGGGGCGAGGATTTTCGCCTTCTCACAAATCCCAAGCCGGACAACAAAAAGCCCCGCCTGAATCTCAGTGCGGGGCTTTTTCGTACAGCGGCTGCGCTATTACTGCGCGGCGATGCTGTAGCCATCAAACGCAGTCTGCTGCTGCAGTGCGGTAATGATGTTCTTGCGGTTCACTGCCTGTTCGGTACCCGCATTATCAACGAAGACTTCGCTTTCCAGCTCCGCTTCTTCGCCTTCACCAACGAAGGTGAAACCGAGGAACTCCAGCGCTGCACGGTCAACGTTCAGGCGCGAGCGTGGCGTGCGCAGTGGCAGGGTCACGCTGATGCCGTCCTTGCTGATGGTGAAGATTTCGACTTCTTTCTTCTTCGCAGCCTTGCTCTTGCCGCCGCTCGGATTGCTGATCGCCTGATGGGTCTGGTTCAGCACTTTCAGCGCGAGGCCGTAAACGATTTCCTGGAACGCCGGATCGTCCTTGAAGCTGGACAGGATGCGGCCGATCGAGAACTTGCTGCTGAGGTCTTCAAGGGCGGCGAGGTCGGCGGCTTCGGCGTCTTTCAGCGCCTTGAGTTCGCCCATCAGCTCGTAGGCCTTGTCGTCATCGAAACTGTCGTGAGCCTGACGGATCGCCGCGCGCAGCTCGCGGATCTGGTCGCTTTCGCGGGTCGACTGGAACGCGTCCAGGACCATCTCGCTGATGATTTTGGCTTGTGGCAGGTGTTGTGAAAGATTGATGGAGTTTTCGTATTCCGCTTTGGACGATTCGGTGACTACGGATTCAGCGGTGTTGAAATCGGACATTGAAATTTCACTACTTTTTTAACTTGAGTGGAGATGAGAAAACCGAGGGCTTTTTCAGGCCGACTAATTTAGGGGAGCGCGGCGGCGTTGTCACGGAGCAACGGTCTGCCGGTCGAGTTTTTTCCCGGCGTGCACTATTTCCGGCGCGGCCGTTCCATGGCAATCACCGAGGTCTCAAAACCCAGGCTGGCAAAAAAAGCCTCCGCGCCCTCGCGTCCGGCGCGCAGCACCCACGTAATATCGGGGTTGCCGCCCATGATGTGCTCGACCAGTGCGCGGCCAATCCCTTCACGCCGATGCTGGTCATCGACCACCACCATCGACAGGTAACCGTTGGACAAACCATCGCTGATCCCGCGAGCGAAGCCGATGATCTGCCCACCCTGGACGGCAACGGCGGTGCGCTGAGAGTTGTCGATCAACTGGGCGAAGTATTCAGCTGAACCGGTGCGATGGCTCCAGCCATGCTGCCCGAGAAACTGCCTTACCGATTGCGTTTCGGCGGGCAGCAAATCACGTACGTTGGGTGTGTTGTTCATCTGCTGTTCGAGTCCTTGTCAGCAATTTTTCATGGAAGAGCAGCGTAGGCAGCGTCAGGATTTCCCCCACGTCTGCATCGCAAACTCCACGAACCGGCGCAATTTCGGCAAACGATAACGATCTGGCGCGTAGAGCAGATGCATCGGTCTGCTGGGTGGCTGGAAATCGGCCACGACCTTCACCAGTCGGCCTTCGCGCAGGTCTTGTTCCACCAGCGCATCCGGAAGCATCACGATGCCCATGCCGGTGCGGGCCGCCTGGTGCAGCCCGGCGGAGCTGTTGATCAGCATAGGCCCGCTGACGTCGACCATGATCTCCCCATCGGGACCACTGAGACGCCAGCGCTTTTCCACCGATTGCCAGTCGTCGCCCGCGGGATAGGCGAACGACAGGCAGTCGTGTTGTTGCAGGTCTTCCGGGGTTTTCGGCATGCCCCGCCGGGCGACATAGTGCGGCGAGGCGCACACGGTCAGGGTGTAATCGATCAAAGGCCGGGCGATCAGGTTGGACTGCTCGAAATTGCCCAGCCGGAACGCCACATCCAGGCCACTCTCCAGTAGATCGGGACGGCTGTTGGTCAGCACCACGTCGAGTTTGACCTGCGGGTACAGCAAGGAAAATTCACTGAGCGCCGGGGCCAGCCGTTCAACGCCGAACGTCAGCGGCGCGGTGAGGCGCAGCATGCCCCGGGGTTGATCGAGGGTCTGCTCGGCGAGGCGTTCGGAATCGGCGACCAATCCCAACACTTCCAGACAACGCTGGTAGTAAACGCTGCCGAATTCAGTGAGCCGCTGACGGCGGGTCGTGCGTTGCAGCAGTTGCACGCCCAGCCGTTGCTCCAGCGCGCGCAGATGATTGCCGACCATGGTCGTCGACAGGTCGCACTGCAACGCGGCCGCCGTCATGCTCCCGGCTTCGACGACTTTGACGTACACGCTCATCGACTGGAACAGGTCCATTATCAAGCTCAGCTTTTAAATGAATGAAGTTTTCCCGAGTTTATCCAGTTTCGCTGGCTAACCATACTGCCAGCACACCGACCTGCACTGGAGTTTGAAGTCATGACCGCCGCCCTGATGAACACCTACCAACCACTGGCCTTGAGCTTCACCAAGGGCCTGGGCACTCGCCTGTGGGATCAGGCCGGTCGCGAATATCTGGATGCGGTGGCCGGTGTGGCGGTGACCAACGTCGGCCACTCACACCCGCGGATCGTTTCGGCGATCAGCGAGCAGGCCGGGTTGCTGCTGCACACGTCGAATCTGTACAGCATCGACTGGCAGCAACAACTGGCCAAACGGCTGACTGAGCTGTCGGGCATGGAGCGCGCGTTTTTCAATAATTCCGGTGCCGAGGCCAATGAAACAGCGCTGAAACTCGCGCGTTTATACGGCTGGCGCAAAGGCATCGAACAGCCGCTGGTGGTGGTCATGGCCAACGCGTTCCACGGCCGCACACTCGGCACCTTGTCGGCCAGCGATGGTCCGGCGGTGCGTCTGGGGTTCAATGAATTGCCGGGGGATTTCCTCAAAGTGCCATTCGGTGATCTCGCAGCGCTGCAGCAACTGCAGCAAAAACACGGCGAGCGCATCGTGGCGATTCTGGTCGAGCCAATCCAGGGCGAAAGCGGTGTGCAGATCGCGCCACCCGGTTACCTTAAAGCCCTGCGCGAACTGTGTAATCGCCATGCGTGGCTATTGATGCTCGATGAAATCCAGACCGGCATCGGCCGCACCGGGCGCTGGTTTGCGTTTCAACATGAAGGCATCGTCCCGGATGTCATGACCCTGGCAAAAGGGCTGGGGAATGGCGTGCCGATCGGCGCTTGCCTGGCTCGGGGCAGGGCGGCGGATCTGTTTACGCCCGGCAGCCATGGCAGCACCTTCGGCGGCAATCCACTGGCGTGTCGGGTCGGTTGCACGGTGCTGGACATCATCGAAGAACAGGGCCTGCTGGAAAATGCCAGGATTCAGGGGGAACGGCTATTAACTCGCCTGCGCGCAGAGCTGGCGGACAATCCCAATGTGCTGGCGATTCGTGGTCAGGGTTTGATGATTGGCATCGAACTGAAACAACCGGTGCGTGATCTGACCCTGATCGCCGCGCGGGATTATGGACTGTTGATCAACGTCACGCGGGGCAAGACGATACGGCTGCTGCCACCGTTGACGATTGATGAGCGTGAGGTGGAGATGATTGTCAGAGGTGTGGGATGTGTCGTTCAGTCGTGACGATTTTCACTCTTCGATCAAATGTCTGACTTTGGCTTTTCCTGCGCGCATTTCGCCGATCGATCTGATCAACCGCTCGGCGTTTGCGGGTGAGCGCATCAAGTAGGCTGTTTCTTCGAGTGTGCTGTTCTCGCCAGGAGGCATCATCACGACAGGCTCAGATTCTTGCCGGGATTGCGAAGTTAGCTCTCGATCCTCGCTGGATGCCAAGAACGTATGGAGGTGAGTACAGGATGACAAGGCGACACCTACTAGTGGTTGTTTCGCAGAAGGGTTGCTGCGAGCACGTTCAGTATCACTTAAGAACCCTGGAGACGTTTCTGAGACGTCTGTAATCCTTGTCCACTGTCTCGGGCAGTGAGAAACCGCCGCGTTGTCGGGATCTGGTATTTCCAATGTAGGAAAAAACTTGTGGCTAGTCCGGATAATCCGCCAGATCCGGCGCCAGCATCCGCGTCTTCGCCTTGCCATTCGAATTGTGCTGAATGATCTCGCGCGGCTGCCCCTGTTCATTGAAAAACACCTGACCGATCCCCGCCGAATTCCATAAGCGTTCACCTGCCTCAGCATGTTCCGGCGTGTAGGGCACGATGCGCATGCTGCGGCGTTTGGTAAACCAGTTCAGCGGGGAGCGTGGCGAATAGAGCCAGCGGTTGAGGCGGTCGAACCATTCCAGCAGGCTTTTCGGAAACTCGTTCTTGATCCCGCTGCTGGTGATCTGCCAGATCCGCGGCCCGGCCTTGCGGTGTCGGATAAGCACTTCGTAGACGAAGGAATAATGCACGTCGCCGGACAGCACCACGTAGTTACCGGGTGTGCGCGAGTGGCGGAAAATATTCAGGATCACTTGCGCGGCGCCGCGATGGGCCATCCAGTTTTCCGCGTCGACCAGCAGCGGATAACCGCACCAACTGAAGACCTTCTGCACGGTTTCAATCAGCTTCACGCCGAAGATCGGCGCCGGAGAAACGATGATCGCTGACGGATGATCAAGCAGCTCCTGTTGCAGTTCGCTCAGCGCCTCCCAATCGAGCAGGCCCGACGGTTGCTTGAGCGCCATCTCACTGCGCCAGCGGCGGGTACGGGTGTCGATGACCACCAGCGCCGGACTGGTTGGCAGTACGAAATGCCAATGCTGAAAGCGCAGCAGGTCATCGATCAAATCGTCCTGCACCGGTCTGTCGAGATACTGATCATCACCGCTGGCGCTAAGGCTCAGGGTTTTCTCCAATACCTCTTTGAACGCATCGGGATTATTGCCCCAGCCCTGACACAACATATAGGCGATCAACGCGTTGCCTATAATGCGTTTGGAGAACGGATGGCCGTAGGCCGTTTCCTCCCATTGCGCGGACAGGTTCCAGTCATCGGTGATGTCGTGATCATCGAAAATCATCAGGCTCGGCAAATGCGCCAGCGCGCGGGCGACCTTGCCCAATCCAGTCTTGAAGGCATCAATGCGAGTCTGTTCGAGGGTGTAACGCTTGAGGCGTTCCGGCGTCAGTTCGGGTGCTTGCGGATCGATCAGCGACCAGGCGGTCGGCGACCACACCAGCAGGTACATCGCCATGACTTCGGCGAACGTCACCAGATGATTGTCAGCACTGCTGCTGGTGAAAATCGGCTTACGCGCACCGCCGAAAAATCGCTCGCGCAATGTCTCGTTGCTTTCCAGCGCCGGTAACAAATCCGCACGGTGGTAGTAACTGGCCGGGTGTTTGTAGAGCTTGGCGCTGTCGCTGACCACGGCACCTTCGAGGTGTTCGTCGAACAGGCCAAGGCGTTCGATCAAGGCATGAATCGCTCGCAACATCGGGCCGGCCACGTCGTCGGCGTAGACCTGATCGCCGCTCATCATCAACAGGGCGGGGCGTTGTTGCGGATCGGTTTCCGTCGCCAGCAATTGGTCGACGCAAAGCAATCCATCCGTCGCCGGGTGATGCGGCTTGCGGCAAGAGCCATGCAGCAGTTGATCGATCCGCGAGCGCATGACGAAGTTCGGGCTGGTTGCATCGCCGTACAGCAAATGCGCCGCCCAGTCGGCGATGCCCTCTGCATTGTCGATCAGCAGGTCGTAGTCGATACGTGTGTCGCAGGGCAGGGCGTTGTCGAGAGCAACATCGATGAGATGGACAAATGCCTGACGACCTACCGGAATGACGGTGCATTTCCCGGCGTCGAGAGGAATGTCTCCTACACCTTGCAGGCGCAAGGTCAGCGCCAGTGGCCGCGTGCCGACCAGCCACATGACCACGCGCGTCGGCTCCAGCCGTCGCAACAGCGGGCCGGCCAGGACAGGAGGCAGCGGGATCAGGTCAGCGGGTGTCGAAAACATCGAGGGCAAAGCTCAAGGCGCACAGGCCGGCGATGATAGCGCAGCCGGCGCCTTGATCCCTTAAATGAGGCTTAAGAATCGATCTTCTTCAGCTTCAGATCGAGCAGTCGCCACGCGGCTTTGTCAGTATCTCTGCCGTCTACTTGCTGAACGGAACAGTCAGAACTGTAGCTGACATGGTCGCCCAACATGTTCAGAGCGGTGACGGTGCTGCTGATGGTATAGGTCTGATCCTTGAACCGTTGGCTGCTCGCGCTCTTGGCGCTGGCGATCGCTGTCGACGCTGAAAAACGCATGGCACTTTTGATAATAGGGTCGCAAATCATGAACGCCATCAGGGATCTGTCCGCGTCCGGATGGTTGCCGGCCAGTCGGCGCGAAACTTCAAAATCGTTGCGCACGTTGTCCTTGAAGTTCTTCTCCTGGATTAATGCGGTCAGGCGCTGGCTGTAGTTCGGTAGAAGTGCGGACTCGGGCGGCGAAGGCTCGTTCTGTGGTTCGCTGGCGACATAGGTCGTAAGGTTGTCGGAGTTCTCAGGTGAGGACGCGATCGCAGCCATGGGCTCCATTGCCTTTTCTAATTCAGGCATGAGTGCCGCCGCGGCGCTCTGCGTCTCGCTGCTCTGCGTTGTCCTCGGCGCGGCCGACGGAAACAGCGACAACGTGATCGACAGCACCACCATCGCGACAATGAAGCCGCCCGCTGCGCCAACGATGTTGCCGTAGAAGATATTCCAGCTGCCACGGTTCTTGACCACCCAGCGCCACATGAACCCCCAAACCGCGACAATCGCCAGAAAACGCAGAAACTCCATTTGATCCTTTCCTTAAACCTTCCAAACCTGAAATCAACGCACGCCCAAGGTGAACGCTGAGAATGGCCGGCAAGATAACAAAACAGACGTGAAATGGCAGTGACGATAGCGGTGCTCAGTGAAAATTAAGCGCGAAAAACGCCAGCGTCGTCACACCCGCAGCCAGCCCACAGATACCGGCGAAAAGTTGCCGGGCAAACGGATGCTCTGGCCGAGGACGCCTGACCAGCCACATCCAGACACCCGCCAGCACACCGAACGTGGTGATTATTTGCAACACGCTACTGGCCAGGTTCTCAGTTGCAGGAGGCACGTGCGCCGGGAAAAGTCCTGCACAGACCACCGAAAAAATCATTGCGACGATGAAGCCGCTGGCGGCACCCGCCAGGTTGGCAAGGATCAGGTTCCAGGCACCACGGGTCTGCACGACCCAAGCCCAAACGGCTCCCCAGACGAAAAAGTACAACACGGCCATCAAGGTGTTTCTCCCTCTGAAAATCGATTCCATCGAGGCGCTGGCGACCTCGTTACTGGCAGTGGACGGCAAGATAGCAAAATAGTAGCGTCGCGCCACTGCCCATCTCCGTAACGGACTACCCATGCCAGTCAGTACCCACTGTTTGCGCCTGCTCTGCGCAATCACACTCACCGCTGCAATGGCCCCAGCATTCGCCGCCGTGCAAGAGCATCCGGAAAACAGCTGGAAGTACTACGCCGGTAACTGCCAGCGCGTGCTGGAGAAAATGGCCGACGTGCAAAGCGGCCGCACCACCGCCTACGACGTGATGTTCGCGCTGGAAAGCAACCTGCAGACCATGAATGAACACCGCTCCAACCTGACGCCCAATCACTTGGGCTCGCGAGAATTCGCCGAATGCGAAAACTTCGCGGGCCAGGCTGAATCAATCATTGCCCAAGGCAAAGCCGAGTTCGCCGCAAAAATGCAAGGTGCTGCGGAGGAAGGCCGCATCGCCCACCAGAATTCCCCCGCCTACCAACGCGCCCGCGCCCTCGGCTACAGCGACGTCGGTGATATATCTTTCCTGAAACTGCACGAAGACACCGACGGCGAAGCACGCCTGAAAACCATGTTGATCACCGTCGACGAAATCTGCGGCCAATACTTCCGCGCCACGCAATATGTGAAGCCGTATGTGATCTATACCGTCGGGCCTTCGGACGGCGGCTGTGGCGAAGTTAAACGTGTCGCTGTGGTTGGCGGCCGATCAGTGGATAAGGGCGATTACATTGATGAGAGGGGCGAGTTTCAGTATCTGGGCTGGAAAAAACTTGTCGGCGCCGACGGGTTCCCAACCGATATCCGCGTGCTGAAAGCCCGTCGTTGAAACTAAGAAATACCGGGATGTTTTCTTGAAGATGAGGATGGACAGATGATCGACTTCAACAACAAAGGCTTCTTCAAACTCAAGCAGAACGATGAGTACGCCGAACGCGTAACCGCGCTGTTGCTGGACGGTGAAGAAGTGATCGACTCTTACAAGGCCATGCGTGACGGCGTGGTGTTTACCAACAAACGCATCATCGCCGTCAACGTTCAGGGCATTACCGGCAGCAAGAAGGATTTCACTTCCTTGCCGTACAAGAACATCGTCGCCTACTCCGTGGAAACCTCTGGCACCTTCGATCTGGATTCGGAGCTGGAGATTTACTTTTCGTCACTGGGGAAGGTGAAGTTCGAATTCACCGGGAAGACGTCGATGGTGGAGATCTCCAAGTACATCTCGAAGCATCTGCTGTAACGCCTCAGCCCATTACAAGATGTCTTTCAAATAGCCCTTGAGCGCGAGGAGCGGCTGATCCAGCTGCTCCAGCGAACGCGCCTCGCTGAACTCGGCTGACAACTTCTGCAACTCCCGCCCCAGCGGTTTCTCGACACCGCCCAAGGCGTCCATCGCCAAGCTTAGGCATTCGTTCATCTTGAACTGAATGGTCTCGACATCCCCACGCCGCACCAATAGTTCGAAAATGTCTTTCTGGTAATCACCCATGACCATGTCGTCCCGCAAAATCGGGCTAAGGCCTTCTTCCTCGTAAGCGAGTTTGAGGGAGAAAAGGGCGACTGTTTCCAGTGACGTTTCCATGGGGTGACCTTTGTGGGATCTCGCGGGACGGCCAGCGGCACTTTCCGGCAGACGAAAAAAAAGGCCTTGCTAAGCAAGACCTTTCTTAATTTTGGTGCCCCGAGGGAGACTCGAACTCCCACTCCTTTCGAAAACGGATTTTGAATCCGCCGCGTCTACCAATTCCGCCATCAGGGCTCAATGGCGGCGAAGTATAGAGATGAGATTACCGTCGGTCAATCAGGTACATAGAGAATTTTCGATATTTCCGCTAGACTTTCCGGCCCTGCTAGACGAACCCCATCATGCGCGTTGCTGACTTTACTTTCGAGCTCCCTGATTCGCTGATCGCCCGCCACCCTTTGGCCGAGCGTCGCGGTAGTCGCCTGCTGACCCTTGACGGGCCGAGCGGCGCCCTCGCACACCGTCAATTCACTGATTTGCTTGAGCATTTGCGCCCGGGCGATTTGATGGTGTTCAACAATACCCGGGTGATTCCGGCGCGGCTGTTCGGGCAGAAAGCGTCCGGCGGCAAGCTGGAAATCCTCGTTGAGCGGGTGCTCGATACGCACCGCGTGCTGGCCCATGTGCGTTCCAGCAAGTCGCCGAAGCCGGGTTCGAAGATCCTTATCGACGGTGGTGGCGAGGCAGAAATGCTTGCGCGTCACGATGCGTTGTTCGAACTCGGCTTCGCTGAAGAAGTGTTGCCGCTGCTCGATCGCGTCGGGCACATGCCGTTGCCTCCTTATATAGACCGCCCGGACGAAGGCTCGGATCGCGAGCGTTATCAGACCGTGTACGCCGAGAAACTCGGTGCGGTGGCGGCACCGACGGCGGGGCTGCATTTCGATCAGTCGCTGATGGAGGCGATTGCCGCCAAGGGCGTCGAGACCACGTTCGTTACGCTGCACGTGGGCGCGGGGACGTTCCAGCCGGTGCGCGTCGAGAAGCTTGAAGATCACCACATGCACACCGAGTGGCTGGAAGTCGGCCAGGATGTGGTCGATGCGGTCGCGGCGTGCCGTGCGCGTGGTGGTCGCGTGATTGCCGTCGGCACCACCAGCGTGCGCTCGCTGGAAAGCGCCGCGCGCGATGGCGTGCTCAAGCCGTTCAGTGGCGATACCGATATCTTTATCTTCCCGGGCCGACCGTTCCATGTGGTCGATGCCCTGGTGACGAATTTCCATTTGCCGGAATCGACGCTGCTGATGCTGGTTTCGGCATTTGCCGGTTATCCCGAGACCATGGCTGCCTACAAGGCTGCCGTCGACAACGGTTACCGCTTTTTCAGCTACGGTGATGCGATGTTCATCACCCGTAATCCCGCACCTACTGCCCCTAAAGAAACCGGCCCAGAGGAAACAGAATGAGTCGCGAATGTCGCATGTCCTTTGAACTTCTGGCCACCGATGGCAAGGCCCGACGTGGTCGTCTGACCTTCCCGCGTGGCACCGTCGAGACCCCGGCGTTCATGCCGGTGGGCACTTACGGCACGGTCAAGGGCATGTTGCCGCGTGACATCGTTGCCACCGGCGCAGAAATCATTCTCGGCAACACCTTCCACCTGTGGCTGCGCCCTGGCACCCAGGTGATCAAGGAACACGGCGACCTGCACGATTTCATGCAGTGGAAAGGCCCGATCCTCACCGACTCCGGTGGTTTCCAGGTCTTCAGCCTCGGCGCGATGCGCAAGATCAAGGAGGAGGGCGTGACCTTCGCCTCTCCGGTCGACGGTGCCAAAGTGTTCATGGGCCCGGAAGAATCGATGCAGGTGCAGCGCGACCTCGGCTCCGACATCGTGATGATTTTCGACGAATGCACGCCGTACCCGGCCGACGAAGACGTCGCGCGCGTATCGATGGAACTGTCGCTGCGCTGGGCTCAGCGTTCGAAAAATGCTCACGGTGACAACACCGCCGCATTGTTCGGCATCGTTCAGGGTGGCATGCACCAGGATCTGCGCATGCGCTCGCTCGAAGGCCTCGACAAGATCGGTTTCGATGGCCTGGCCATTGGCGGTCTGTCGGTGGGCGAGCCGAAGCACGAGATGATCAAAGTACTGGATTATCTGCCGGGCATGATGCCGGCTGACAAACCTCGTTACCTTATGGGCGTTGGCAAACCGGAAGATCTGGTTGAGGGTGTGCGCCGCGGTGTGGACATGTTCGATTGCGTGATGCCAACCCGTAATGCCCGCAATGGGCATCTGTTCATTGATACAGGCGTGCTGAAGATCCGTAACGCGTTCCATCGCCATGATGAATCGCCGCTGGATCCGACCTGCGATTGCTATACCTGCCAGAACTTCTCCCGCGCTTATCTGCATCACCTGGACAAGTGCGGCGAAATGCTGGGAAGCATGCTCAATACCATCCATAACTTGCGCCATTATCAGGTGCTGATGGCTGGTTTGCGCGAGGCTATTCAACAGGGTACATTGGCCGCCTTTGTCGATGCCTTCTACGCCAAACGCGGGCTCCCCGTTCCGCCTTTGGACTGAGTTTTCTGACCCCAAGATTCAACATTTGCAACTGGAGTGCTAAATGAGCTTTTTTATCTCTAACGCCATGGCTGACGCGGCTGCACCGGCTGCTGCCGGCCCAATGGGCGGCGGTTTCGAGTGGATTTTCCTGGTCGGCTTCCTGGTCATCTTCTACCTGATGATCTGGCGTCCACAGGCCAAGCGCGCCAAAGAGCAGAAGAACCTGCTGAGCAGCCTGCAGAAGGGCGACGAAGTGGTCACCACCGGCGGCATCGCTGGCAAGATCACCAAAGTGGCCGATGACTTCGTGGTTCTGGAAGTTTCCGACACCGTGGAAATGAAGTTCCAGAAAGGCGCCATCGCCGCCACGCTGCCAAAAGGCACGCTGAAAGCGATCTGAAGCAACAACTTCTACTCAATCGACGGGGCGCGCAAGGCGCCCCGCGTTCATAACGGGCGGCGTGATGCTGAACAAATATCCTCTGTGGAAATACATTCTGATCCTGGCGGTGCTGGCGATCGGTCTGATTTATTCCGCTCCGAATCTATACCCCGATGACCCGGCCATTCAGGTCAGCGGTGCAAGCACTGCGCTGCAAGTCAATCAGGCTGATCTGGATCGTGTGAGCACTGCGCTCAAGGAGTCCGGGATCAACGTCAAGGCAGCCACGCTGGCCGCCAACGGCAAGGGCGGTCTGATCCGTCTGAGCAAGGCTGAAGATCAGCTGCCGGCCAAAGACGTTGTGCGCAAGGCATTGGGTGACGACTACGTTGTCGCGCTGAACCTGGCACAGACCACCCCGCAATGGCTGCGCAACCTGGGCGCGCACCCGATGAAGCTGGGTCTGGACTTGTCCGGTGGTGTGCACTTCCTGCTGGAAGTGGACATGGACAAAGCCCTCGATGCACGCCTGAAAGTTTACGAAGGCGACGTCAAGAGCCTGCTGCGTAAAGAGAAGCTGCGCTATCGCAGTCTGCCGCAACTGGGCGGTGCCATTCAGTTGGGCTTCAGTGATGAAGACTCCCGCGAACAGGCCCGTGCACTGATCCGCAAGAACTTCAACGATTTCGACATTGTTCCGGCCGACCTCAACGGTCAACCGGTGCTGCGTCTGGCGATGACCCCGGCCAAGCTGGCGGAAATCCGTGAATACTCCATCAAGCAGAACTTGACCACGGTACGTAACCGCGTCAACGAGCTGGGTGTTGCCGAACCGATCGTTCAGCGTCAGGGCGCCAACCGCATCGTGGTTGAGCTGCCGGGCGTGCAGGACACTGCCGAAGCCAAGCGTATTCTCGGCAAGACGGCCAACCTTGAGTTCCGTCTGGCTGCTGAGCCGGGTGCTTCGAAAGCCACCTCCGAAACCTTCGAGTTCCGTGAGGGCAATCGTCCGCCAGCACAGATCGAACGTGGTCTGATCATCACCGGTGACCAGGTCACCGACGCCAAGGCCGGCTTCGGCGAGCACGGCACGCCTGAAGTGAACATCCGTCTGGATGGTCACGGTGGTGAGCTGATGAGCCGCGCTACTCGTTCGAACGTTGGTCGCAGCATGGCGGTGATCTTCATCGAACAGCGCCCGATCACCACTTACACCAAGCAAGTGGTCGATGGCGTCGAGAAAGACGTTGCGGTGCAAACGTTCAAAGAAGAGAAGAAGATCATCAGCCTGGCGACCATCCAGTCGCCGCTAGGTGCTCAGTTCCGCATCACTGGCCTGAACGGTCAGGGCGAATCGTCTGAACTGGCGCTGCTGCTGCGTGCCGGTGGTCTGGCCGCACCGATGTACTTCGCTGAAGAGCGCACCATCGGCCCGAGCCTGGGTGCTGACAACATCACCAAAGGTATCGATGCGTCGCTGTGGGGCATGCTGTTCGTGTCGCTGTTCATCATCGCCATCTACCGCTTCTTCGGCATCATCGCCACTGTCGCACTGGCGGTGAACATGGTGCTGCTGCTGGCCTTGATGTCGCTGCTGGGTGCAACGCTGACCCTGCCGGGTATCGCCGGTATCGTGCTGACCATGGGTATGGCGGTCGACGCCAACGTGCTGATCTTCTCGCGGATTCGTGAAGAGATCGCCGCCGGCATGACCGTGCAGCGTGCAATCAACGAAGGCTTCGGCCGGGCATTCACCGCGATTCTCGACGCCAACCTGACCACGTTGTTGGTCGGCGGGATTCTCTTTGCCATGGGCACCGGCCCGGTCAAAGGTTTCGCAGTGACCATGTCCCTCGGGATCTTTACCTCGATGTTCACGGCCATCATGGTGACCCGCGCAATGGTCAACCTGATCTTCGGCGGACGTGACTTCAAGAAGTTGTGGATTTAAGGGGCTGCCATGTTACGTACAATCAACTTCATGGGCGTTCGCAACTTCGCGTTCGGCGTCACAGTGTTTCTCACGTTGCTGGCTATGTTCAGTGTCGTGACCAAGGGTATGAACTGGGGTCTGGACTTCACCGGCGGTACGCTCATCGAGCTGACCTACGAGCGTCCGGCCGATGTCACCAAGGTGCGTGAGGAGCTGGTGACTTCGGGTTACCACGAAGCCATCGTGCAAAGCTTCGGTGCAACCACCGATCTGCTGGTGCGCATGCCGGGTGAAGACCCGCAGCTGGGTCATCAGGTCGCGCAAGCGCTGCAGAAGCTTGGCGGTGACAACCCGGCGACGGTCAAGCGTGTCGAGTTCGTCGGCCCGCAGGTCGGTGAAGAGCTGCGCGATCAGGGCGGCCTCGGCATGCTGCTGGCGCTTGGCGGCATCCTGATCTATCTGGCTTTCCGCTTTCAGTGGAAGTTCGCGGTCGGCGCCATCGTTTCGCTGATTCACGACGTGATCGTCACCATTGGTATCCTGTCGTACTTCCAGATCACTTTCGATCTGACTGTACTGGCGGCGGTGCTGGCGATCATCGGCTACTCGCTGAACGACACCATCGTGGTATTCGACCGGGTTCGTGAGAACTTCCGTGTCCTGCGCAAGGCAACGCTGATCGAGAACATCAATATCTCGACCACGCAAACCCTGCTGCGGACCATGGCGACGTCGATCTCCACCTTGCTGGCGATTGCGGCACTGCTGTTCTTCGGCGGTGACAACCTGTTCGGCTTCTCGATCGCGCTGTTTATCGGTGTTCTGGCGGGTACCTACTCGTCGATCTACATCGCTAACGTGGTGCTGATCTGGCTGAACCTGACCACCGAGGATCTGATTCCTCCGGCCAACACCGAGAAGGAAGTCGACGACCGTCCATAACGGCCATCGTTTTCCCGGCTGTCAGCCCAAGAAAGGCGCGAGTTGAACTCGCGCCTTTTTTTATGCTCCAAGGCTGGGAGAAGCGCGGGCGCGTCCCGCATGTGATGGTCAGGAGGTTCATGTGAACAAGTCGTTGCTGGTTGGTGCGGTATTGGGTGCTGTCGGTGTGACTGCCGGGGGTGCTGTTGCCACCTACAGCCTGGTTAAAAGCGGCCCTGAGTATGCGCAAGTATTGGCCGTTGAACCGGTTAAAACACAGATCAAGACTCCACGTGAAGTGTGCAAGGACGTGACAGTGACTCGTCAGGCACCGGTAAAAGATCAACACCAGATTGCCGGTACCGTCGTCGGTGCGCTGGCAGGTGGTTTGCTGGGTAATCAGATTGGCGGCGGCACCGGCAAGAAAATTGCCACGGTAGCCGGTGCGGTCGGTGGCGGTTATGCGGGTAACAAGGTGCAGGAAGGCATGCAGGAGCGTGACACCTACACCACCACGCAAACCCGCTGCAACACAGTCAATGACATCAGCGACAAAGTCGTCGGTTACGACGTGCGTTACTCGCTCGATGGCAAGGAAGGCAAAGTGCGGATGGATCGCGATCCGGGCAACCAGATTCCGGTCGACAAGGAAGGCAAGCTGATTCTGTCGCAGAATGAGCCGGCTCAGTAAAGAGCGACTGTTTTAACAAGAAGCACCCTGCGGGGTGCTTTTTTGTGCCCGCCATTTAGGCTGCACAACAAATCCCCTGTAGGAGTGAGCCTGCTCGCGATAGCTATTCATCATTCAATGCAGGTGGTGGCTGATACACCGCTATCGCGAGCAGGCTCACTCCTGCATTGGTCCCGTGGTGTGGCAGGTGACGAATTCCAGGCATAAAAAAAGCACCCCGACGGGTGCTTTTTTCGTTTCGCGTGAAGCTTAGCGCTTCAGCGAAGCCGGCAGGTGCGGCTGGATCGCCGTCAGGACTGCCTTGAAGCATTTGGTGTTGCCGGCAACGATATGGCCTTTTTCAAGGAAGTCGTGACCGCCGGTGAAGTCGCTCACCAGGCCGCCAGCTTCTTGAATCAGCAGGGCGCCTGCAGCCATGTCCCACTCGGACAGACCCGATTCCCAGAACGCGTCGAAACGACCGGCAGCAACATACGCCAGGTCCAGGCTGGCCGAACCGGCGCGGCGGATGCCGGCAGTCTGGCCAACCAGGGCGCGGAACATGCCCAGGTAGTTGTCGAGGTTGTCCATCTGATCGTCACGGAACGGGAAACCGGTACCCAGCAGGGCGCCGTCGAGGCTGGTGCGACCGCTGACGCGCAGGCGACGACCGTTCAGTTGAGCGCCGCGACCACGGCTGGCGGTGAATTCTTCCTGACGAACCGGGTCCAGAACCACTGCGTGTTCCAGGCGACCGCGGTATTTGCAGGCAATGCTGACAGCGAAGTGCGGAATGCCGCGCAGGAAGTTAGTGGTGCCGTCCAGTGGATCGATGATCCACAGGTACTCTTCGCCTTCGATGCCGGTACCGGCGTGCAGGCCGGTCTCTTCACCTTGGATCGAGTGATTCGGGTAAGCCTTGCGCAGGGCGTCGATGATTTTCTGTTCAGCGGCGCGATCGACCTCGGATACATAATCCTTGGCGTCTTTTTCGTCGACCTTGATGGTATCCAGGCGCTCGATGGAGCGGAAGATCAGTTCACTGGCGCTGCGGGCGGCGCGCAGCGCGATATTCAGCATGGGCTGCATGGATGTGTCACCTAAGGTTGTTAAAGAAAGCCGCGCATTCTATCAGAACTTTTCTTCAGGTGAAGGACGCTGTTCGCTTTCATAGCTTAACGGTAGGCTGTTCTGTAAGATTTGCACCCCTTTCCTGTGTCCGAGAGCGCCTCCCTTGCTGCAGAACATTCGTGTCGTCCTGGTCAATACCAGCCACCCCGGCAACATCGGCGGGGCCGCGCGCGCCATGAAAAACATGGGTCTGTCGCGACTGGTGCTGGTCGAACCGCGGGTCTTCCCGCACCACGAAGCCGACGCTCGTGCTTCCGGTGCCGGTGACATCCTTGAAAATGCGCAAGTCGTCGCCACTTTGGAAGACGCCTTGGTCGGCTGCAATCTGGTGCTCGGCACCAGCGCCCGTGACCGGCGTATTCCTTGGCCGCTGCTGGATCCGCGCGAGTGCGGCACCAAAGTGGTCGAGGAAGCCGGGCAGGGCGCTGAAATCGCCCTGGTGTTCGGTCGCGAAGATTCCGGCCTGACCAATGAGGAGCTGCAGCGATGTCACTTTCACGTGCACATCCCCTCCGACCCTGAGTTCAGTTCGCTGAACCTTGGCGCGGCGGTGCAGGTGTTGAGCTACGAAGTGCGCATGGCTTGGCTGGCCGCCCAAGGTCAGCCGAGCAAGATCGAGAAAGAAGAAGTGGCTTCGGTGAAAAGTGCCGAGCTGGCGACCATGGATGAGCTGGAGCGATTCTATGAGCATCTGGAGCAGACGCTGGTCGCCATCGAATTTCTCGATCCGGAAAAACCACGGCACTTGATGGCGCGCCTGCGCCGGTTGTACGGACGCAGCTCGGTGAGTCGGGCGGAAATGAATATTTTGCGTGGCATCCTCACGGAAACCCAGAAGGCGGCCCGTGGCGAGCTTCTTAAGCGGAAGGACTAAATGATGTTTGAGCGTTTGCGTGAAGATATCCAGAGCGTATTCCATCGAGACCCGGCGGCGCGTAACGCTTTTGAAGTCCTGACCTGCTACCCCGGCATGCATGCGATCTGGATTCATCGATTGGCCGGCATGCTGTGGCGCAACGAACTGAAATGGCTGGCGCGGCTGGTGTCGAACTTCGGCCGCTGGCTGACCGGGATCGAGATTCATCCGGGGGCCAAAGTCGGTCGTCGCTTCTTTATCGACCATGGCATGGGCATCGTTATTGGTGAAACCGCCGAGATTGGCGATGACGTGACCATTTATCAGGGCGTGACCCTGGGTGGCACAAGCTGGAACAAAGGCAAACGCCACCCGACGTTGGGTGATGGTGTGGTTGTCGGTGCGGGCGCCAAGGTGCTTGGTCCGTTCACCGTCGGCGCCGGTGCCAAGGTTGGTTCCAATGCCGTGGTGACCAAGGAAGTACCGCCGGGCGCCACTGTTGTCGGTATTCCTGGACGCATCATCGTCAAGTCCGACGAAGAGCAGGATGCCAAGCGCAAGGCCATGGCCGAGAAGATCGGTTTCGATGCCTACGGCGTCAGCGAAGACATGCCTGACCCGGTGGCGCGCGCCATCGGTCAGTTGCTCGATCACCTGCAAGCGGTGGACGGACGGCTGGAAGGGATGTGCGGCGCGCTGAAGGATCTGGGCAGCAATTACTGTGCGAAAGATCTGCCTGAGCTGCGTGAAGAAGACTTCGCCTGCGTCAAAGGCAAAGACGAGTCCAAGGCCAGCTAACGCCCCCTGTAGGAGCTGCCGAAGGCTGCGATCTTCTGATCTTGCCTTTCATAAGATCAAAAGATCGCAGCCTTCGGCAGCTCCTACACAGGCATCCGTCAACCGGTGTGCCATTAGGCCGCAGAGCCTGCTATCATTCGCGCGCTCTTTTGCGGGTAATCCTGACTAAAGTACTAGGTCTTAAAGTTGACTTAAATACTCGGGAATTGCATACTCGCCCCATTCTGAACTCCGTGGTAACTGTCCATGCGACTGACTACAAAAGGCCGATACGCCGTGACCGCCATGCTTGACCTGGCGTTGCACGCGCAGCACGGGCCCGTGTCCCTGGCCGATATCTCCGAGCGCCAAGGCATCTCCCTGTCCTACCTCGAACAGCTGTTCGCCAAGCTGCGCCGCAGCAATCTGGTTTCCAGCGTTCGCGGCCCGGGTGGCGGCTACCAGTTGTCCCGCGACATGCAGGGCATCCAGGTCGCCCAGGTGATCGATGCAGTAAACGAATCGGTCGATGCCACCAAATGCCAGGGCCAAGGCGATTGCCATTCCGGCGACACGTGCCTGACCCATCATCTGTGGTGCGATTTGAGCCTGCAGATTCACGAATTTCTAAGTGGTATCAGCTTGGCTGATCTTGTGACTCGCCGTGAGGTGCAAGAAGTAGCCCAGCGTCAGGACCAGCGCCGTTGCAACAGCAAGGCGCCACGCCTGGACAAGATTGAAGCGTCCGCCGTCGAATGACAGCCAAAGAGCTAGCGGCACGCCAGCCCTGATTTAGGAGATAGTCCATGAAATTGCCGATTTACCTTGATTACTCTGCGACCACCCCGGTTGATCCGCGTGTTGCGCAAAAGATGAGTGAATGCCTGCTGGTCGACGGAAACTTCGGTAACCCGGCGTCCCGTTCCCACGTGTTCGGCTGGAAGGCTGAAGAATCGGTGGAAAATGCGCGTCGTCAGGTGGCTGATCTGGTCAACGCCGACCCGCGCGAAATCGTCTGGACTTCCGGTGCCACCGAATCCGACAACCTGGCAATCAAGGGTGCGGCGCATTTCTACGGTTCCAAGGGCAAGCACCTGATCACCTCCAAGATCGAGCACAAGGCTGTCCTCGACACCATGCGCCAACTGGAGCGTGAAGGTTTCGAGGTCACCTACCTCGAGCCGACCGAAGACGGTCTCATCACTCCGTCCATGATTGAAGCTGCACTGCGCGAAGACACCATTCTGGTCTCCGTGATGCACGTGAACAACGAAATCGGCACCGTCAACGACATCGCAGCGATCGGCGAAATGCTCCGCGCCAAGGGCGTTCTGTTCCACGTCGACGCCGCTCAGTCCACTGGCAAGGTCGAGATCGACCTGCAGAAGCTGAAGGTCGACATGATGTCGTTCTCTGCCCACAAAACCTACGGCCCTAAAGGCATCGGCGCGCTGTACGTCAGCCGCAAGCCGCGTGTGCGCATCGAAGCGACCATGCACGGCGGCGGTCACGAGCGTGGCATGCGTTCCGGCACCCTGGCGACCCACCAGATCGTCGGCATGGGTGAAGCGTTCCGCGTAGCCAAAGAAGACATGGCGGCCGAAAACGTCCGTATCAAAGCCTTAAGCGACCGTTTCTACAAGCAGGTCGAGCATCTGGAAGAGCTGTACGTCAACGGCAGCCTGACCGCCCGCGTTCCGCACAACCTGAACCTGAGCTTCAACTACGTTGAAGGCGAGTCGCTGATCATGGCGCTCAAGGATCTGGCGGTATCGTCCGGTTCGGCGTGCACCTCGGCGTCGCTGGAGCCTTCGTACGTACTGCGCGCCTTGGGCCGCAACGACGAACTGGCACACAGCTCGATCCGCTTCACCTTCGGCCGTTTCACCACCGAAGAAGAAATCGACTACGCCGCGCAGAAAGTCTGCGAGGCCGTTACCAAGCTGCGCGCTCTGTCGCCGCTGTGGGACATGTACAAAGACGGCGTCGATATCTCGAAAATCGAGTGGGCGGCACACTAAATATAGAAGCCGCCAGATACAGATCCTGTAGCGACGCGGCAGTTTACGCAGCGCAGTTGCAGGGTCTCAAGAGCGGCCCTGATGAGTGAGGATTGAGAATCATGGCTTACAGCGAAAAGGTCATCGACCACTACGAAAACCCGCGCAACGTCGGCAAGATGAACGCGGAAGATCCTGATGTCGGCACCGGCATGGTCGGCGCTCCGGCGTGCGGCGACGTGATGCGTCTGCAAATCAAGGTCAACGACGCCGGCATCATCGAAGATGCCAAGTTCAAGACCTACGGCTGCGGTTCGGCTATCGCTTCCAGCTCCCTCGCCACCGAGTGGATGAAGGGCAAGACCCTGGACGAAGCAGAAACCATCAAGAACACTCAGCTGGCCGAAGAACTGGCCCTGCCGCCAGTGAAGATTCACTGCTCGGTACTGGCTGAAGACGCTATCAAAGCGGCTGTTCGCGATTACAAGCAGAAGAAAGGCTTGATCTGACTTTCTGGATTTGGCGACGAGTAAGGAGTCACCGATGGCTATCAGCATGACAGAAGCGGCTGCTCGACACGTGCGGCGCTCCCTCGACGGGCGCGGCAAAGGTGAAGGGATTCGTCTGGGTGTTCGCACCACAGGCTGTTCCGGCCTTGCCTACGTGCTGGAGTTTGTCGACGAGGTGGTTGCAGAGGATCAGGTGTTCGAGAGTCACGGCGAAAAAGTGATCATCGACCCGAAAAGCCTGGCTTACCTGGACGGCACCGAGCTCGATTTCGTCAAGGAAGGGTTGAACGAAGGCTTCAAGTTCAACAACCCCAACGTACGCGGTGAATGTGGCTGCGGCGAAAGCTTCAACATCTGAGGCTTGTCGTGGGTATTCCTTGTCATTTCGCTTTATTCGAGCTGCAACCGGGTTTCCGTCTGGATCTCGAGCAGTTGGCCACGCGCTATCGTGAGTTGGCGCGCGGCGTTCATCCTGACCGCTTTGCCGACGCTTCCGAGCGTGAGCAGCGGTCGGCACTCGAGCAGTCTGCGCGGCTCAACGACGCCTATCAGACGCTCAAGAGTCCGGCCCAGCGCGCACGCTACCTGCTGACCATCAGCGGGCATGAAGTGCCGATGGAAGTCACGGTCCACGACCCCGAGTTTCTTCTGCAGCAGATGCAATGGCGCGAAGAGCTCGAAGACCTCCAGGACAGTGCCGATCTCGACGGCGTCGCAGTGTTCAAGCGGCGCCTGAAAGTGGCTCAGGAAGAACTCAATGAAAGCTTCGCAGCCTGTTGGGATGATGCAGCGCAACGTGAGCAGGCCGAGCGCCTGATGCGGCGCATGCAGTTCCTCGACAAGCTCACCTACGAAGTGCGCCAGTTAGAAGAGCGCCTCGACGATTAACCCAGTGCCGCTCCGGTCGCACGCCTGATATACAGATAAGTCCTGATCACGATGGCCCTACTGCAGATCGCCGAACCCGGCCAAAGTCCTCAACCGCACCAGCGTCGTCTGGCTGTGGGGATCGACTTGGGCACTACCAATTCGCTGGTCGCTGCGTTGCGCAGTGGTCTTTCCGAGCCGTTGGCTGACGCAAACGGGCAGGTCATCCTGCCGTCCGCTGTGCGTTACCACGCCGATCGCGTCGAAGTTGGCGAGTCAGCCAAGCTGGCCGCCGCTTCCGATCCTTTGAACACCGTGCTGTCGGTCAAGCGCTTGATGGGTCGTGGTCTGTCCGACGTCAAGCAATTGGGCGAGCAACTGCCATACCGCTTTGTCGGTGGCGAATCGCACATGCCGTTCATCGACACCGTGCAAGGCCCGAAAAGCCCGGTCGAAGTCTCCGCCGATATCCTCAAGGTCCTGCGTCAGCGCGCTGAAGCAACCTTGGGTGGCGAGCTGGTGGGTGCGGTGATCACCGTTCCTGCTTACTTCGACGATGCTCAGCGCCAAGCCACCAAGGATGCGGCGAAACTCGCCGGTCTGAACGTGCTGCGTCTGCTCAATGAGCCGACCGCTGCCGCTGTGGCGTACGGTCTGGATCAACACGCTGAAGGCCTGGTCGCTATTTATGACCTGGGCGGCGGCACCTTCGATATTTCCATTCTGCGTCTGACTGGCGGTGTTTTTGAAGTGCTGGCCACTGGCGGCGACAGCGCGCTGGGCGGCGATGACTTCGATCACGCGATTGCCGGCTGGATCATCGAGAGCGCGGGCTTGTCCGCCGATCTCGATCCGGGCGCACAACGCAATCTGCTGCAAACCGCTTGCGCGGCCAAAGAAGCCCTGACCGATGCGTCCAGCGTTGAAGTGGCCTATGGCGACTGGAAAGCACCGCTGACCCGCGAAGCCTTCGATGCGCTGATCGAGCCAATGGTCGCGCGCAGTCTGAAAGCCTGCCGCCGCGCCGTTCGCGACTCCGGCATCGAGCTGGAAGACGTGCACGCCGTGGTCATGGTCGGTGGTTCGACTCGCGTGCCGCGTGTTCGCGAAGCCGTTGCCGAAGCCTTCGGTCGTCAGCCTTTGACCGAAATCGATCCGGATCAAGTGGTGGCCATCGGTGCCGCGATCCAGGCCGATACCTTGGCTGGCAACAAGCGCGATGGCGGTGAACTGCTGCTGCTCGACGTGATTCCGCTGTCCCTGGGGCTGGAAACCATGGGCGGTCTGATGGAAAAGGTGATTCCACGTAACACCACCATTCCCGTCGCTCGCGCACAAGATTTTACGACTTATAAAGACGGCCAGTCGGCCATGGCGATCCACGTCCTGCAGGGTGAGCGCGAGCTGATCAGCGACTGCCGCTCGCTGGCGCGCTTCGAATTGCGCGGTATCCCGGCGATGGTCGCCGGTGCAGCGAAGATTCGCGTGACCTTCCAGGTCGATGCCGACGGTCTGCTCAGCGTTTCCGCCCGTGAACTGGGTTCAGGCGTTGAGGCAAGCATTCAGGTCAAACCGTCCTACGGTCTGACCGACGGCGAAATCGCCAAAATGCTCAAGGATTCGTTCCAGCACGCCAATGACGACAAGGTCGCCCGCGTTCTGCGTGAGCAGCAGGTCGATGCCCAGCGTCTGATCGAAGCGGTGCAGGGCGCTCTGGAGGCGGATGGCGAGCGTTTGCTCGACGCCGAAGAGCGCATGGTTATCGACTTGCAGCTGCAGGAATTGGCCGAACTGATGAAAGGTACCGATGGTTATGCCATCGAGCAGCAGACCAAGCGTCTGTCGCAAGTGACCGATGCTTTTGCTGCCCGCCGCATGGATCTGACGGTGAAAGCTGCTCTGTCGGGGCGCAATCTGAATGAAATCGAGGATATCTGATGCCGCAGGTCATTTTTCTGCCCCACGAGAAGTTCTGCCCTGAAGGCATGGTTGTAGAGGCTGCGCCCGGCACATCGATTCTCGAACTGGCCCACGAACACCACATCGAGATGGAAAGCGCTTGCGGCGGTGTCTGCGCTTGCACCACCTGCCACTGCATCATCCGCGAGGGTTTCGACTCGATGGAAGAGGCCGACGAGCTGGAAGAAGATTTCCTCGATCGTGCCTGGGGTCTGGAAGCGCAATCGCGTCTGGCTTGCCAGGCTATCGTTGGTGAAGAAGACATCACCGTCGAAATTCCGAAATATTCGCTTAACCATGCGGCCGAAGCGCCGCACTGACTGGTAAGACTGTCATGAGCTACGGTTGGAATGATGTTCAACGTATTGCAGAAGAATTGGCTGAAGCCAAGCCGGGTGTAGATCCGTTTTCTGTCAATTTCGTCGATCTGCAGCAATGGATCAAAGAGCTGCCGGATTTCGACAACACCTCTGGCCGTGTCGGCGAGAAGGTGTTGGAAGCGGTTCAGACGCTCTGGGCCAAAGAATTGGACTGATCGTCTCGCAGGTTAGGCAATACCCAAGAACCCGCGTATAATTCGCGGGTTTAATTTTTCGCAAATTACCGTTTCTGGAGTTACACCATGGCTGTTCAACGCACTTTCTCCATCATCAAGCCTGACGCTGTTGCAAAAAACGTCATCGGCGAAATCACCACTCGTTTCGAAAAAGCCGGCCTGCGCGTTGTAGCTTCGAAACTGAAGCAACTGTCCAAAGCTGAAGCTGAAGGCTTCTACGCTGAGCACAGCGCTCGTGGTTTCTTCGGCGACCTGGTTGCTTTCATGATCTCCGGTCCTGTTGTTGTTCAGGTTCTGGAAGGCGAAAACGCTATCGCTCTGAACCGTGAGCTGATGGGCGCTACCAACCCTAAAGAAGCTGCTGCCGGCACCATCCGCGCTGATTTCGCTGATTCCATCGACGCCAACGCTGTTCACGGTTCGGACTCCGAAGCCGCAGCTGCTCGTGAAATCTCGTACTTCTTCGCAGCTACTGAAGTAACCACTCGCTAAGCATTGGCTTAAGAGTGAAGGTGAATCCATGACTACATCGACTGTAAAAACCAACCTGCTGGGTCTGACTCAACAGGAAATGGAAAAATTCTTCGACTCAATCGGGGAGAAGCGTTTCCGTGCCGGTCAGGTAATGAAATGGATTCACCACTTTGGCGTCGATGATTTCGACGCCATGACGAACGTCAGCAAGGCCTTGCGCGACAAGCTCAAGGCTATTGCTGAGGTCCGTGGTCCGGAAGTGGTCAGCGAGGACATCTCCAGCGACGGCACCCGTAAGTGGGTGGTGCGCGTGGCGTCCGGCAGTTGCGTCGAGACCGTATACATTCCCCAGGGCAAACGCGGCACTCTGTGCGTTTCGTCCCAGGCAGGCTGTGCCCTGGATTGCAGTTTCTGCTCCACCGGCAAGCAAGGCTTCAATAGCAACCTCACCGCCGCCGAAGTCATCGGCCAGGTGTGGATTGCCAACAAATCTTTTGGCAGTGTCCCGGCAACCGTCGACCGTGCCATCACCAACGTGGTGATGATGGGCATGGGTGAGCCATTGCTGAACTTCGACAACGTCGTCGCCGCCATGCATCTGATGATGGATGACCTCGGCTACGGGATCTCCAAGCGCCGCGTGACCCTGTCCACGTCGGGTGTGGTGCCGATGATCGATGAGCTGGCCAAGCACATCGACGTGTCCCTGGCGTTGTCCCTGCACGCACCAAATGACGCATTGCGTAACCAATTGGTGCCGATCAACAAGAAATATCCGCTTAAGATGCTGCTCGAGTCGTGCCAGCGCTACATGTCGTCTCTGGGCGAGAAACGTGTGCTGACCATCGAGTACACCTTGCTCAAGGACATCAACGACAAGGTCGAGCACGCGGTGGAAATGATCGCGCTGCTGAAAGATATCCCGTGCAAGATCAACCTGATTCCGTTCAACCCGTTCCCGCATTCCGGGTACGAGCGGCCGAGCAACAACGCGATCCGTCGTTTCCAGGATCAGTTGCATCAGGCCGGTTTCAACGTCACTGTGCGCACCACCCGTGGTGAAGACATCGACGCTGCATGTGGTCAATTGGTAGGGCAGGTGCTGGATCGCACCCGTCGCAGCGAACGTTACATCGCCGTGCGTGAGTTGAGCGCCGACAGCGATCTGGCACAGAACGCCGCGAATACTAACTAAGAGAGGATCTCTATGTCCCTGCGCTTTGCGCTGCTGTTGCTGTTGGCCAGCCTGTGTGCTGGTTGTGTCCTGTCGGGTGACTACAACCCGATGAAGACCAGCAAGGGCCGCGATGAAGCGCGGGCTGCCTACGTGCAGTTGGGGCTGGGGTACTTGCAGCAAGGCATGACCGAACGGGCCAAGGTGCCGCTGAAGAAGGCGCTGGAAATCGACGGTTCCGATCCTGACGCCAACGCGGCCCTCGGGCTGGTGTTTCAGTCCGAAATGGAGCCTGAGCTGGCCGACGAACACTTCCGCAAGGCTTTGTCCTCCCGTCCCGCCGATGCGCGCATCCTCAACAACTACGGCAGTTTTCTCTACGAACAACAGCGTTATAAAGAAGCCTACGAGCGTTTTGAACAGGCCGCCGCCGATACCCTGTATCCTGAGCGCTCGCGTGTGTTCGAAAACCTCGGCATGACGGCGGCGAAGCTCGGGCAGCGTGATCTGGCGCAGCAGCAGCTGGAAAAAGCGCTGCGTTTGAACCGCCAACAACCACGCGCATTGCTGGAAATGGCTGAGTTGTCCTTCGAAGACAGGCATTATGTGCCCGCGCGTGACTATTACGACCGTTTCAGCCTGCTGACCGAACAAAATGCACGTAGTCTATTGCTCGGCGTTCGGCTGGCAAAAGTGTTTGAAGATCGCGACAAGGCCGCCAGTTATGGCCTGCAATTAAAACGACTCTATCCCGGTACGCCGGAATATCAGCAATACCTGTCGGAGCAATGATGAAAGCGGCGCATCCCGAAGTTGTAGCAGCGAATCGCGTTAACCCCGGTGAGACCCTGCGCCAGGCCCGCGAAAGCAATGGCTGGTCGCTGGCCGAAGTAGCCCTCAAGCTCAACCTCACTGTGACTTCCCTGAGCAATCTTGAAGCCGGCGCTTTCGACAAGTTGCCGGGGCATACCTTCGCTCGCGGTTACATTCGCGCCTATGCCAAATTGCTCGGCATGGACCAGACCGTCCTGGTTCAGCAGTTCGACCAGTCCACCGGCACCGACTCCCAGGGCAGCAATGTTCACGCCCTTGGCCGTATCGAAGAACCTGTACGGGTCTCCCACACTATTTTGCGTATTGTCAGCCTGCTGTTGCTGATTGCGGTCATCGGCGGCGGTTTCGTCTGGTGGCAGGATCAGACGTCGCTGCGCACCAAGGACCTGACGTCTCTGGCGCCTGAGCACGTTGAAGTCGAAGGTGCTGACGGCACCACCCAGATTCACCCGATCGACGAGCCGGAAGACCAGGCTGTCGAGGAGAACCAGTCCGACAGCTCGACTGCGTTGGCATTGCCTCAGTCTGAAACCACTGCTGAATCGACTGGCGCAGAAGCTGCTGCCCCGGCAACTGCTCCAGCGGCACCGGTTGCACCGGCTGTAACGCCGACCGCTCCGGTTCATACGCCAGCCCCGGTTGTCGCCAATCCGGCCACTCCTGCGCCAACCGTTCCAGCTACCCCAGCACCAACCGTTACCGCTCCAGTCGTTGCTGCTACACCGGCACCAGCCGCAGAAGCGGCCGCTCCGGTGGCCGGCGATGGTCAGGTACAACTGCAGTTCAGCGCCGATTGCTGGGCGCAAGTCACCGATGGCCGTGGCAAAGTACTGTTCAGTGGTCTGAAGCATAAAGGCGATAATGTGACCGTCAGCGGCAAGCCGCCGCTCGCCGTGCGTCTGGGCGTTGCCCGTGCTGCACAGGTCAGCTACAACGGCCAGCCGGTCGATATCGCTCCGTTCACCAGTGGCGAGACTGCTCGCCTGAAGTTGGGTCAATAAGTCATGCACGGCGAATCTCCAATCAAACGTCGCGTTTCGCGCAAGATCTGGGTCGGCAACGTACCGGTGGGCGGCGACGCGCCGATCGCGGTGCAGAGCATGACCAACAGCGACACCAATGACGTCGCCGCCACTGTTGCGCAAATCAACCGTCTTGAAGCTGCTGGCGTCGACATCGTCCGCGTCTCGGTGCCGGACATGGACGCCGCCGAGGCGTTCGGCAAGATCAAGCAACTGGTCAAAGTGCCGCTGGTTGCCGACATCCACTTCGATTACAAGATCGCCTTGCGCGTAGCCGAGTTGGGCGTGGACTGCCTGCGCATCAACCCGGGCAACATCGGTCGTGAAGACCGTGTTCGCGCGGTCGTCGATGCAGCGCGTGATCGCGGCATTCCGATCCGCATCGGCGTCAACGCCGGTTCCCTGGAAAAAGACCTGCAAAAGAAATACGGCGAGCCGACCCCGGCTGCGCTGGTCGAATCTGCTTTGCGTCACGTTGAACACCTCGAACGCCTGAATTTCCAGGACTTCAAGGTCAGCGTGAAAGCCTCCGACGTGTTCATGGCCGTCGAAGCCTACCGCTTGCTGGCGAAAGAAATCGTTCAACCGCTGCACCTGGGCATCACCGAAGCCGGTGGATTGCGTTCGGGCACAGTGAAATCCGCCGTGGGCCTAGGTATGCTGCTCGCCGAGGGGATTGGCGATACTATCCGCATCTCGCTGGCGGCCGACCCGGTCGAGGAAGTGAAGGTCGGTTACGACATTCTCAAGTCTTTGCATCTGCGTTCCCGTGGCATCAACTTCATCGCCTGCCCGAGCTGCTCGCGGCAGAACTTCGATGTGGTGAAAACCATGAACGAGCTGGAAGGGCGTCTTGAAGACCTGCTGGTGCCGCTGGATGTCGCGGTGATCGGTTGTGTGGTCAACGGCCCCGGCGAAGCCAAGGAAGCCCATATCGGCTTGACCGGCGGCACGCCAAACCTGATTTACATCGACGGCAAGCCGTCGCAGAAACTGACGAATGACAATCTGGTGGACGAGCTGGAAAAGCTGATCCGCCAGAAAGCGGCCGAAAAGGTCGAAGCTGACGCTGCGGTTATTGCGCGCGGCTGAGCCTGACTGAAGCGCCGAACGAATTTAAGGATTTAAAGTGAGCAAGTCTCTGCAAGCCATTCGTGGCATGAACGACATCCTGCCCGAACAGACCCCGCTGTGGCGTTATTTCGAGGGCACTGTTGCGCGTCTGCTGGATAACTACGGTTACAAGCAGATCCGCATGCCGATCGTCGAGTTCACCGAGCTGTTCAAGCGCTCGATCGGTGAAGTGACCGATATCGTCGAAAAAGAGATGTACACCTTCGAAGACCGCAACGGCGACTCTCTGACCTTGCGTCCGGAAGGCACCGCTGCATGCGTGCGTGCAGTGCTTGAGCACGGCATCACCGGCGGCGGCCAGGTGCAGAAACTCTGGTACATCGGCCCGATGTTCCGCCACGAGCGTCCGCAGAAAGGTCGTTATCGCCAGTTCCACCAGATCGGCCTGGAGGTATTCAACCTCGACGGTCCGGACATCGACGCCGAGCTGATCATCATGACCTGGCGCCTGTGGGGCGAGCTGGGTATTCGTGATGCGGTCAAACTCGAACTCAACAGTCTGGGCACCAGCGAGTCCCGTGGGCGTTATCGTGAAGCGCTGGTCGAGTACCTCTCGGCGCATCATGACAAGCTCGATGAAGACAGCCAGCGTCGCCTGAAAACCAACCCGCTGCGCGTGCTCGACACGAAAAATGCCGACACTCAAGCGGTGCTGGTCGATGCGCCGAAGATGGCCGACTACCTCGATGACGAATCCCGTACGCACTTCGAAGGTTTGAAAGCGCGTCTGGATGCTGTCGGCATTCCATATGTGCTCAACCCGAAGCTGGTGCGTGGCCTCGACTACTACAGCAAAACCGTTTTCGAATGGGTCACCGACAAGCTCGGCGCCCAGGGCACTGTCTGCGCTGGCGGCCGTTACGACGGGCTGGTCGAGCAGATGGGCGGCAAGCCGACCACCGGTGTTGGTTTCGCCATGGGCATCGAGCGTCTGGTGCTGATGCTGGAAACCCTGGAGCAGATCCCGGAAGAAATCTCCCGTCAGGTTGATGTCTATCTGTGTGCCTTCGGTGAAGAAGCCGAGCTGGCTGGTCTGGCTCTGGCTGAACGTGTTCGCGATCAACTTCCAAACCTGCGTCTGCAAGTCAATGCCGGCGCTGGCAGCTTCAAAAGCCAATTCAAGAAGGCCGACAAGAGCGGTGCGCTGTACGCACTGATCCTCGGTGACGACGAAATGGCCCAGCAAGTGGTAGGTTTCAAACCCCTGCGTGGCCAGGGCGAACAACAAAGCATTGCCTGGGATGCGCTCGCCGCTCACCTGGCCACCTGCGTCGTGCAGGGTTGAAGCTGTCCAAACAGCCGATTTAGCGATTAAGGAGTATTGGGGTGTCGAGTACCGAAGACGAACAGTTGGCGGATTTGAAGGACTGGTGGACACGCAACGGCAAACCTCTGGTCACCGGCGGCCTGTTGGCGCTGGTCATCGTGTTCGGCTGGCAGGCTTATCACAAGTATCAGAGCAACCAGTCGCAAGGCGCCTCGGTGCTCTATCAGCAACTGCTGGAAACCACGCTGACGCCTGATGGCAAGCCTGATGCCGCCCGCGTTGCGGACCTGGCCGGCAAGCTCAACAGCGAATTCGGCGGTTCTGCCTACGCGCAGTACGGCAGCCTGTTCGTCGCCAAAGTGGCGGTCGACAGCGGCAAGCTGGACGACGCCGCGACCGAACTGAAAGCCATCGTCGACAAACCGGCCAACCCGGCGCTGGGCGAAATCGCCCGTCAGCGTCTGGCGCAGGTACTCGGCGCGCAAAACAAGGCTGACGATGCCCTGAAACTGCTCGACGGCGATGCCGACCAAGCGTTCCTGGCCACTCGCGAAGAACTCAAGGGCGACCTGCTGGTGCAGCTGGGCCGCACCGATGACGCGAACAAGGCGTATCAAAAAGCCAAGGCGGCACTGTCGGATGAAGCGGCGGTCGGTGGCCTTCAAATCAAGCTCGACGACCTGGCCAAAGGGGATGCGTGACGTGATCCGTTGGAAGCATGCAGCATTGCTGGCTCTGGCCCTTCTGGCCGCGGGTTGCAGCAGCAACAGCAAGAAAGAATTGCCACCGGCTGAACTGACCGACTTCAAAGAAGAAGTGGTTCTGCACAAGCAGTGGAGTCGTTCGATCGGTGACGGTCAGGGCGAAACCTACAACATGCTGGTGCCGGCGATCGACGGTGACACCATCTACGCGGCCGATGTGACCGGCGTGGTGATGGCCATGGATCGCGGCAATGGCGATGTGAAGTGGAAACAGGATCTTGAACTGCCGGTCTCCGGCGCCGTGGGCGTGGGTTACGGTCTGGTTCTGATCGGTACGCTGCGTGGCGAAGTCGTTGCTCTGGACACCAGCAATGGTGAAGAGAAGTGGCGTGCACGCGTCAACAGCGAAGTGCTCGCGCCGCCGGCCAACAACGGCGACGTAGTGGTGGTGCAGACTCAGGACGATCGTCTGATCGGTCTGGATGCCTCCACCGGTACTCAGCGCTGGGTGTACGACAGCACTCCGGCCGTTCTGACCCTGCGTGGCACCAGTGCACCGCTGGTCACCAACCGCCTCGCGGTGGCTGGCCTGTCGACCGGTAAAGTGGTCGCTCTGGACATTTCCAACGGCGTGCCGGTCTGGGAACAACGGATCGCAATTCCACAGGGTCGTTCGGAACTGGAGCGCGTGGTCGACATCGACGGCGGTCTGCTGCTGTCCGGCGGCACCCTGTACGTTGCCAGCTACCAGGGTCGCGTTGCGGCACTGGACCTGGAAAGCGGTCGTCAACTCTGGCAGCGCGATGCGTCGAGCTACGCCGGTATCGCTCAGGGTTTCGGCAGCGTTTACGTGAGCCTGTCCTCGGGCACCGTTGAAGGCGTCGACGAACGTTCGACCACAGCATTGTGGAGCAACGATTCGCTGGCCCGCCGTCAACTGTCGGCTCCGGAAGTGTTCTCCAGCTATGTTGCAGTGGGTGACCTGGAAGGTTATCTGCACCTGCTGAGTCAGGTTGACGGTCGTTTCGTCGGCCGCGAGCGCATCGACAGCGACGGCCTGCGTGCCCGTCCGCTGGTGGTGGGTGACACGATTTATGTATATGGCAACAGCGGCAAACTGGAAGCCCTGACCATCAAGTAACAACTATGCTTGGGGTTAAACCCCCAGGCGGCCCCGGATTCATGGGGCTTGCAGCGCTAACAGGCGTTGCCCCGAGCACCAGCCGCTGCCTCGCAGCGGCTTTTGTATTTTCTGAAATAACGAAGTGGAGAGCCGCATGGTTCCCGTAATCGCCCTGGTGGGCCGACCGAACGTCGGCAAGTCCACCTTGTTCAACCGCCTGACCAGGACTCGTGACGCCATCGTCGGCGACTTGTCCGGTCTGACCCGTGATCGCCAGTACGGTGAGGCCAAGTGGCAAGGGCGTTCCTACATTCTGGTCGACACCGGCGGTATCTCCGGTGACGAGCACGGTATGGACGAAAAAATGGCCGAGCAGTCGCTGCTGGCCATTGAAGAAGCAGACGTTGTACTGTTCCTGGTAGATGCCAAGGCCGGTTTCACCGCCGCCGACCAGATGATCGCCGAACACCTGCGCAAACGTAACAAGCGTTCCTACGTGGTTGCCAACAAGGTCGACAACATCGACCCGGAAATGGCCCGCGCTGAATTCGCTCCGCTGGGTATGGGCCACGCGATCCCGATCGCCGGTGCTCACGGCCGTGGCATCACCCAGATGCTGGAAATCGCCCTCGGTGATTTCCCGAGAGACGAAGAAGAGCCGGAAGAAGGCGAAGAAGAGATCGTTGCCGAAGGCGAGGAAGCCAAGCGCATTCCTGGCCCAAGCGAAAAAGACGGGATCAAGATCGCCATCATCGGTCGTCCGAACGTCGGCAAGTCGACCTTGGTCAACCGCATGCTCGGTGAAGACCGGGTTATCGTTTATGACCAGCCCGGCACCACGCGTGACAGTATCTACATTCCGTTCGAGCGCAATGAAGAGAAGTACACGCTGATCGACACCGCTGGTGTGCGCAAGCGCGGCAAGATCCACGAAGAAGTCGAAAAATTCTCCGTGGTCAAAACCCTGCAAGCGATCAAAGACGCCAACGTAGTGATCTTCGTGATGGACGCCCGCGAAGGTGTGGTCGATCACGACCTCAACCTGCTCGGTTTTGCCATCGAATCGGGTCGCGCGCTGGTGATCGCGATCAACAAGTGGGACGGCATGACGCCGAGCGAGCGCGACTATGTGAAGGTCGAGCTGCAGCGTCGTCTGTTCTTCGTTGATTACGCAGACATCCACTTCATCTCGGCCCTGCACGGCACTGGCGTGGGCAACCTCTACGCTTCGGTGCAGAACTCGTTCAAGTCGGCGGTCACCCGCTGGCCGACCAACCGTCTGACCCAGATTCTCGAAGACGCGGTTGGCGAGCACGCGCCGCCGATGGTCAACAACCGCCGGATCAAGCTGCGTTACGCTCACTTGGGTGGTGCGAACCCGCCGATCATCGTGATCCACGGTAACCAGATCGAGAAAGTGCCGAAGTCGTATGTGCGCTATCTGGAGAACACCTACCGTCGTGTGCTGAAGCTGGTCGGTACGCCGATCCGCATCGAGTTCAAGGGCGGCGAGAACCCGTACGAAGGCAACAAGACCACGCTGACCGACCGCCAGGTCAACAAGAAGCGTCGTTTGATGTCGCACCACAAGAAAGCTGACAAGAAGCGCCGCGACAAGAAATAAGGTCGCTGGCTGTTGATCGTTCCCATGCTCCGCGTGGGAATGTATTCCGTGACGCTCTGCGTCACATAAGCGGCGGACGCAGAGCGTCCAAGGCTGCATTCCCACGCAGAGCGTGGGAACGATCAACGTGAGAGAAGGGTGCCATCCGGCGCCCTTTTTTTATGGGCGCCGGATGGGCTATCCTCGGGCTCTCCCGCGCCGTCGTCAGAGCCGGGTGTTGAGCAGGGAACCCCCGATGATCACCAGTAAGCTGCCGAATGTCGGCATCACGATTTTCACGCAGATGTCTCAGCTCGCGGCGCAAACCGGCGCGATCAACCTGTCCCAGGGTTTTCCTGATTTTGACGGCCCGCAGGCGTTGCGTGATGCGGTCGGTAGACACATTGCCAGTGGCCACAATCAGTATTCGCCGATGACTGGCCTGCCGGCACTGCGCGAACAGATTGCAGCGAAAATCGCTCGCAGCTATGGCGTGCAGGTCAATGCCGACAGCGAAGTGACCGTGACGCCGGGCGCGACCCAGGCGATCTTCTGTGCGATTCAGGCGGTTATCCACAGCGGCGACGAAGTCATCGTGTTCGATCCGTGCTACGACAGCTACGAGCCGGCCACAGAGTTGGCGGGCGGTCGTTGCGTGCATGTGCAGCTGAACCCGGACGACTTCTCCATCGATTTCGACAAACTCGCAGCGGCCCTGAGCCCGCGCACGAAAATGATCGTCATCAACACCCCGCAGAACCCGAGCGGCGCATTGATCAGCCGTGCCGAGCTGGATCAACTGGCGGCATTGATCCGTGGTCGCGACATTTATCTGATCAGCGACGAAGTCTACGAACACCTGGTATTTGACGGCGTACCGCACGTTAGCGTGCTCGCCCATGAAGAGTTGTATCAACGCGCCTTCGTGGTCAGTTCGTTCGGCAAGACCTACCACGTCACTGGCTGGAAAACCGGTTACGTCGTCGCGCCACCAGCGCTGACGGCCGAGCTGCGCAAGGTGCACCAGTACGTCAGTTTCTGCGGCGTTACGCCGTTGCAATACGCGCTAGCCGATTACATGGCTGAACACCCGGAGCACGTCGAAGAATTGCCGGGTTTCTATCAGGCCAAGCGCGATCTGTTCTGCGATCTGCTGGCGCCGTCGCGCTTCAGTTTTACCCGAGTCACCGGCACCTATTTTCAACTGGTCGATTATTCGCAGATTCGCCCCGACCTGAACGACGTCGAGATGGCGATGTGGATGACCCGCGAGCACGGCGTGGCGAGTATTCCGGTGTCGGTCTTCTATCAGAATCCACCCGAAGGCCAGCGCCTGGTGCGTCTGTGCTTCGCCAAACGCGAGGAGACGCTGCGAGAAGCGGCGGCGAAACTATGCGTGATCTGAGTGCGTTACCCGATCTCAACCTGGCGCTGATCCAGACCAGCCTTGCCTGGCATGACCGCCAGGCGAACCTCGAGCATTTCGAGCTGTTGCTGGAGCAGGCGCGCGGGGCGGATCTGATCATCCTGCCGGAAATGTTCACCACCGGATTCTCCATGGAATCCGAAACCCTCGCGGAAGCCGAGAACGGCCCGACCAGCAAATGGCTGCGGGTTCAGGCGGCGAAGCTTAATGCAGTCATTACCGGCAGCGTGATCATTCAGGCCGGCGACGGCAGCCATCGCAATCGCCTGCTGTGGGCGCGGCCGGACGGTGAAGTGCTGCATTACGACAAGCGTCACCTGTTCCGCATGGCCGGCGAGCACAACCATTACACCCCTGGCGAACGTCAGGTGCAGTTCGAACTCAAGGGCTGGCGTATCCGTCCGCTGATTTGTTACGACCTGCGCTTTCCGGTGTGGAGCCGCGATGCGCAGGACACTGATCTGCTGCTGTACACCGCCAATTGGCCGGGGGCGCGACGGTTGCACTGGAACCGACTGTTGCCTGCTCGGGCGATCGAGAACCTTTGCTATGTGGCGGCGGTGAACCGCGTTGGCACCGACGGCAAGGGCTTCGCGTATACCGGAGACAGTCAGGTGCTGGATTTCCAGGGGGAAACCTTGCTGGCGGCGGGGGAGGCGGATGGTGTGTTCAAGGTGGTTTTGGAAGCGGCGCCACTGGCGGCGTATCGCGAGCGCTTTCCGGCGAATCTGGATGCTGACACGTTCGAGTTCACCTGAGGCAGCCGATCGTTCCCACGCTCCGCGTGGGAATGCAGCCCGTGACGCTCCGCGTCCCTTGAGGCATTCCCACGCGGAGCATGGGAACGAGCGCATCAGGCAAAAAAAGGCCCCGGAGTTCGCACTCCGGGGCCTTTTACATTTCAGCGGTCGATTACGCTGCTTTCGCCTCAGGCTGGCTCAGCGAGCGGTTCAACGCGCTGAACAGCGCCTTGAAGCTCGCGGTGGTGATGTTTTCATCGATACCCACGCCGTGCACTGCACGTTCGCCGTTCACACGCAGTTCGATGTACGCCGCTGCCTTGGCGTTGGTGCCCGCGCCGATGGCGTGTTCGTTGTAGTCCATGATCTCCACCGGAATCGGCAGGCCGGCGACCAGTGCTTCCAGTGCACCGTTGCCTTTGCCGCGCCAGTGCAGGTTGGTTTCGCCCTGACCTTTGCTGGCCACTTCCACTTCGACGGCGCTGTTGCCGTTTTCTTCCTGCAGGCGATGGCTGACCAGCGCGTAAGGGGTGTTGGCTTGCAGGTATTCGCTGATCAACAGCGAGTGGATCTGCTTGGCGGTCATCTCCAGACCGAGACGGTCGGTTTCACGCTGCACGACCTGGCTGAATTCGATCTGCATGCGACGTGGCAGGCTGATGCCGTATTCCTGCTCCAGCAAGTAGGCGATGCCCCCCTTGCCCGATTGGCTGTTGACGCGAATCACTGCCTCGTAGCTGCGACCGATATCGGCCGGGTCGATCGGCAAGTACGGGACTTCCCAAAGCGCGTCTGGTTTCTGCTGGGAGAAGCCCTTGCGGATCGCATCCTGGTGCGAGCCGGAGAACGCGGTGTGCACCAGGTCGCCAACGTACGGGTGACGCGGGTGAACCTGAATCTGGTTGCACTCCTCGACCACTTTGCGCACGCCGTCGATGTCGGAGAAGTCCAGCTGCGGGTCGAGACCCTGGGTGTACATGTTCAGTGCGACGGTGACGAGGTCGACGTTACCGGTACGCTCGCCGTTGCCGAACAGGCAGCCTTCGACGCGATCGGCGCCGGCCATCAGGCCCAGTTCGGTAGCCGCAACGCCAGTGCCACGGTCGTTGTGGGTGTGCAGGCTGATGATCACGCTGTCACGGCGGTTGATGTTGCGGCCGAACCACTCGATCTGGTCGGCGTAGACATTCGGCGTTGCGCACTCAACGGTGGCGGGCAGGTTGAGGATCATCTTGTGCTCAGGCGTCGGGTTCCACACCTCGATCACCGCGTCACAGACTTCCTTGGCGAATTCCAGCTCGGTGGCGCTGAAAGTTTCCGGCGAGTATTCGAAAGTCCATTCGGTGTCCGGCTGCATCGCCGCGTATTTGACGAACAGCTTGGCCGCGTTCACCGCGATTGCCTTGATGCCGTCCTTGTCCTGGTTGAAGACGATGCGACGGAAAGAAGGCGAAGTGGCGTTGTACAGGTGAACGATGGCTTTCTTCGCGCCGCGCAGCGATTCGAAGGTGCGCTCGATCAAGTCTTCACGGCCCTGGGTCAGCACCTGAATGGTGGTGTCGTCCGGGATGTGGCCTTCTTCGATCAGGGTACGCACGAAGTCGAAGTCGGTTTGCGAAGCGGCCGGGAACGACGCTTCGATTTCCTTCACGCCGACTTGCACGAGGGTTTTCCAGAAGCGCAGCTTCTTCACCGCGTCCATCGGCTCGATCAGCGACTGGTTGCCGTCGCGCAGGTCGGAGCTGCACCAGATCGGCGCGGTGTCGATGGTTTTCGACGGCCAGGTGCGATCCGGCAGATTGATGACAGGAAACGCGCGGTATTTCGAAGACGGATCTTTGAGCATGCTCATCGGGAAATTCCTTATTGTCTGGGCCGAAAAGAGGCGGCCTGCCGGTGTTACGAATGTTCTGGGAAAAGCGTGGGACGAGGCGCAGCGATTCAGCCTGGCAGTCGTGCGCTGACAAGGCACAGGCTGCGGTGCTGGCGAAGCTGAATGAGGGTGTGAGAGGTTTTCATGCCTTCAACCCTAACCGCGAGGGGAGAGGATGGCAAGCAGTCGGAAAAAATTGAGAGGAATACTCGGAAAGAGAGTTTTGGCGGGATTTTATTGCGCTGGAGATCGCTGATCGTTGTGATATTTGCGCGAGGTTTGATTGGGGCGCAATCGGGGGTGATGGGGCTCAGGGGTGTTTGAATACAGCATAAGCCGCCATCGCGAGCAGGCTCACTCCTACAGTTGATCGTGTTCACAACACCAGTCCAATGTAGGAGTGAGCCTGCTCGCGATGAGGCCTTAAGCTTCGCTCTATTTTTTAAGGTTGAAACGCACCAATGAAAATCGCCGGATCCACCCGCGCATCATTCAGGCTGACATTCCAGTGCATGTGCGGCCCGGTCGCCCGGCCAGTCGCGCCGACTTTGCCGACCACGGCTCCGCGCGCCAGTTGATCGCCAACCTTCACATCAATCTTCGACATATGGCAGAACATGCTGATAAAGCCTTGGCCATGGTCGACAAACACCGTGTTGCCGTTGAAGAAGTAGTTGCCCGTGAGGATCACCTTGCCCGCCGCCGGGGTCTTGATCGGCGTACCCGCCGGCACGGCAAAGTCGAGGCCGGCGTGGGGATTGCGCTCTTCACCATTAAAGAAGCGGCGCACGCCAAACTTGCTCGACAACGGCCCATTAACCGGTTTGTCCAACAGCAGATTACTCGGCGTGTTCGGGCTGAAGCTGCGGTAAGCCTTGATCTGTTCAGCCAGTTCACCCTCGATGCGCTTGAGGTTCGACTGATCCGGATTGACCTGCTGCTTGTTCTTCAGAGTAATGCGCTGTTCCGGGTACTTCTTGCTACCCACGGTGAACGGCAGATTACGCCCGCCACTGCTGATCTGTTGCGCACCCGGCTTTACCGTCAACGGCACGCCGACAATCGCCAGCCAGTTGTTCTGTTCCTTGACCACCAGCACCGGTTTGCCCTGATAGGTGGCTTTCGGCGCCTGCGCGGCCGCGCCCAGATCAACCACCGCGACGCCGCCCGGCACCGGTTTGTTCAGCAGCCGGGTGATGTAACTGTCTGCGTGGGCGTTAAAGGTCAGACAGAGCAAAAACAGTGGAGCCAGAAAACGCGACATTGATCAGTCCAGTAAAGAGAGGGTGACAGGCGTCAGGTGATTGTCCTCGACGCGCACTTGCAGTTCGCCTTCGCCGAGTTTGGCTTTGAGACGCTGGCCGGTGTGGGTTTGCGCGGCGTTGCGGATCGCCTGGCCGCGCTCATCCAGCAGAATGCTGTAACCACGCCCGAGCGTTGCCAGCGGGCTGACCACATGCAGCGTCTGCATTTGGCTGTGCAGTTGCAGGCGACGGTTTTTCAGGCCTTCGCGCATGGCCCGGGGCAGACGTTCGGCGAGGCTGTCGAGGCGCTGACGCAACATCGCCAGTTGCCGTCCCGGATGTTGCCCGGCGAGACGGGTTTCCAGGCGGATCAAGCGTTCGCGGCGAGTGTTGAGATGACGCTCGAAAGCGCGGCGCATGCGCATGTCCAGATCATCCAGACGCTGAGCCTGCTGGCGCAGACGTTCGCCGGGATGACGCAAGCGACGGGCCATACCTTCCAGGCGCAGGCGATCACGCATCAAGCGATCGCGCATACGCATCACCAAGCGGCGATGCAGGCTTTCGACCTGACGGATCAAGTGACTGGAATCGGGCGCGAGCAACTCAGCGGCGGCGGACGGCGTCGGTGCGCGCACGTCAGCGACAAAGTCACTGATCGACACATCGGTTTCGTGACCGACGGCGCTGACAATTGGCGTCACGCAGGCATCGACGGCGCGGGCCACGGCTTCTTCGTTGAAGCACCAGAGATCCTCCAACGAGCCGCCGCCACGGGCGAGGATCAGTGCGTCGAAACCACGGGCATCGGCCATTTTCAGCGCGCGGACGATTTGCGCGGTGGCTTCGCGGCCCTGTACGGCAGTCGGAATCAGCGTCAGTTGCACCTGCGGCGCACGCCGGCGGAATACGCTGATGATGTCGCGAATCACCGCGCCGGTGGGTGAACTGATGATACCGATGCGCTGCGGATGCGCGGGCAGCGGCACTTTGCGTTCGGCACTGAACAGGCCTTCGGCGCTGAGCTTTTCTTTCAAGGCATCGAAGGCCAGACGTAGCGCACCGTCACCGGCAGGTTCGACGGTGTCGAGGATCAGTTGATAGTCGCCACGGCCTTCAAACAACGAAACCTTGCCACGCACCTTCACCGCCAGGCCGTCCTTCAACGCCTGACGCACTCGCGCGGCGTTCTGCCGGAACAGCGCGCAACGCACCTGCGCGCCGCTGTCCTTGAGGGTGAAGTAGATGTGACCGGACGCCGGGCGGGCGAGGTTGGAAATTTCGCCTTCGACCCAGATGTTGCTGAACACGTCTTCGAGCAACACCCGCGCGCGGCCGTTGAGTTGGCTGACGGTCAGGACTTCACGGTCCAGGCCAAGTCTTGCAAAGGGATCTTTAATCATGGGGCGCAGTTTAAAGGCATTTGCTGATCAATCTCCATGAATCACCACAAATCCCCTGTAGGAGTGAGCCTGCTCGCGATAGCGGTATGTCAGGCAATAAGGAGGTGATGGACAGATTGCTATCGCGAGCAGGCTCACTCCTACAAGGGATTGGTGAAAGTCTGGAGGAAGTGTTGGATCAGCGGGGTGGGATCCTGTCGATAGGCGAGGGCGACGGTGCTGTGGCAGTCGGGATCGGTCAGCGGCAGAAATCGTACGCCGCTCGGGGCGATGTCCTGCATCGATTCCGGCAGCAGGGCGATGCCGAAACCGGCCTGGATCAACTGCAATTGCGTGGTCTTGCGCGACATCACCCGCGCCGCTTTCGGGAAGAAACCCTGACGCATACACAGGTCGGCACACAGGTAACTCAAGCCGCCGCGTTGCGGGTGCGGAATGGAGATGAACGCTTCGTCCTTCAGTTGTGCCAAATCGACACGTTCAGTGTCGGCCAATCGATGATCCATCGGTACCGCCAGCAGCAACCGTTCAGTAAACAGCGGGACAATCTGAATACCTTCGCGCTGGCGCAACACGGGCAGGCGCAGCAGGCCGATATCGAGGCGTCCTTCGGCCAACTCTTTCAGTTGCGCCTCGGAAGACAACTTGCCGATATCCAGTGACACGCCAGGCTGTTGCTGCAGATACGCACCGATTTCACCGAGCAAACGTCCGCTGATCGACACGGTGCTGGAGTGGCTGAGGCGCAATGTGCCGAGCTGACCGTTACCGACTTCAGTGGCCATGGCACTGGCCTTGCTCAACTCATTGAGCAGATTTCTGGCGCGCGGCAAAAACGCCTCGCCTGCCGCTGTCAGGCGAGGCTGGCGCGCGGTTCGTTCGAACAGTGGTGTTTGCAGCCGCGTCTCCATGTCCTTGATCTGCCGGCTCAGCGCCGATTGCGCAACAAACAACCGTTCGGCTGCCGAACTGAAGCTGCCGCACTCAGCGATTTCGACGAAGTAACGCAGTTGACGGGTTGAAAGCATCAGGCATGCCTTTTTGAGATGGGTGGGCGATTTTTAAGATATTAGTCGCAACCCTCGGCGCTGGCTAAAGTCATCACAGGCTTATTAAGGAAGCAGATCAATGAGCGTGGCCGGGTTGTTGAGTGAGTGGGCGTGGGGCCCCGGCGGTTGGGCGGTGATCGGGCTGGGGATCGCCCTGGCCTATATCGTGTTCGGCATTGCCGGGTTTGGCACGGCGCTGGTGGCGGGGCCGATTCTGATTCTGTTCATGCCGTTGTCGAAAATCGTGCCGTTGCTGGTGCTGCTGGATTTTGTTGCGGCGTTCGGCAATCTGCTGCCGTCGCGGCGGGATGTGGCCAAACCCGAGTTGCTGCGGCTGCTGCCGTGTATGGCAGTCGGTTGCACGTTGGGGGTGATTTTTCTGCTCAACCTCAAATCCGATGTGTTGCTGTTGTTGATGGGGTTGTTTATCAGCGCCTATGCGATTTACAGCTTGTGGGTGAAGGCGCGGCCAACGCAATTGTCGACGGCATGGGCGGTGCCGATGGGGACGGTGGGCGGGTTGTTTGGGGCGCTGTTTGGCAGTGGCGGGTTTCTTTATGCGATCTATCTGAATAGTCGGCTGCCGAAGGATGCGGCGCGGGCCACGCAAAGTGCGTTGATCAGTTGCAGCACGGTGGTGCGTTTGAGCCTGTTTGCTATCGCCGGTGTATATGCCGAGCTACCCTTGTTGATGCTGGCGCTGTGTCTGTTGCCGGCCATGGCGCTGGGGTTGTGGATCGGGCGGCGATTGACCATGCGCCTGTCGCGCGAGGCGTTTGTGCGATTGGTGACGTGGCTGGTGCTGGCGAGCGGGCTGGCGTTGATCGGGCGCTACCTCAGCACTTGACCGGATTTTGTCAGGGATTAAGCTGCCGGCCGCACTGACGCCATCGCGGGCAAGCCCGCTCCCACAGGTTTCTCTGGTGTACACAACATTTGTGACCGAACGAGATCCCTGTGGGAGCGGGCTTGCCCGCGATGGCGGCGGAGTGAGCACCGCAGAATTTCCATTTGACGTCGCAGGCTGCACCATGAATTCGCAAAGCATCATCGTCCCGAAAATCTCCACCCTGCCGGTCCACGAACCCCGGGCGCGGGCGATCGTGCGCTGGCTGGTGCGCAAGAACATCATCAAAGAAGAGCTGACCACCTGTGGCCGCACCGGCAACCGCATGGCTTACGCGATTGCCGATGGCGCCCGTGCTGTGGTCCTGCACCCGCAAGCCTTGCCATTCGGTGAGCCGATCAACGGGCTGGAGATCGTCACCAAGCGCTGCATCTACACGCCGGCCAAGGGCTTCCTCGAAGAAGCTGGTTGCGCCGAGTGCCGTCGTGAAGTCGGCGAAGCACTGTTCGAAAGCCTTGAAGACTGGTTCCCGGGCCGCACCGACAACTTCACTTGCCCGGAATGCGGGCACGAAGATGACATCAACGGTTTTCTGTTTTTGCAGGAATGCGCGTTCTCCAACCTTGGTTTCATCTTCAATAACTGGCTGGAGGCGGGCTTCAAGCAAAGCTTTATCGATGAGTTCGCCGATTGGCTCGATCAACCTGTCTCTTGGGTCAAGGTGGAGCTGTAGGGGCGGGGATTTCCCGTACATCAGCAACATTGATATTAAGCTGAGTTTTACATTGAACAGCAGGGGGTGTCTGACTATAATGGCGCGCTTCCATTTTCCCGCTCGGGAGCCCCCGCGATGCTGCGTATCAGCCAAGAAGCTCTGACATTCGACGACATTCTCTTAGTGCCTGGTTATTCCGAGGTACTTCCTAACGAAGTCAGTCTCAAGACCCGCCTTACCCGTGGCATCGAGCTGAACATTCCTCTGGTTTCTGCTGCAATGGACACCGTCACTGAAGCCCGTCTGGCAATCGCCATGGCTCAGGAAGGTGGCATCGGCATTATCCACAAGAACATGACCATCGAGCAGCAAGCTGCCGAAGTGCGTAAGGTCAAGAAGTTCGAAGCCGGCGTCGTCAAGGATCCGATCACCATCGAGGCTGATGCCACGGTTCGTGATCTGTTCGAATTGACCCGCATGCACAACATTTCCGGCGTTCCGGTTCTGCACGATGGCGACCTGGTCGGCATCGTCACTTCCCGTGACGTACGTTTCGAAAGCCGTCTGGAAGCCACCGTCCGTGAAGTGATGACGCCCAAAGAGCGTCTGGTCACGATCAAGGAAGGCGCGAGCAAGGACGAAGCACGCGAACTGCTGCACAAGCACCGCATCGAGCGCGTGCTGATCGTCGACGACAAATTCGCCCTCAAAGGCATGATGACCGTCAACGATATCGAAAAAGCCAAAGCCTACCCGCTGGCCAGCAAGGACGATCAAGGTCGTCTGCGCGTGGGCGCTGCTGTCGGTACCGGTAAAGACACCGGTGACCGCGTCGCAGCCTTGGTCAACGCTGGTGTGGACGTCGTGGTAGTCGATACCGCACACGGTCACTCCAAAGGCGTGATCGACCGTGTTCGCTGGGTCAAAGAGAACTTCCCTGAAGTGCAGGTGATCGGCGGCAACATCGCCACCGGCGCCGCTGCCAAGGCTCTGGCCGAAGCAGGCGCTGACGCAGTCAAGGTCGGTATCGGCCCTGGCTCGATCTGCACCACCCGTATCGTCGCCGGTGTCGGCGTCCCACAAATCAGTGCTATCGCCAACGTTGCCGCTGCCCTTGAAGGCACTGGCGTTCCGTTGATCGCCGACGGCGGCATCCGTTTCTCCGGTGACCTGTCCAAGGCCATCGTCGCCGGTGCTTCCTGCGTGATGATGGGCTCGATGTTCGCCGGTACTGAAGAAGCGCCGGGCGAGATCGAACTGTTCCAGGGCCGTTCGTACAAGGCGTATCGCGGCATGGGTTCGCTGGGCGCCATGTCCCAGGCTCAAGGCTCCTCCGACCGTTACTTCCAGGACTCCTCGGCAGGCGCCGAGAAACTCGTTCCGGAAGGCATCGAAGGCCGTGTTCCTTACAAAGGCACCCTGAGCGCGATCATTCACCAGTTGATGGGCGGTCTGCGTTCCTCGATGGGTTACACCGGCAGCGCCAACATCGAAGAAATGCGCACCAAGCCTGAATTCGTGCGGATCACCGGCGCGGGCATGGCCGAATCCCACGTTCACGACGTGCAGATCACCAAAGAAGCGCCAAACTACCGCGTAGGTTGAGCCTTCAAGCAATAAAGTAAGCAACCGGGGCTGTTTGATTCAGCCCCGAGTTGTTTCTGAATCACGACTGTTTCTGAACGACTTAAACGAGACTGAATCATGGCCCTCGATATTCACGCTCACCGCATCCTGATCCTCGACTTCGGTTCGCAATACACCCAACTGATTGCCCGCCGCGTGCGTGAAATCGGTGTGTACTGCGAACTGCACCCGTTCGACATGGACGAAGATGCGATCCGCGAATTCGCTCCTAAAGGCGTCATCCTCGCCGGCGGCCCCGAGTCCGTGCACGTCGCCGACAGCCCGCGTTGCCCACAGGCCGTGTTTGACCTGGGCGTACCGGTTTTCGGTATCTGCTACGGCATGCAGACCATGGCCGAGCAACTGGGCGGCAAGGTTGAAGGTTCCGAACTGCGTGAGTTCGGTTACGCCCGCGTTGACGTGGTTGGCAAGAGCCGCCTGCTCGACGGCATCGAAGACCACATCGACGCTGACGGCCTGTTCGGCCTCGACGTGTGGATGAGCCACGGTGACAAGGTCACCCGGATGCCGGAAGACTTCCACATCCTCGCCAGCACCCCAAGCTGCCCGATCGCCGGTATGTTCAACGACGACCGTGGCTACTACGGCGTGCAGTTCCACCCGGAAGTGACCCACACCAAACAGGGCGGTCGTATCCTGTCGCGCTTCGTCCTCGACATCTGCGGCTGTGAAGCCCTGTGGACGCCGTCGAAGATCGCTGAAGACGCCATCGCCAACATCCGCGCACAAGTCGGCACCGACAACGTGCTGCTGGGTCTGTCCGGCGGCGTTGACTCCTCGGTTGTTGCTGCGCTGCTGCACAAAGCCATCGGCGACCAACTGACCTGCGTCTTCGTCGACAACGGCCTGCTGCGTCTGCACGAAGGCGAGCAAGTGATGGCCATGTTCGCCGAGAACATGGGCGTCAAAGTGATCCGCGCCAACGCTGAAGAGCAGTTCCTCAACAACCTGGCCGGCGAAGCCGACCCGGAGAAGAAGCGCAAGATCATCGGTCGCACCTTCATCGACGTCTTTGATGCCCAGTCGAACAAACTGGAAAACATCAAGTACCTCGCTCAGGGCACCATCTACCCGGACGTGATCGAGTCGGCTGGCGCGAAAAGCGGCAAGGCCCACGTGATCAAGTCGCACCACAATGTGGGCGGCCTGCCGGAAGAGATGAACCTGAAACTGGTCGAGCCACTGCGCGAACTGTTCAAGGACGAAGTCCGTCGTCTGGGTCTGGAACTGGGCCTGCCGTACGACATGGTCTACCGTCACCCGTTCCCGGGCCCGGGCCTGGGCGTGCGTATCCTCGGTGAAGTGAAAAAGGAATACGCCGACCTGCTGCGTCGTGCCGACCACATCTTCATCGAAGAACTGCGCAAAGCCGACTGGTACCACAAAGTCAGCCAGGCGTTCGTGGTGTTCCAGCCAGTGAAATCGGTTGGCGTTGTTGGCGATGGCCGTCGTTACGCTTGGGTGGTTGCCCTGCGTGCCGTGGAAACCATCGACTTCATGACCGCGCGTTGGGCTCACCTGCCTTACGAACTGCTGGAAACCGTCTCCGGCCGTATCATCAATGAAATCGAAGGCATCTCCCGCGTCACTTACGACGTGTCGAGCAAGCCGCCGGCGACCATTGAGTGGGAGTGATCCCGCTGCAGGTTGATTAACGAAAAACCCTTGGCCTGAAGCCAAGGGTTTTTTCGTTTCATACCCTGAAAACAGTCAGCTGGGCAAGCGACTTTGCAGGGTCAAGCCGATCTCTATCAAGCGCTGGGATAACGCGCCGAGGTCACGGAACATGATGCCGCTGATCCGCGGCATCGTCTGTGCCCAGATGTAAACCTGACCGTCCCTTCTGCGATTCACCATTGTTCGAACAATATTGCTGGCACTGTCGCGACGCACGAGTGTGTATGCATTTTGCGTTTTTTCGAACATGAACATGCCGTTGCGATTCAGCAGTGTGTTCACTGTTGCCTCAGTCCATTGCGGTTCAGGTGCTGCGATCTGCAAGCGCAGATCAGCGTATAAGACGTCGGAGGAGTTGCGCGTCGTTGCCCCGTTATCAAACGGACCTCGAGCGACTTCCAGTCCCGGGTCGACTCTGATGTCAGCCACTTCGGTGGACGCCACTTCTTCGATCCGTAAACCGATGCCGCCTCTGAGTTCGCTGATGCCTGGCAGATTTCTGAAGGTATTGGTGTTCGTTGCGTCGACCAGGGCAACCCATTTCCCTGGTTTGTTGAGGAGATCGTCACCCCACATGATTTGATTGGCGAGCCGGGCGTGGATCATCTGCTCTTCGATCGAAGTCAGCGGTACCTTCAACTTGTAACTGTGCGCGACTTCAAGCCCATGGGGCCGGATGCCATTGGCCTGAGCAGCCTTGATCAGTTCAAGGATGTTGAATCGTTCATCAGGGTCGGTACCCAGGCTGGACAAGTAGCCTCGAAGATCCTCTGACATCTCTCCCGAGCGGTAAAAGTCATTGAGATCTTCCTGGGCAAAATCACTCAGCAAACCACGTACGTATAGTGTGCGGATATGCCGTGAAAACGTCGGCATGTTTTCGATCATGAAACGCATACTGGCGATGCGATCAAGTGTTTCGCCGACGACCAGCCCATCGGTATTGGCAAAGATGCGATCAATCAACTCAGCGGCCTGCATCTCGGCGTCGATTTGCGGGATGACTGGTCGTGCGGGCAGGTTGGTCCAGTTCAGTTCTGAGTAATACTCTTTGGCCTCGTTTAGCATGGACGTGCGTCTGTCGCGGAAATAGGCTGCATACGTATCGGTAGTTGATGATTTACCCTGGTTTGCACTGGCAAGCTCGACGGAAGTCTCGGGCAAGTTCATTGCCCATCTTTTCATTTTCGCCAGGTCCATTCCGATGATGTCGTTGAGAGGAGTAACCAGGCGCAACGGCCGCGCAACCGGTGAAACCGGTTCGACGAGGGGAAGCTCCGCGGACGGCGTGGCCGGATCCGGGGCCGAGGACGAGGTCAGGTCAGTGTCCAGGAAACACGCCTTGCCCACGCATTGGCCTCCTCCCCTGAGACGCAGCGCGGGTATGCGTTCCCACTTGCCGCTACTACCGAAGCGTACTGGCAACGAGTAAGCGAACTGATTGGGCCGCTCGGGATTGACGATGGCCCAGTTGCCGGCGTCTTCGGAGTCGGCAAAATAGCGCACGTAGTACGCGGCACCCTCCATTTCGATGGCATGGCCCGGCTCCTTGTCCAGGCGGTAAATACCCTCATATTTGCCTGGCGCTGCTTCTACAGAACGCTGTGCCAGTAACTCGTTGCATCGATATTTGGCAGGAATCTTTGGAAAAGACGAACCCTGGCGCGCAGCAGCCGTGGCCAACTGCTGGCTGGATGCGAGGGTCGTCTCGATGGGGATTTCGTTTGCCAGCTCAACGGCCGCCTCTGGATCAACCGCCGTGACTGGCGGTAGATCCCGAGGCGGCAAGAATGGTGGTTCAGGCGAAGTGAGCTCGATCAACCCGCGCATTTCTTCAGCTTCAGCAAACTCCACCTGTGGGCCCACTTCAAGTTGTGGGCCAGTGCTGATCAGAAACGGAATGTTGAACACAATGTCGATCGCGTTGAGCACTGCGCCGGTGACACCGGCTTTGCGTTCGGTTGGCGTAGTGCCGTTGACGGCCTGATCGATGTTCAATCCCATGTTCGCGATGCTCGCGCCAATCAAAGGCAACGCCACAGGCCAGCCCACTGCTGCCATCGGACCGAATACTTTCAGACCGGCACTCAAATAACCGATCCAGAGTTTTTTGCGCAGGGCACTGTTGGAAGTGAGCGCCAGATGCGCCTCGGCAACCATGCTCGTGCGTGTCGACTCGCTCAACCAAGTGAATGCGTCACCGCTGATCGCGACGTTGCTGCTATTGATCATTCGGTGATCGCTGTGGCCCCAGGTGCTCACCAGACGGTTCATCAGGTCGGTGAGGTTTTCGGTCATGTGATTGCGCTCAGCCAGCGGGAAATGCTTGAGAAAGGCCGTGCGCTTGTCCTCTGAATTCATCTGCTCAAGCATCCACCAGTGCAGATCCGTTTCATTGTCCATCAAGAGGAATGACTGGGCTTCGCCTGGCAAGTAAAGGGTCTGCCTGCCACTGTCTTCCACCAGACGCAGCGCATTGGAGGCTACCTGGCCATCGAGATCCAGCGCCCGCACTTCAGCACCGACCGGGTGCAACGCTTGCAGCATTTGCAAGGTAACGGGCCAGGTGACGGGCCCGATAACCGAGGCGACGACGCGCTGAAAATCAGTCCCGTCAAGGTCACCCTGTTGCAGCGCCTGCACCGCCAGGCTGAGAAAGTTGCACTTTGCCAAGGCGCGGAAGTTATCCGACGAGGTTTGCCAGAATGTCGTCAGTTGACCTGTGTAGCGCGCGCTGAAGTCGACGTCCCAGAACGCTTTCAGAACATCGCTGCCAAGCAACCGTACTTCATTGCTCTGATTGAAGTTTTCCGCCTCCGGGCCATCCGAATAGAAGCCGCAGTAAAGGCCAAGCAGGTCTGCGTTGTCTTGATCAGTCGCACGAAAGCGATGGATCACCAACTGCGTGAGGGTGAGCGTTTCGTAAGGCTTTTCGAGCAAATGTTCCCAACCCGTGAAGGTCAGCGCGCTGCTCTGCGCCGTTTTGAAACGGTGGAAGTAAACCCGGTCGGGATCGAGGCCGAACAGGCCTTTGTCCGCCAGGAGTTCGTTGGCGACTTGCCGGGCTGCATCGAGCAGACTCGGGCAAGTCTGCACGATCGTCGTGGCAATCGCTTTGAGGGCAGTTTTGTCCGCTGCGTTTGGCAGGAGACGTCGTTCGGGGGAGGTCATGCGTTCTTCATCCTTGAGAAACAAAGACCGAGCATGACCGATTCGCTCAAGGGGAGTGCACTAGCCGGCTACCGCATATTGCCCACTATTGATAATTGAGTGGGGGTGATGGAGGAGGACTGTTTGTCCGGCGTCCTCCAGGCACTTGTCGCCGGTATCAAAGATATTGGGATCGAATGAGATCTGTATCGAACGGCGTCAGCCCTTGATCTGGCGCAAACACTGCCTCTGCCTGCTGCGGCGAATCCACTCGTTCTCCCCGCGCTCGAGCATGTAAGTCGAAAAGTGTTTCCAGATCCGGGCGTGGTGTATGCACCAAGGCCCGCAGCATCAACGATACCCCGCTGAGGTTTTTGTCGACGTTGTTCCACCGGGGAGATGAAGTAAGCCCCAGATCGGCCCAAATCATGCGTCGTTCCTGCAAGTCCATCACGAATGGCAGACAAATCACTGTATCGGAGGCGATATCGATGCGATCGACCACGGAGCGCGGTTCGAATACTTCACCCGACGCCGTATCAGTGCGCGCCATCCAGCCAGCGAAGCATTCCGGAAGATCGCAATACGGCTGCTGAGTAAAAGAGTTGATGGACGTGACGACATAGCGGATACCTTTCTCGACCAGAACATCAAGGTCGAGGTCGATGAACTCCGAAGCCCCGTCGGGCGCATCGACGATGTCGCCGCTGTGGTAGCCGCCGTAACCCTTCAGGTTGTAGTACGCGACCGTATCTTTGAATACGAAATTGGCGTCGAAAAATGCGGCGGACAAGTCGATGTCCGTACGGGCACGACCGTTCTTCCACCACAGGAACAGGCGAATGAAACGTGTGTCGGGCATTGGCAGCCGACAGCCCCGAACCAGCGTACGTAGCGATTTCGATGCGGCGCGCTGCGCCAGCGGAACCTTGTATTCGTGTAGTGCTGGATCGATGTAACAGCGGCCTAGCGGCGGCAATGACGCAAAACGTTGTACGAGCGCGTCCTCACAGATGCGGGCTGCACGCGCCAATACTTCAGGTGTGAGAGGTTCGCGTCGATCCTTGATGGCATAGACTTTTGCGAATGAACCTTTCGGTGTGAACGCCCGCAGGGGCAAGGGGCGCGGGGCGCGAACCTGGACCAGTACCTGCAACAGGACAGGCGAGGACACCTGTTCTGCAACCGCCTCGAACGCGTCGAGTATCGAGTCTGCTTCCGTCGCGCGGCGCAGGGTCACGTCTAGTCTTCGTGCGAACTCACCGGGACGGCTTTGTAACAGGAGCGTGAGCGCGGTGATGTCACGCTGGGCCAGCAATCTTTCGACACGTGAATTAAATGTGATGGGCGGTTCGTTACGGCGCGCTGCCGTGATAACGGCTAGAGCTTGTGGGTACTTATCGCCGTAATCGCCGGGATGCAGTACTTCAGCCAGACGTTTCCAGCGCTCAGCATGGCGCATCACGTCTTCTGCTGCGTTGGGTATGTTATCGAGCAGGCGCAATAATAGACGGCGCATCGAGCGCTTCATTGCTTTGAAGCGTGTCGTAGCTGTCGTCAGCGACACGTCTCCGCCACTCAACGCGACCGCCAGTCGTAGCACATCAGTTGCTGTTTCGACGTTTCGCTGCAGGAATGCGTCCACACGTGCATCGCTGGCGACATACCGAATCAGCGCGCCGCCAACCTGTGCACGGATTTCCCGGAACGCAATGGTCTCTGGCAGCAGACGGAACACATCGCTTTTGTACTCTCGGATAAACCAGACGACATCGGCCGTTTCCTCCTCAGAGAGCGAGGTGCGCGATGAAACCAGCGGCTCAAGCAGTGACTCGAATTCAGCGACGCCTCCCGGTTCGATAACGCGGGAAATGAAGTTGCCTTCCAGCATCGGAGGTCGAGCGTGTTCAGTCGCTGGTAATCGCCAAAGCGTGAGGTAGTGGATGACGGCGTTAAGGTACAGCTCCGCCTCGGAGGCCGCTAGAACATGCTCTGGAAAGTCTGGATAAAACGGCCGGTGGTGCACGTGAGCACCAGTCTGCCGGCGAAGCACTCTGATAATATCGCGCAGCCAGTACTTGAGTTCTGTGGCTGACAACATGCCGGTTTGCTCGATCAGAGGCTCTGACAGTACGCATCGGAACGCCGCGACTTCCTGGACAGCCGACGCGACCTGGGCGCGCGTAGCACCGCCAGAACCCATCGGGACGTGAACTTTGCTGCGGCGACGCAGGAACAGCTCCTGATTCATACTTGAATTTCTCCTTTGATCGCCGTCATGGACGAGCTGCAGCATCGTGTCTACAGCAGATGTAAAAACGCCTGCAAGAAGCAGGCGCAGTGTGGAGAGCGAAACCCCTAGGTCATAGGAGGTTTAGAAGGAAGGTGTTCCATAGCCACGCCGGCATTCTACGTAAGGTTGTCTTTGTTTGGCAGGTGGTTGCCTGTTTCAACGGTAACAAGCTGCTTCGGCAGAAGATTGGTTAATACCGATCAGCCTCAATCAGGAATCCGGCTACGCAATATCAGCCCGGTATCGGACAACCGTTGCGACATGTCTTTAAGGTCGGCGAACTCAATGTCATTCACCCGCTGCCACGCAGGTCGGTGGAGAGAGACCTTGCCGTCACTCAATCGAGATATCGGAGTGCGCTGGAGCATGCCCTGTTTGCTGCGGTGGATCAGGGTGTAGCTGTCGCCCGCTTTTTCGAACAGATACATGCCGCGCCGGTACAAAAGATTCTCCAACGTCTCCTCGCTCCAGACCAGCTCGGGTGCCTGAACTTTCAAGCGCAAGTCGGCGCGAAGCAGATCCGGATTTCCTTGCCTGACAGTGCCACCGGGCGAGCTGCCGCGTGGCACTTCAATACCCGGATCGACATCCACACCCAGCTCTTCACCAATGCCGACTTCATCGATTCGCAGACCGATTGCTCCTTTCAATTCACTGATGCCCAGCAGTCCTCTGAAGGTATTGGTGTTGTGAGCATCCGTCACTACGATCCATTTTCCCGGGCTGTTGAGGTAGACGTCGCCGGTCATGATGTCGTTTGTCAGATAGGTGCTCATCATCTGCTCGTCGACGGAGGGCAGCGGGGTTTTCATTTTGTAGCTGGCGGCGCAGTCGATCGCCTGGACCCGAACGCCGTTCGCTCGCGCGACCTGGACCAGTTCCAGTGGGTTGAATCGACTGGCGGGATCGGTGCCCAGGCTGCTCAGGTAAGTGCGCAAATCAACGGTCATGTTGCCGCTGGTGAAGTAGCGGTTCAGCTCAACCTGAGCGAAGTCACTGAGCAGCCCACGCATGTAGAGGGTTTTCGCGTGGCGGGCCAGTGCCGGCATGCTTTCAATCAGAAAACGCAGGCTGGCGATGCGATCAAGGGTTTCTCCCACCACTAGCCCTGAAGCACTTTCAAAAATGCCATCGACAAGATCGGCCAGCGGCATCAGACGGCTGATTTCGGGGATTGCCGGACGCGCAGGCTGGATGATCCACGGCAGATTCTTGAAAAAGCCTCGGGCCGAACCTTGCAGCAGCTTGCGTTTGCCGGCGGCATACAATTCGAACGGGTCATCCATGCCAAAACCGCCTTCTCCGTCGGGCTGCAACTGGGCATGGGTTTCGTTGAGGTTCAACGCCCAGCTTTTAATGGAACGGCGCACCGGCGGATCGATGTCGTAGGCGCTGGTTACAGGACGCGGGGGGCGCGATGTCGAGGGTTGCAGTTCTTCCGCCGGTGGAGCGGCCGCCTCGGGTGATACAGGTTCGAAGGTGTCGAGTTCGAGATCCGGGGTGCATTGTTTGCCCATGCACTGGCCGCCACCTTTGAGGCCCAGGGCTGGCATCCGCTCCCACTGCCCTTCGCCATTGAGGCGGATCGGCAAGGCGTGAACAAGCTGGTTGGGACGCTCCGGGTCAACGATTGCCCAGTCGCCACCGCCGCGAGAGTTGGCGAAGTAGCGGACATAGTACGGAGTGTCATTCATCAGAACGGCATAGGGCGGATCAGAGTCGAGACGGTACACGCCGTGGAATTTCCCGTATCCCTCGCCGAGTGCCGCGCCATCGAGCAGTTCGTTGCATTGATAGCGTTCGGGCACCGGGGGCCGTGGGGCGTTCTGCGCCGGAATCAGCGTCGTTTCATCGATATTTGGCACGGTGATGTCGAGATCGTCCGGCACCATGATCTGCAATGGGGGGGCGGCTTCGGCGGAGGGATTCAAGGCTTCGCTGTACTCGGCCATTTCTGCGGCCTCTGCCGCTTCTACCTCGGCGCCCACCTCCAGCATCGGCCCGGTGCCGATCAGCAATGGAAGATTGAATAACAGATTGATGCCACTCAATACCGCACCCAATACGCCCGCCTTGCGTTCGGCGTTGCTCTTGCCGTTCTGCGCCTGATCGATATTCAGGCCCATGCTGGCGATGGTCGCGCCTATGACCGGCAACGCCAGCGGCCAACCGACAGTGGCCATCGGTCCAAACACCTTGAGGCCTGCACTCAAGTAGCCGATCCACAGTTTTTTGCGCAGATCACCATTGGACGTCAGCGACAGGTGAGCTTCAGCAAACATCGCCTGACGTGTGGTGTCGCGCAGCCAGCTGAATGCATCATCGCTCAGCACCTGGTTTGTGCGGTTGATCAGGTGATGGTCGGCCCGGCCCCAGGTGGCCACCAGGCGATTCATCAGATCGGTAATGTTCTCGCTCATGTGCTGACGATCGGCGAGGGCAAAATGATTCAGGAAGGTCGCGCGGCGTTTTGCGTCGTTCAGCTGATCCAGAACCCACCAATGCAGGTCCGCCGGCGTTTCCTTGACCACGAAGGCTTCGGCTTCACTGGGCAGATAGATAATCTGCCGGCCGGCGGGGTCGACGATGCGCAGCAGCTGCGTGGCGACGTGCCCGTCAATGTCGAAGGCGCGTACCTCCCCCGTTGCCGTGTGGCTCGTGTGCAGCATGCTCAGGGTGACCGGCCAGCTTACAGGCCCCACCACCGAGTCCATCAGCCATTGAAAGTCACTGCCGGTGAGCTGCCCAAGATCCAGGGCCTGTACCGCACGGCTAAGGAAATTGCACTTGGCCAATGTGCGGAAGTCGTCAGCGTGGCTGTTCCAGAAGTCCGTCAGAGTGGCGGTGTAGTGACCACTGAAATCGAGGCTCCAGAACGCGTTCAAGACCTCGTTGCCGTGCAGGCGCACCTGATTTTTCTCGTCGAAATTCTCGCCCTGCGGACCTTCGGTGTAGAAGCCGCCGTACAGATCGAGAAGATCAGCGTTGTCCTGGTCGGTGGTGCGAAAACGATGAATCACCAACTGTGTCAGGGTCATCGATTCGTAGGGTTTTTCGCGGATGTGCTCCCAGCCGGTAAACGAGCGGGTGCTGCTTTGGGCGGTCTTGAAACGGTGGAAATAAACCTGATCCGGATCAAGGCTCGACAAGCCTTTGGCTTCCAGCAGATCACGGGCCGCTTGATGGGCGGCGTCCTGCAGACCGGGGCAGTTCTGCACGACGGTATAGGCGATTCGCTTCAGCGCCGCTTTGTCTACCGCGTTTGGCAGAGGACGTGGTTGGGTGGCGTACATGCTTTCTCCATCCTTGAGAAATGAGAGCCGAGCATGGCCGATTCGCTCAAGGGGAGTGCACTACATATGTACCGCACACGATCGTTGGAAATGTGCCGGGGTCAGCGCCGAGCCACGTCGGAAAAGTAGAACTTGTCGAGGGTGTGCCGTGATTCGGTGTACTCGAACTGCCGACCGTCCTGAAGAAAGGTCTGGTTGCTGACCACGATCACATGGCTCTGGCCGTCGAGATCCAGGTGCAGTTGATCGTCCTTGCTGCGCGGCACGGCTTCGATGGTGCGTTGGGCGTAGGCAATCTGTAACTGCAATGTCTGTTCGATATGCGCATAGATCGACTGTTCGGCGATGTCGAGGGACAGGCCGGGAATCACTTCGCTGACAAAGTGGTTGATGTCGAGGATGACCCGTTTGCCGTCGATCCGCCGCACACGCTTGATACGGGTGATGAGGCTGCCGGGTTCGGCGTGGATGTGCTCGAGCAGGGCGCCTTCGAGCGGGATCTGGCTCAGCTCGACCACTTCGGTGCTGACATCGTTGCCCAGGCGCGGGTAGGTCTCTTGAAAGCTGACGATGCCACCGAGCTGAAACTCGATCGGGTTGGTCGAAAGCACGAAGGTGCCTTTGCCGTGGATTTTCTGCGCAAAGCCACGCTCTTGAAGTAATTCGATGGCCTTGCGCACCGTGCCACGGCTGGCCTGATAGCTGTCCATCAGTTCGGTTTCGGAAGGCAGGCGGGCGCCGCGCTCCAGGCGTTCAGTCGTGATGCTGGCCAGCAGATCGCTATAGATCTGGTTGTATTTGCTCATGGGTAGGCTCGGTGCCGACTGTGCTCAAAGCTTCGAACCTTAAGGCCAGGGTAGGGCTTTGTCCATGTGGACGATGGAAATCACCTTAGGGCTGAGTAGGAAAATTCGTCTTCGGTCTGGCAGGAACATACATAAACAAACTCGTCTGTACGAGTTGTTGCATTAACTCGTACAGACGAGTATTTTTCGCTTCGGCGTGCTGCCAATAACAACAATCCATAGCGGAAGAACTAGCATGAGCCACGACTACCCGAATATCGCCAGGCAATTGCTGCAAAGCCTCGGCGGCAGCGACAACCTCGAACAGGCCGCCCATTGCGTCACGCGGTTGCGACTGGCCCTGAAGGACCCGAGCCTGGTCGACACTGCCACGCTCAATCAGATCGATCTGGTCAAGGGCTCGTTCTTCACCGGTGGTTTGTATCAGGTGGTGATCGGTCCGGGCGAAGTGGAAAAGGTCTATGCCGAACTGCGTCGCCAGACCGGTCTCGCGGCCTCGACCATCGCTGACGTCAAACAGAAAAGCGCCGAAAAGATCAACGCCATGCAGCGTCTGGTGCGGGTGTTCTCCGACGTATTCATGCCGATCCTGCCAGCACTGATCATTGCCGGCCTGCTGATGGGCATCAACAATCTGCTCGGTGCCAAAGGCATGTTCATCGAAGGGCAGACCCTGCTCGATGCCTACCCGAAACTCGACGGGCTGTGGAGCCTGATCAATCTGATGGCCAACACCTCGTTCGTGTTTTTGCCGGCGCTGGTGGGCTGGTCGGCGGCCAAACGTTTTGGCGGCAGCGAGATCCTCGGCATCGTGCTCGGCCTGATGCTGGTGCATCCGGATCTGCTCAACGCCTGGAACTATGGCAAGGCCGTGGCCGGGCTCGACGGGCAGCAGTTGCCGTACTTCGACATTCTCGGGCTGTTTCAGGTGGAAAAAGTCGGTTATCAGGGGCAGATCCTGCCGATTCTGCTGGCCGCCTACGTGATGAGCGTCATCGAAAAATGGCTGCGGGCGCGCGTGCCCAACGCCATTCAATTGCTCGTGGTGCCGATCACCACCATCGTCGTCACCGGCGTGCTGGCGCTGGCAGTGATCGGCCCGGTGACCCGCCACATCGGCATCTTCATCACCGAAGGGCTGGTCATGCTGTTTGATCTGGCGCCGATGGTGGGTGGAGCGATTTTCGGTCTGCTGTATGCGCCGCTGGTGATCACCGGCATGCACCACATGTTTCTCGCGGTCGATCTGCAATTGATCTCGACCCAAGGCGGCACCTTCATCTGGCCGATGATCGTCATGTCCAATCTCGCCCAAGGCAGCGCCGCCCTAGCGGTGTTCTGGATGACCCGTAATGCGCGGGACAAGAGCATGGCGTCGACCTCGGCGATTTCCGCCTACTTCGGGATCACCGAGCCGGCGATGTTCGGCGTCAACCTGCGCTACAAGTTTCCGTTCTACGCCGCGCTCACCGGCTCGGCGCTGGGCTGTGTGTTCCTGTCGCTGAACAAGGTTCAGGCCTCGGCCATCGGCGTCGGTGGCCTGCCGGGATTCATCTCGATCATTCCGCAGTACATCCCGATGTTTGTGCTCGGGATGCTGATTGCCATGCTCGTGCCGTTTGTTCTGACCTGTGCACTGAGCATGAAGATTGTCCGCCCCGGTTATCGGGTTGCCTGAATCGATCTGTAGGAGCTGCCGAAGGCTGCGATCTTTTGATCTTGCCTCTCAAAATCAAAAGATCGCAGCCTTCGGCAGCTCCTACAGAGCTCGTAAAATTCAAGAGGGAAATGTGCCATGCAAGACTGGCAACGTTCGGTGATCTACCAGATCTATCCGAAGAGCTTTCATAGCCACGCCGGCAACCCGACAGGTGATCTGCTCGGTATCGTCGCCAAGCTCGATTACCTGCAGTGGCTGGGTGTCGACTGCTTGTGGATCACGCCATTCCTGCGTTCGCCGCAACGCGACAACGGCTATGACATCAGCGATTACTACGCCATCGATCCGAGCTACGGCAGCATGGCCGACTGCGAATTGCTGATCGCCGAAGCGGGCAAGCGCGGAATCAAGCTGATGCTCGACATCGTGGTCAATCACACCTCGATCGAACACGTATGGTTCCAGCAGGCGCGCAGCAGCCTCGACAACCCTTACCGTGATTTCTACATCTGGCGCGATCAGCCGAACAACTGGGAATCCAAATTCGGTGGTTCGGCCTGGGAGTACGAAGCCCAGACCGGTCAGTATTACCTGCACCTGTTCGACCACACCCAGGCCGACCTCAATTGGGACAACCCCAAGGTGCGCGCTGAAGTGTTCCGGATGATGCAGTTCTGGCGGGACAAGGGCGTGGGTGGTTTTCGTCTGGACGTGATCAATCTGATCTCCAAGCCGGAGGACTTTCCCGAAGACCGCAGCGATGGCCGGCGCTTTTATACCGACGGGCCGAATGTCCACGCGTACTTGCAGCAGATGCACCGCGAAGTCTTCGAGGGGCACGACCTGATCAATGTCGGCGAGATGTCATCGACCAGCCTCGAACACTGCATTCGTTATTCGAATCCGCAGTCTAAAGAGCTGTCGATGACCTTCAACTTTCATCACCTGAAAGTCGATTATCCGAACCTGCAAAAGTGGGTGCGCGCCGACTTCGATTTCCTTCAGCTCAAGCAAATCCTGTCCGACTGGCAGACCGGCATGCAGGCCGGTGGCGGCTGGAACGCGCTGTTCTGGTGTAACCACGATCAACCGCGAGTGGTCTCGCGTTTCGGCAATGACGGCGAGCACCGCGAACGCTCGGCGAAGATGCTCGGCACCGCGCTGCATTTTCTCCAGGGCACGCCGTTCGTGTATCAGGGCGAAGAGTTGGGCATGACCAATCCGGGGTTCGAATCGATCGAGCATTATCGCGATGTCGAGACGCTGAACATCTTTCGCCTCAAGCGCGAAGCCGGCAGCAGTGATGCCGACAACATGGCGGCAATCAAGCAGAAATCCCGTGATAACGGCCGTACGCCGATGCACTGGGACGCCGGGCCGAACGCCGGTTTCAGCAGTGTCGAGCCATGGATCGGAGTGCCGGCCAATGCCGCGCAGATCAACGTCGCCAGGCAGCTCGATGACCCCGATTCGGTACTCCATCACTACCGCAATCTGATTGCACTGCGTCGCCGCGAATCGTTGATGACCGAGGGGGTGTACCGACAATTACTGCCCGAACATCCACAAGTCTGGGCCTATGTACGTGAAGGCAGCGCCGAGCGTTTGTTGGTGGTGAACAACTTCTACGGGACAACCTGTGAAGTGGAATTGCCGGCGACGGTCATCAGCGAGTCAATGAGCCAGCGCCCGTTGATCAGTAACTATCCGGACGGGCCGTTGCGCAAACGCCAGGTGACGTTACGGCCTTACGAGTCCTTCGTTCTGCACCTGATCGATCCCTGATCCTTAACTAAAAAAACAGCTTTCAAAAAAACACGCAGAGCATTGCGCGGGGGATTTCTGCGCGCCGAATTCATGCAACCAGACAATAAAAACAATGGGGTGGCTTATGAAAACAACAATAAATCGCAGCCTTGCAGTCGCAGGTTTTTGCCTGGCCTTACCGCCGACTTCACAAGCGCTGGAGTTTGGCGGCTATTTGCGCAGCGGCGTCGGCACGTCGGTCAACAGCAGCGGTCAGTCGTGCTTCCAGTTACCGGGGGCGCAGACCAAATATCGTCTGGGTAACGAATGCGAGCAATACGGTGAGTTGGAGTTGCGTCAGGATCTGTACACCCTCGACGACGGTTCGGTCCTGAGTGTCGATGGCATGGCTTCGCTGTATAACCGTTACGACCGCAGTCCCACATTCAAAGATGACAACGGCTCGATACGCTTGCCGCAGGCCTACGCACAGTGGTCGGCGATGCCCGCGCTCAATGGCGGTTCTCTGTGGGCCGGGCGCCGTTACTACAAGCGCAATGACATCCATATTTCCGACTTCTACTACTGGAACCAGAGCGCCACCGGGGGCGGGATCGAGGACGTATTGATCGGCGACCTGAAGTACAGCTACGCCTTTTCGCGCAAGGACAACCTGTACCAAAAGGACTACATCAATCGGCACGACTTCAACGTCGCCGGGTTCAAGACCAACCCTGGCGGTGAGCTGGAGTTCGGCTTGAGTTATATCGACAAACCCGACAGCCGCGATGCCCACCGGGGCTGGGCGATCACCACGCAACATGTGCAGACGGATTTCCTCGGCGGCAAGAACAAACTCGCGCTGCAATACGGTGAGGGGCCGGGCACCGGGCTGGGTTATACCGGCAACGTCAAACTGGACGACAGCAACAAGAGTTACCGGATCGTCGAATTTTTCGACTGGCAAGTGACGCCGCGTTTCGGTGGCCAGATTGCGGCGGTGTACCAGAAAGACATTCGTCCGGACGGTGTCGACCAGAACTGGATCTCTCTGGGTGTGCGTCCCGCCTACGCGCTCAGCGAACACTTCAAACTGGTCACCGAACTGGGCCACGATCAAGTTGAAGCCCCGGGTGGCACGCGCAAACTGAGCAAGTTCACGTTTGCCCCGACCTGGTCGCCCAAAGGCCCGGAGTTCTGGGCGCGACCCGAGGTGCGTCTGTATTACACGTACGCCACTTGGAACGAGGCGGCGAAACGTGCGGCCAACCAACTGGCCAAAGGCTCGGCACTCTCCGATACCGGCGCCTTCGGCAGTGCTCGTCACGGTGCGAATGTCGGATTGCAGGTCGAATACTGGTGGAAATAAGCGATGCTGATGGAGCGTCGCGCTCCATGGGCACTTCAAAGCATAAAAACTGCAGGTGACGTCATGGCCACACCCCAACCATTGCAACTGCTGGCTCCCTTGTCCGGTGTCCTGATGGCGCTTGAGCAAGTGCCCGATCCAGTGTTTTCCGGGCGCGTGATCGGCGACGGTCTGTGCATCGATCCGACCTCATCGACCTTGTGCGCGCCTTTGGCCGGGGTCATCAGCAACGTGCAGGTCAGCGGGCATGCGGTGAGCATCACCGATGAGCATGGCGTACAGGTGTTGATGCATATCGGCCTGGATACGGTGAACCTCGGCGGGCAAGGCTTCACCCGTCTGGTCGAAGAGGGGCAACGGGTTGCCGCCGGGCAGGCGCTGATCGAGTTCGACGCCGACTACATTGCCCGACATGCGCGCAGCCTGATGACGTTGATGTTGGTGGTCAGCGGTGAGCCGTTTACCTGGCTGGTCGCGTCGAGCGGGCGGGTCGAAACAGGTCAGCCGTTGCTTGAGCTTGTCAGCGCACAGGCGATCAGTGAAGAGACAGTCGCGGCAGACAGTCCAGCGCGGTTTTCACAGCCGTTGAAACTGCCCAATCCCAACGGTCTGCATGCGCGCCCGGCAGCGGTGTTCGCGCAAGCGGCAAAGGCTTTCGCGGCAAAGATTTACCTGCATAAACAGCAGGCTCAGGCCAACGCCAAGTCTCTGGTGGCGATCATGGCGTTGCAGACCGCGTTCGGCGACAGCGTGCAGCTCAGTGCGGTGGGCGAAGACGCTGACGCGGCAATCGATGCGCTGACCCGGTTGTTGGCCGCAGGCTGCGGTGAAACGGTGACGGCGGCGGCGCCTGTCGAGGTGGTGGAAACCGAGGTTCTGGCTCTTCTGCGTGGCGTCTGCGCGTCACCCGGTTCGGCGTTGGGCCAAGTGGTGCAGATCAGCGAACCGGTGTTCGACGTCAGCGAGTTCGGCGGCGGAGCAGACCTGGAGCGTGTGGCTCTCGCCAATGCCCTGATCGAAGCGGATCTGGCCTTGCAGCATTTGCGCGACACCGCGACGGGTGAGGCTGAAGCCGAGATCTTCAAGGCGCATCAGGAACTGCTCGAAGACCCGGGCCTGCTCGATCAGGCCCAGGCATTGATCAGTGAGGGCAAAAGTGCGGCGTTCGCCTGGCGCGCGGCCACTGAAGAAACTGCGGCGATGTTTCGCCAACTGGGCAGTGCGTTGCTGGCCGAACGGGCGGCGGACCTGACCGATGTCGGACGTCGCGTCCTCAAGTTGCTACTGGGTATTGGCGAGCAGGCGCTGGAGTTGCCGCAAGGATGCATTCTGATCGCCGATCAACTGACGCCGTCGCAGACCGCCGGCATCGATACCAGCAAGGTGCTGGGCTTCGCTACGGTCGGGGGCGGCGCGACCAGTCACGTGGCGATTCTCGCCCGTGCCTGTGGTCTGCCATCGATCTGCGGGGTGCCGGTGCAGATGCTCGCGCTGAGTAACGGCACTCCAATATTGCTCGATGCCGACAAGGGTGAATTACATATACATCCCGACCCTGGGGTCGTCGGGCAGTGGCAGGCTCGATACGCACAACAGCGTCAACGCCATGAGCATGAACTGGCCAGCGCAACGCTTGCGGCACGGACCCGTGACGGCCATCACGTCGAGGTGTCGGCCAACGTCGCCTCGTTATTGGAAACCGAGCAGGCCATGGCCCTCGGCGGTGCGGGCGTCGGCCTGCTGCGTTCGGAGTTTCTCTATCTGGGCCGCAACCACGCGCCGAGCCATGACGAACAGGTCGCCACTTACAGCGCTATCGCTCGCTGTGTCGGGCCTGCGCACAATCTGGTGGTGCGCACCCTCGATGTCGGCGGCGACAAACCGCTGGCCTATGTGCCGATGGACAGCGAAACCAACCCTTTCCTTGGCGTGCGCGGCATTCGTTTGTGTCTGCAGCGTCCGCAGCTACTGCGGGAGCAGTTCCGGGCCATGCTCGGCTGCTGCGATCTGACGCGTTTGCACATCATGTTGCCGATGGTCACGCAACTGTCGGAGCTGCGTCTGGCGCGGCAGATGCTCGACGAGGAAATCCTCGCGCTAGGCCTGACGCAACGGCCGAAACTGGGGATCATGATCGAAGTGCCGGCGGCGGCGTTGATGGCGGATCTGTTTGCACCGCTGGTGGATTTCTTCTCGATTGGCACCAATGACCTGACGCAGTACACCCTGGCGATGGATCGCGATCACCCGCGTCTGGCCAGTCAGGCGGACAGTTTTCATCCCTCGATATTGCGCCTGATCGCCACGACCGTGAAGGCGGCACACGCCCATGGCAAATGGGTCGGCGTGTGCGGGGCGATGGCTTCGGAACGTCTGGCGGTGCCGCTGTTGCTGGGGTTGGGTGTGGATGAACTGTCGGTGAGTGTGCCGATGATTGCACCGGTCAAGGCAACGGTGCGCGAGCTGGAACTGGCGGATTGTCAGGTCATCGCGCAGCAGGTGCTCGGTCTGGAAAGTGCCGGGCAGGTGCGTGAGGCGTTGCAGCTGTTTCATGAGGCAACCGTCGATACTTTACGGGTTCTGGAGAACTGAACATGTTCGATCAATTGCAGAAGGCATTCTGGAAAGCCCTGACCCCGGATCTGGTGGTGGATACACCCGCAGCGGCGGCCGAACCGAGTGACGGATTGAGCAGCGACATTGTCGCGGCGCTGGGGGGGGTGGATAACCTCCAGTCCCAGCAACCGCTGGCGTTGACGCGGGTACGGGTGGTGTTGCGTGATGTGTCGCACATGGACCCGAACGCGTTGAGCGCCGCCGGTGTCGCGGGCGTGATGCCTTTGGCGGACGGCGTGGTGCACCTGATTACCGGGCTGCGATCTTAAGCCGGCAGGTGATGTGCGGCCTCAGGTCGCCCTTACTGTTTCTCAACCGCAGGTGTATCGTATTCGCCTTTTGCAGGCTTTCAGGGCCTGCTGCTGATACGTGAGGTAGTTGAGTTCATGTCCTTTACCCGTCGCCAAATCCTCGGTGGCCTGGCCGGTCTTGTTGTCGTTGGTGTCGGGGCGGGGGGCGCGTCGCGTTATTGGCTCGGCAAAATGGCCGACGCCGAGGCGGGCCATGACTATGAACTGATCGCCGCACCGCTGGACGTCGAATTGGTGCCGGGGCACAAGACCGAGGCCTGGGCATTCGGCCCGTCGGCGCCTGGCACCGAGTTGCGTGTGCGCCAGGGTGAATGGCTGCGGGTACGTTTCATCAACCACTTGCCGGTGGCGACGACCATTCACTGGCACGGCATTCGTCTGCCGCTGGAAATGGACGGCGTGCCGTACGTGTCGCAGCTGCCGGTGTTGCCGGGCGAGTACTTCGACTATAAGTTCCGCGTGCCGGATGCCGGCAGTTACTGGTATCACCCGCACGTCAGCAGCAGCGAAGAGCTCGGGCGCGGGCTGGTCGGGCCGTTGATCATCGAAGAGCGCGAGCCGACCGGTTTCAAGTACGAAAAGACCTTGAGCCTGAAGAACTGGCACATCGATGACGAAGGCAATTTTGTCGAATTCAGTATTCCCCGTGAAGCGGCGCGTGGCGGTACGGCGGGGCGCTTGTCGACCATCAACGGTGTGCCGACCCCGGTGATCGAACTGCCGGCCGGGCAGATCACCCGGGTGCGCTTGCTCAACCTCGACAACACGCTGACTTATCGCATCAACATTCCCGGCGTCGAAGCGCAGATCTATGCGCTGGACGGCAACCCGGTCGAACCGCGCCCGTTGGGCAAGGAATACTGGCTCGGCCCGGGGATGCGTATTTGTCTGGCGATCAAGGCGCCGGCGGCGGGCGAAGAATTGTCGCTGCGCAACGGTCCGGTACGTCTGGGCACCCTGCGTTCGGTGGCCAATACCGACGCGCCGAGCGACTGGCCAAAAGCGCTGCCGGCCAATCCGGTGGCAGAACCGGACCTGGCCAATGCCGAGAAACTCAACTTCAATTTCGAATGGGTCGGCTCAGTGTCGGTCAACGTCGACAATGGTCGGCCGCCGAGCCTGTGGCAGATCAACGGCAAGGCCTGGGACATCACCGACAAGACCTGCGCTGACCGACCGATTGCCAGCCTGAAACTGGGGCAGAGTTACATCTTCGAATTGAAGAACATGACCCAGTATCAGCACCCGATCCACCTGCACGGCATGAGTTTCAAGGTGATCGCGTCGAACCGGCACAAGATTATTCCATACTTCACCGACACCTATCTGCTGGGCAAGAACGAGCGCGCGCAAGTGGCGCTGGTGGCCGATAATCCGGGGGTGTGGATGTTCCATTGCCACGTGATCGACCACATGGAAACCGGCCTGATGGCCGCCATCGAGGTGAAGTGATGCGCCAGATTCGCCCCGCGGCCATCATCGACCGCAGCCGTGACCAAGACTTCATGCGTGAAGCGCTGACCCTCGCTGCACAAGGCGCAGCGATCGGCGAAGTGCCGGTGGGGGCAGTGTTGGTGCAGGACGGCGAGATTATCGGGCGCGGCTTCAATTGCCCGATCAGCACCAGCGACCCGAGTGCCCATGCAGAAATGGTCGCGATCCGTGCGGCGGCGCAGGCGGTGGATAACTATCGCCTGCCGGGCAGCACGCTGTATGTGACGCTGGAGCCGTGCAGCATGTGTGCAGGCTTGATCGTGCATTCGCGGGTGGCGCGGGTGGTGTATGGCGCGCTGGAGCCGAAGGCGGGGATTGTGCAGAGTCAGGGGCAGTTTTTTACCCAGGGTTTTCTCAACCATCGAGTGCTATATGAAGGCGGGGTTTTGGCCGAAGAGTGTGGCGCCGTGCTGACCGAATTCTTCCGTGCTCGCCGAGCAAAAAGCCCCTCACCCTAACCCTCTCCCAGAGGGAGAGGGGACTGACCGAGCTGGATGGGCGAGGTCCGTCGACCTGAGATTCCGAGTCGAACTCACGTCTTGAAAAGCTCAACGATCAGCCCCCTCTCCTTGGGAAGAGGGGACTGACCGAGTTGGATGGGCGAGGTCCGTCGACCTGAGATTCCGAGTCGAACTCAAGTCTTGAAAAGCTCAACGATCAGCCCCCTCTCCTTGGGAAGAGGGGACTGACCGAGCTGGATGGGCGAGGTCCGTCGACCTGAGATTCCGAGTCGAACTCAAGTCTTGAAAAGCTCAACGATCAGCCCCCTCTCCTTGGGAAGAGGGGACTGCCGAGTTGGCTGGGCTAAGTCCGTCGACCTGAGATTCCGAGTCGAACTCAAGTGTTGAAAAGCTCAATGATCAGCTCCCTCTCCTTGGGGAGAGGGCTGGGGTGAGGGGTGGGCTCACCGCGGTGATTGGTCGGATTACTTCTTCGCGACAATCACCGCGCGCATCGGCGCCGGCAATCCTTCGATGGTTTTGCTGTGGTCCTCGGGATCAAGGAAATCACTCAGCGACTGATACTTCATCCACTCAGTCCCGCGCTGTTCTTCCACCGTTGTCGTGCTCACATCCACGCAGCGAATATCGCTGAACCCGGCACGACGCAACCACAACTCCAGCGCCGGCACCGACGGCAGGAACCACACGTTACGCATCTGCGCGTAACGGTCTTCCGGCACCAGCACTTGATGCTTGTCGCCTTCCACCACCAACGTTTCCAGCACCAGTTCACCGCCCTTGACCAGGCAATCCTTCAGCGCCAGCAAGTGCTCGATCGGCGAGCGACGGTGATAGAACACGCCCATCGAAAACACGGTGTCGAAGCCTTCCAGGTTCGGCGGCAGGTCTTCAAACGGGAACGGCAAGTGCCAGGCATTCGGCTCGGACAGGTAACGCTGCACCGCCTGGAACTGGCAGAAGAACAACCAGTTCGGATCGACCCCAATCACACTGTTCGCGCCAGCACCGAGCATGCGCCACATGTAGTAGCCGTTGCCGCAACCGACGTCGAGGATGCGTTTGCCTTTCAAATCCAGATGCGGGGCGACGCGCGACCATTTCCAGTCCGAACGCCATTCGGTGTCGACGTGCACACCAAACAAGTCGAACGGCCCTTTGCGCCACGGCGACAAACCCATCAATGCAGTACGCATCTGCGCACGGGTTTCGTCGTCGCAATCGGTGTCGAGTTTCAGGCCATTGAGCAGATCGATTTCGCTCGGCTGAATTTTCGGCAAGGCATCCAGCGCACTTTGCCAGCGCTCCAGATCGCCGTGACCTTTCTCCATTTTCTTGTCGAGTTGCGCCTGCAGGGTGTTGGCCCATTCGGCCAGCGGTGTGCCGGCCAGACGACGGGCGAGGGGGGACAGATCAATCATGGCAAGGCAATCAACGAGGCAAAGTTAAGACACTGGAACCACGGCACGACTTTCGAGAACCCGGCGGCCAACAGGCGTTCGCGGTGTTCTTCGAGGCTGTCGGGCTTCATGACGTTTTCGATGGCGCTGCGTTTCTGGGCAATCTCCAGTTCGCTGTAGCCGTTGGCGCGTTTGAAGGCGACGTGCAGATCGGTGAGCAGCGCGTGTTCTTCGGCATCGTTGAAGCGCAGCTTCTCCGAGAGGATCAGCGCGCCGCCCGGCAGCAGCGATTGGCGAATGCGCGAGAGCAACGCGGTACGCTGATCCGGGGCGATAAATTGCAGGGTGAAGTTCAGCGCCACCACCGAAGCAGGCTGAAAGTCGAGGGCGAGGATGTCGCCTTCAATCACTTCGACCGGCAGCAACTCTTGGAACATCGAATCCTGACCGTTGAGGTATTCGCGGCAGCGTTCGACCATCGCGGCAGAGTTATCCACAGCGATCACCCGGCAGCCGTCGGTGCGCACGTGACGGCGCAAGGCCTGAGTCACTGCACCTAGCGATGAACCGAGGTCGTAGAGCACGCTGTTCGGCTGGGCGAACTGTGCGGCGAGCACACCGAGGTTTTCGACGATGGTCGGGTAACCCGGCACCGAGCGCTTGATCATGTCCGGGAACACCCGCACCACGTCTTCATTGAAGGCGAAGTCAGGCACCTGGGCCAAAGGCTTGGCGAAAATACGATCGGGTTCTTTGCTCACGGCGGTTCCGGCGGTGTAAATGGAAAGGCCGGCATTTTAGCCAAAGTGGCGCGCGGATGCTTGGGTTGTCTGATAAAACGCGGGGATATTGCTCTGGTTGATCGTTCCCACGCTCTGCGTGGGAATGCCGCCCCGGACGCTCCGCGTCCCTGCGCAAATGACGCAGAGCGTCACAGGATGCATTCCTACGCGGAGCGTGGGAACGATCAGATCCGTTTGGTCTGGGAGAACGCCGAGGCGGCGATGCCCCACTGGCCCAGCCAGTAGCTGAGGATGATGACGTATGGCGCGGCGTGGAATGGCGATACGAAGCGATCAATACCGATCACGCTGTCCGAGAACACAAACGCCAGCGCACCGCCCGCCGCTAGCAACGCCGAGCGTTTCGGCACATCGGTGCCCAAACGGGCCAGTGCGCGCCAGAGCATCGCGCTGATCGCCGTGCCATAAACAATCACCGGCACCAGCAATGGCCCAAGACCGCTGGAAATCAGAAGACCTAGCAGCATCGCGCCAACACCGAGGGCGAGCACCAGCGGCAACACCGCCAGACGCTTGCAGTCACTCAGATAAGCCTTCAGATAAGCCAGATGCGCAACCAGAAACGCGCCGAGGCCAAACACGAACAGATCGCCCGGCCACGCCAGCAACACATCACCCAGCAACGAGAAAATCAGACCGAGACTGATCCAGCGCCGATAGTCACTGGGTGGCGCGTCGTGCAGCCAGCCGAGCAATGCCAGCACCGGCAACGGTTTGACCAACAGGCACAGCAACGCCGCATGGGTGCTGACACCGTAGAGAAACGTCACCGCGCCCATCAGCGCCAGAATCAGCCAGCCCACGATCAATTTACCGAAATGGCGCAGTCAAAGGTTTCCACCGGGAGCACTTCCGGTGCCCACGGTTGTTGTGAAGTCAGGCGCAGGCGCCCGGTGCCGGGGGCGAAGGCCTGGAAGCGCCAGGTCGACAGACCTGCTGCGCCGACCACGCCAGCGTCTTCCGGATTGCTGTAGACCTCGGGGCTAAGTGCACGCAGTACGCCGCCAGCGGAATCCTGAATCGCCCAGCGATAACCCGTGGTCGGGTTGCTTGGCAGCATGATGATGAGGTTTTGCCCGTTAGTGAGCCGCACCGGGCATTCGCTTTGTTTTTCCACGGTCACGTTGTGTTTCGGTTGCGTGGCGCAGGCGGCCAGCAATGAAAGGGCGAGGGGGAGAAACAGGCGAGTGGGGGACATGAGGTCAGTGGCTCCGGGTGTTCACGACGAACGGCGAGCATAACTTAAGATGAGACAAAGTGTGACAGTGCCAAGCCCTCACCCTAGCCCTCTCCCAGGGGGAGAGGGGACTGACCGGGGGATATTGGTGAGGTACGCCGACCTGAACGTGCGTCAGCGAATCCATAATCGACCCGGTGTTTCAGGTCGGCGCATAGCGCAAGACCGCTCGGTTGGCTCCCTCTCCTGGGGGAGAGGGCTGGGGTGAGGGGCTACAGGCTACCGGTCAGAACAGGATCTTCGCCACATCGGCAAACTTCTTCGCAAAGTGCACCGTAATCCCTTCCTTCAGATAATCCGGCAATTCCTCAAAATTCCCCCGATTCGGCTCCGGCAAAATCAATTCGAAAATCTTCTGCCGCCGCGCCGCAATCACCTTCTCACGCACCCCGCCAATCGGCAGCACATGCCCGGTCAACGTCAGTTCACCAGTCATTGCCACACCTTTTTTTGGTGGCTGGTTTCGCGCAAGCGAGAGCAGGGCGCTGGCCATGGTCACGCCGGCGCTCGGGCCGTCCTTCGGTGTCGCGCCTTCCGGTACGTGCAGGTGGACGAAGGCTTCGTCGAAGAACTTCGCGTCACCGCCAAACTGTTTCAGGTGCGAGCTGACGTAGCTGTAGGCGATCTCTGCCGATTCCTTCATCACATCGCCCAGTTGCCCGGTGAGCTTGAAGCCACGGTTAAGCGTGTGAATCCGCGTCGCTTCGATCGGCAAGGTCGCGCCGCCCATGCTGGTCCACGCCAGACCGGTGATGACGCCGGTGCCGGACAGCACTTGTTCGTTGCGGAACACTGGATGGCCGAGTGACGCTTCGAGGTCTTTCGGCCCGAGTTTGATCACCGCTTTCGGCTCGTCAATCAGCTTCATCACCGCTTTGCGCACCAGTTTGCCCATTTGTTTCTCGAGCTGGCGCACCCCGGCTTCACGGGCGTAACCGTCGATCAAGGCTTTGAGCGCGCTGTCGCTGATGCTCAGGCTGCCCTTGGACACACCGGCCTTTTCCAGCAGTTTCGGCCACAGGTGACGCTTGGCGATGGCGACTTTTTCTTCGGTGATGTAGCCCGACAGACGAATCACTTCCATGCGGTCCAGCAACGGGCCGGGGATCGAATCGAGGGTGTTGGCGGTGCAGACGAAGAGGACTTTCGACAGGTCCATGCGCAGGTCGAGGTAGTGGTCGAGGAATTCGACGTTCTGCTCCGGGTCGAGGGTTTCCAGCAGTGCCGAGGCCGGGTCGCCCTGGTAGCTCTGGCCCATCTTGTCGATCTCGTCGAGCATGATCACCGGGTTCATCACTTCGACGTCTTTCAACGCCTGCACCAGTTTGCCCGGCTGTGCGCCGATGTAGGTGCGGCGGTGTCCCTTGATCTCGGCTTCGTCGCGCATACCGCCGAGGCTGAAGCGGTAGAACGGCCGGCCGAGGGATTCGGCGATGGATTTGCCGACGCTGGTTTTACCTACGCCCGGCGGGCCGACCAGCAGCACGATGGAGCCGCTGATCTCACCTTTATAGGCACCGACGGCGAGGAATTCGAGGATGCGGTCCTTGATGTCGTCCAGGCCCGCGTGGTGTTTGTCGAGAATTTTGCGCGCGTGCTTGAGGTCGAGTTTGTCCTCGCCGTACACGCCCCACGGCACCGAGGTCGCCCAGTCGAGGTAGTTGCGGGTGACCGCGTATTCCGGCGAACCGGTCTCAAGGATCGACAGCTTGTTCATTTCTTCTTCGAGGCGCTTCTGCACCTGCGCCGGCAGGACTTTGCCTTCGAGGCGTTGCTCGAACTGTTCGAGGTCGGCGCTGCGGTCGTCCTTGGTCAGGCCGAGTTCCTGCTGGATAACCTTGAGTTGTTCCTTGAGGAAGAACTCGCGCTGATGCTCGCCGATCTTGCGGTTAACTTCTGCCGAGATCTCTTTTTGCAGGCGCGCGACTTCGACTTCCTTGCGCAGCATCGGCAGGACTTTTTCCATGCGCTTGAGCATCGGTACGCAGTCGAGCACGCCTTGCAGTTCGGGGCCGGTGGCGGAGGTCAGGGCGGCGGCGAAGTCGGTCAGCGGCGACGGGTCGTTGGGGCTGAAGCGGTTGAGGTAGTTTTTCAGCTCTTCGCTGTACAGCGGGTTGAGCGGCAACAGCTCTTTGATCGCGTTGATCAGCGCCATGCCGTAGGCCTTGACCTCGTCGGTCGGCTCGGTGGGCTGGTGCGGGTATTCGACTTCGACCAGATACGGTGGGCGATGGTGTTTCAGCCAGGTCTTGATGCGTACGCGGCTGAGGCCTTGGGCGACGAATTGCAGTTTGCCGTTCTCGCGGCTGGCGTGGTGGACTTTGACCAGGGTGCCGTATTGCGGCAGGGCGCCGGTGTCGAAGTGGCGCGGGTCTTCCTGGGGCGTGTCCATGAAGAACAGGGCCAGGGAATGGTGTTCGGATTTACTGACCAGTTCGAGGGTTTCGGCCCAGGGTTCTTCGTTGACGATGACCGGCAGGACTTGGGCCGGGAAGAACGGGCGGTTGTGGATCGGGATGATGTAGACCTTGTCCGGCAGGTTCTGGCCGGGCAGGGCGAGGCCTTTGCCGCTGGAGGTGTGTTCGATGTGTTCGGCTTCGGTGTAGTCGTCGGGGTTTTCCGGGAATTCTTGCTGGTCGCTCATGGGGCACCTGCGCGATGGGGTATGGGTCTTAGATGGGGCAGGGTTTGGGTGGTTTCAATGGCGGGGGATGTTTCTGCTTGTGTGTTCAGGGTTTTGACAGGGTTCACGCTTTTGACTTGGCGGCCTTTGGGCCGACCATGCTCTTTGGGGTTTTGGGTGTATATCCGTTTCTTCGGTAACGGCGGCTTAGGGTTTCGCCCTGACGGCGACTCACTTTTTTGACAAACGCCTCAAAAAAGTAAGCAAAAAAACGCTTGCTCCTACGTGCGGCCCGCTCGCTGGGGCTCGGGGTTCCTTCGCTGCGGGATCGATCCGGGCGCAGCGCCTACGGTTTGCTTCGCTGCACCTCCTCTCGCTGTGTTTGGCTGCGCCAAACGGTCGCTGCGCTCCCACGCCCGGATCAATCCCTCCGCTCAGCCTTCCGACGTCGCCTGTGGATCAAGATCAAGATCAAGATCAAGAGCAGGCGAGCTGACACTCGGCCTATTGAGTGGTGAAGAGCACGGCGCGCATGGCTTTGGTTTTTGTGGTGCTCTTGCCCCTCACCCCAGCCCTCTCCCGAGGGAGAGGGGGCCGATTTGTGGGCATTTCAGAATCTGAGTTCGACTCGATATTTCACGTCGGCGTAGCTCGCCCAAACACCTCCGTCAGTCCCCTCTCCCTCCGGGAGAGGGTTAGGGTGAGGGGCTTTTGATTTTACGTTCTGCATTTGGGTACGGGGTTACCTGACCAAGGTCGTTACAAAGGCCACGTCAGTTCCTGGAGCAGAAAGAACCCGTTGCAGGTGAGTTCACGTGTGTCATCCGTGTAGCGTGCCTTGCCGAAAAGTTCGAAGTCGTTGAAGTCATATCGGTAGAGGTTGGGGTTGAGCTTGGTGACTGCGATAGTTGAAGAGGACTCTGTTTTAAATTCATAAAACTGGATACCCCGGCCTGTAACGACTCTTTCAGAGTAGGCAGGTGTAGATGGCTTTAGCAGGTCGCGAAGTGAAACGGAAAAAGTTCGTTCGCTCGATAAGCCTTTTTTGTGACCGAAATCAAAGTAATACCCCCCTAACGGGTTGAATGACACAGAAGTGGCTTTGGTCCTGTAGCTGGTCAGATCTAAATACGTACCGCTGATAGTGCCTTTCACATCAATATCAAGAACACCGACGGCGAAGACTGCTGGGAATGCTTTTGAAGTTGTCATAGGGGGCTTCCTCGATTGATTGAGTTGGAGAAGGAAGTCTGAGAGAAACGGCATAACCTGTTAACTGTCATATCTGACAGGTTTTTATGCCTATTCGTGATGATGGCCTATGAGACGAGTTATATAGGACGCGCAAGATAATCCGGTGGCGGGGAGGGCCGCTTGCGAAAGTGACCTGACAGCCGACCCTTTTCTAGCTAAATGCGCTCAATCCGACTATGGGCGAGCCTGCTCGCGGACGCGGTGTGTCAGGCACTGTAGATGTTGAATATGCTGACGCCTTCGCGAGCAAGCTCGCTCCCACAGGTTATTTGGGGGTGTTTTTGAAATAGCGTGCACAAATAAGGCGATGCCTCTCGACAGTCATCTGCAATCTGGCGGTTAACTCATAGATCAAAATTCATTGCGGTTTATTTCGAAGCGGTCTTGGGCCCCTGTAATTTCTGACAGTAGACACATTGCCCGGTCGATCCGAGATTAACCAGGCGTCCTCAGGCAGGGCGGCGCATGCCGATTTACGGACTTAAAGGAATCCAGCCATGAGTTATACCGATACGAGTTACGAGGGCTGCACTATTCGCGAATACTCCCCCGACACCCCGGGTCTGCGTTATCGGGTGATCTATAACGCGACGGATGAGAGTTTGTTGCTTGAGACTCGCAAACAGGCCGAGCAATTGATCATTGAGCGATCGCGGTTGATGAAAAACGGAGGGAAAGCTTCTTGAGTCAGCCGGGCTAACGCTCACCTGTGCAGGAGCAGCCTGCGGCAGCTCCTGCACCGGGTGGTTTGTCAGGTATTTGCGGGGATTTCGTGGTTATCCAGCACGCGGTTCACCGCCAGTTCGGCGAGCATGATGATCTGCTGAATGGCCAGGATCGTGCGCCGCTGTGGCAGGTCGATGTAGGCGGCGATGTCGCTGGTCATGAGGCTGGCCTGGGCCAGTGATTCGCAGGCGTGGACCAGCAGGCTTTCGCTGTCCTGCTCGGGGGCGACCTGGAACATGGTGCTGGGTTTGTGGAAGCGCAGGGTTAAGGCGTTGGGTTTGAGGTAGTGGTCGAGGGCGCGTTCGGCGGCTTCGTGGAATTTCTTGGAATCGGGGGATTCGTAGGGCGAGGTGTCGTCGGTTTCGGGGGGATTGGGTGTTGGCTTTTTCATAGTGACGCTCCGAATGATAAGTGGGGCTGTCACTCTCAATCACCGCGACGCGACAGAGGGTGGCAGCTGTACGCGGGGTCGCGGACCGAGCCATTCGGCAATCTCGGCATACCCGAAGGTATCCCGCGCACAGCCACCATCAAACCAAACTAAAAGCACCTGAGCGCTCCAGTTTGGGCCGGCGATTATGCATCAAATCGAATGAACTGCTCGGGCCGCGACGCCCGTTCGCTGAATTTGCAGCGACCCCCCGAGCCTATCCAGCCGATTTCCGAGGCACAACCGACGCGACTTGTCGGAAAACTCCGCGCCACTTTCAACGTCTGTAGGACGAGTACCTTTCCCACAGATCAACGCATTTCAACCTGTAGGAGCTGCCGAAGGCTGCGATCTTTTGATCTGGCTTTTAAAACATGAAGTCAAAAGATCGCAGCCTTCGGCAGCTCCTACATGGGTGTTTGGCGTGCACAAAAAAGGCGATGTCCTCACGAGACATCGCCTTCATTTTTACCGCCGCTAAAACTTATTCCGGCAGTTTGTACGCAATCACATAGTCACCCATTTTGGTGCCCAGCGAACCGTGACCGCCGACAACCAGCAGCACGTATTGCTTGCCGTCCTTGCCGGTGTAGGTCATCGGAGTCGCTTGGCCACCTGCCGGCAGACGCGATTTCCACAGCTCTTTACCGCTGTTCACGTCGTACGCGCGCAGGTACTGGTCGAGGGTGCCGCTGAGGAAGCCGACGCCGCCAGCCGTGACCATCGAGCCGCCCATGCTAGGCACGCCCAAGGTGAAGCCGATCGGGATTGGCGAGCTGTCGCGGCTGGTGCCGTTTTTGCGTTTCCACACGACTTTGCTGGTGGTCAGGTCGATACCGGCAACGTAGCCCCAGGCCGGGGCCTGGCACGGTACGCCGAATGGCGACATGAACGGGTGCATGATCACCGCGTATGGCGCGCCGGTGTTCGGTTGCACGCCAGCGGTTTCGCTTTCGCGTTTGCTGCCGGCGGCGACTTGCTCGCGTGGCACCATTTTCGAAACGAAAGCCATGTAGTTCGGGCTGGTGAACAGCATTTGGCGAACCGGGTCGACCGAGACGCCGCCCCAGTTGAACACACCAACGTTACCCGGATAGATCAGGCTGCCCTGTTCCGACGGTGGGGTGTACTGGCCTTCGTAACGCAGTTCTTTGAACTGGATGCGGCACAGCATCTGGTCGAACGGGCTCGCGCCCCACATGGCTTTTTCGGTCAGTTCCGGGGCCAGCAGGTTGAGGTCCGAACGGGCCTGGGTCGGTGCGGTGTGGTCGCCTTTCACGGCGCCTTGCGGTACCGGGATTTCCTTGATCGGAATGATCGGCGTGCCGTCACGACGGTCGAGGACGTACAGGCTGCCCTGCTTGGTCGGGGCGATCAGCGCAGGTTTCACGCCATCGGCGGTTTTCATGTCGAGCAGGGTTGGCTGGCTGCCAACGTCCATGTCCCACAGGTCGTGGTGAGTGAACTGGTAGTTCCAGCGCACTTTACCGGTGGCCAGGTCCAGGGCTACAACGCCGGCGCTGAATTTCTCGGCGCCCGGGGTGCGGTCTGCGCCCCACTGGTCTGGGGTCTGGTTGCCCAGTGGCAGGTAAACCATGCCGAGTTTTTCGTCGACACTGGCCAGCGACCACATGTTCGCCGAGTTGCGGCTGTAGGTTTCACCCGGTGCCAAAGGCTCGGTGGCGTCTGGCTTGTCGCTGTCCCAGTTCCATACGAGGTGACCGTCGCGCACGTCGAAAGCGCGGATCACGCCCGATGGCTCGTTGGTCGATTCGTTGTCGGTGACGTGACCGCCCATGATCACCAGATCACGAGTGATCGCGGCCGGCGAGGTGGAGTAGTAGCCGCCAGCGGTGAACGGGCCGATGCCTTGGGTCAGGTCAACCACGCCTTTGTTGCCGAAGCCTTCGCAGATTTTGCCGGTGTCGGCATTCAGGGCGATCAGACGGGCATCAGCGGTTGGCAGGTACAGACGACGCGGGCAGGCCTGAGCAACGGCTTTGCCGGCTTCGGAAATCACCGCGGAGGCGGCGTTTTCAGACTTGGCGTAAGCGGCTTCGTCGTAGTACGACACGCCACGGCAGGTCATGTGGGCGAAGCCTTTGAAGCCGACCGGGCTCTTGATCTGTGGGTCGAAGCGCCACAGTTCTTTGCCGGTGTCCGGGTCCAGGGCCAACACTTTGCTGTGCGCGGTGCAGGCGTAGATCATGCCGTTGGCTTTCAGCGGGGTGTTTTCGTTGGTCAGCTCGACCGGGTCATCCGCGGTCGGCAGGTCGCCGGTCTGGATGCGCCAGGCTTCTTGCAGCTTGCCGACGTTGGCCGGGGTGATCTGCTTCAGCGGCGAGTAACGGTCACCGAACTCGGTGCGGCCATAGGCCTGCCAGTCGCCATCAGGCATGGCTGGCGCGGTGCTGGTGGTGTCCGCGGTGTCGCGGCCCAGTTCGCCGAAGGTTTCGCCCGGGTGGGTGAACAGGCTGGCCAGAGCGGTAACGCCGGCCAGCACCACAGCGACGGTCAGACCGCCAGTGCCCATTGGCGCCGGGCCGTTCAGCAGCAGTGGACGACGGAACCACGGCAGCAACATCACGAAGCCGAGGGCGAACCACAGGGCCAGACGTGGCACCAGCTGCCACCAGTCCAGACCGACTTCCCACAGCGCCCAAACGGTGCTGGCAAACAGAACGATGGCGTACAGGCCCAGCGCCGCGCGACGACGCATCAGCATCAAAATGCCGGACAGCGCGATGCCGATACCGGCCAGCAGGTAGTACAGCGAGCCGCCGAGCATGCTCAGCTTGACCCCACCGGCCAACATGGCCAGGCCCATCAGTAGAAGCAGAATGCCGAGCAGGCTCGGTAGCAAACGGCCCCGACTCGAAGCACTTTCGGTGCTCATAGTGTGATTCTCCGTGACGTTTATGTAGTCCCGCGCTGTAGTCACTTTAGATGACGATTTGGCACAGGCATGGTTCAGATAAAAACTTGTCTAGCTAACGAAATTCATTTGTGTAGGAGTGAGCCTGCTCGCGATGGCGGTGCGTCAGTCTCTGGAGATGTCGCCTGAAACACCGCTATCGCGAGCAGGCTCACTCCTACAATGGATTTGCGTATTGCTTTAGAACGAGGACTGGATCTTGATCCCGCCGATCAGGGCGTCGTCGACGTCGTTCACGCCACCGGGGTGGCGGATGTATTGCAGGTTCGGGCGTACGGTCAGCCAGTTGGTTACATGCACGCCGTAATACAACTCGGCGCTGTATTCGGTGTCTTGCGGCGGCAGGAATGACGGATCGTCGTAGTCGTACACGGCGTTGGCCTGATTGCTGGCTTCAGCATTTTTGCGGAAGGCCGGGTTGACGTGTACGCGGGCGAGGGCGAAACCGATGTCGTCCTTGGCGCGCGCATCGAACGGGCCTTTGTAGGTGATGCCGGCCTGGACGTAGTTGTCGATTGCGTTGGTTTTCTTGTCGTGCATCGTGCCGTTGGCGAACACGCTCAAGCCGCGACTGTTATCGCTGGCGACGCTGGTGATCTGCTGCTGAATACCCAGCCACACGCCGTGTTTGCTCGACGCGCTGCGGTAGGCTTCGCCGCTGATAGCCGCCGGTTGGCCGTGGCTGTCTTTATAGACGTCGCTGGCATTGGCGTTGCTGTAGTAGTAACCGGCGCGGTATTCGCCCGGCAGGCCGTTGAGCTTCGGCGTCCACACCAGTTCGATCGGCAGGATCGCGCCCTGGGTGCCGCTGCCGCTGAGTTTGAAGCCGTTGCCGCGATCGAGGTTCGACGGGTTCTGCTCGTAGGCGCCGACCTGTGCGTACAGCTCCGGGGTCAGGTGATATTTGACGCGCAGCGCCCATTGGCTGACCGGCCAGTTGTACCAGATGCCGCCGACCCAGTTGCCGACCTGCGAGCCGCAGAACGCCAGGTTCTGGAAGTCGCACGGAAAGCTGTTGAAGTCTTCGCCTTCGCCGAAACGGCCGACCTTGATGTCGAGTTTCTGATCGAAGAATTTCTGCTGGTACCACATCTGCGTCAGGCGCGTGGTCTGGCCACGGCCCCAGACTTCCTGGGCCGAGGTGAAACCACCGACGCGCGGATCGTTGATGCGGTCGTTGCTGATGTTGTTGCCGCTGCGTTTGGTGATGGTCAGTTGAAACTCGGCATCGTCCCAGCCGAGGATCTTTTGCAGGTCCAGGTGTGTGCCCAGGCCAAACTGATCGCTGTAACGCGCGGTGCGGTCGTGGTCGTAGCCACCGTGCAGGTTGCTGCCCATTTCGCCGGTGTAATCGAGCTTGAAGTCGTAGCCTTTTTCCGAGAGTTCGGTGCGCGTGCCGTTCCAGTCACCGAGCATGTACGGTGATTCACTGTCGAACGCGGGCGCCGCTTGCACGCAGCTGGCGAGGCCGAGGGCGGTACAGCCGCCAAGGGTGCGCAGGGTTAAGATAGCGCTGTCTCGGGAGAAGGAAAAATCGGGCATGGCTAAGTCTTTTTTTGGTGTTTTCGGGGTGCGAGCTGAGTGCTTCAATAAGTCGCAGGCAGTGAAGCGATTCAGCGGAAGGGCGGCAGGATAATGATCTGTTACAAAAACACAAAGGCCTTTTGTGAACATGCAGCGTTTCAGATTCGGTAACAGTGCGGCAAACGGGCGCATTGTCGGCCGGTTCGCAGCCTGCGATCTTTTCAGGTTGGCCTACATTTGAAGGTAGGCCTTCCACCCGATCACCCCCTCGGCTAAGGTGCGCGGCTTCTGCATTTTCACTTCGCCCAAAGGCCTGGCATGAACGAACAAACCCCCGATCCGCTGCACGGCGTCACCCTCGAACAGATTCTCAATGCGCTGGTGAGCCATTACGAATGGTCGGGGCTGGCCGAGCGCATCGATATTCGCTGCTTCAAGAGTGATCCGAGCATCAAGTCGAGCCTGACGTTTCTGCGCAAAACCCCGTGGGCGCGGGAGAAGGTCGAGCGCCTGTACGTGAAGTTGATGCGCACCAAGCGACCGCTTTGAGATGGACGCCGGTTGTTGGCGTCGTCGCCTGATCACCTGCGCAGCCGTGTTGGGCTGGGCGGGATTGGGCATTCAGCTTTACCTGATTTTCTTCGCGCGTTTAAGCGTTGGCGCAAGCCTGTTGGGCGGCGTGGTGAGCTTTTTCAGCTATTTCACGATTTTGACCAATACGCTGGTGGCGACGGTGTTGACCTGCGCGGTGACCGAGCGTGAATCCGCTGCGCGCCGCTGGTTTTTGCTGCCGTGGGTCAGCAGTGGGATTGCCGTTAGCATCGCTGTGGTGGGTCTCGCCTACAGCATTTTGCTGCGGCATTTGTGGCACCCGGAAGGTTGGCAATTTATTGCCGATGAACTGCTGCACGACGTGATGCCGTTGCTGTTTCTGGGGTATTGGTGGGTGTGCGTTCCGAAAGGCTCGTTGCGCTGGTGGCATCTGCCGGTGTGGCTGATTTATCCGCTGGTGTATTTCATCTATGCGCTGCTGCGCGGGCATTTGCTCGGTGCGTATGCGTATCCGTTCATTGATGTGGCGGTGTTGGGTTATCCACAGGTGCTGATCAATGCCGGGGGGATTTTGGTGGGATTTGTGGTGATTGGGTTGTTGGTCATTGGCATGGACCGATTACGGCGATGAAAATCAAAAGATCGCAGCCTTCGGCAGCTCCTACAGGTGTACGCATTCCAATGTAGGAGCTGCCGAAGGCTGCGATCTTTTGATCTGGGGATTTACTCCTCTTCGGAGGTGCCTTCGGCGCGCCAGTAGCCGACGGCTTTGATCAGTTGCTCATCCAGCCCGTGCTCATCGATCAGCACCCGGCGGATCTGCCGTGAAACTTTCGTTTCGGTGGCTACCCACGCATACAGATTGCCCTTGGGCACCTGCAACTGCTTCACCGTACTCAGCAGGTTGTCCTTGCCACCTTCACGCAACACCCAGATCACATTGACCTGCGCTGCGCTTTCCAGCACTTGCTGCTCGGCGCCGTTTTCCACTTCGATCACCACCAACGCCTTGCGATTGGCCGCCAGGCCTTCGAGGCGGCGGGCGATGGCGGGCAGGGCGGTTTCATCGCCGATCAGCAGGTAGCTGTCGAAAATGTCCGGCACGATCATCGAGCCGCGCGGCCCGCCGATGTGCAGGAACTGCCCCGGTGTGGCTTGCTCCGCCCAGGTCGACGCAGGGCCGTCACCGTGCAGAACGAAATCGACGTCCAACTCCAGCGCGTCGAGGTCATAGCGACGCGGTGTGTAGTCGCGCATTTCCGGTTTCGGCCCATCGTCCTTGCCGGCGCCGAGCACCATCGTCTCCAGCGCGGCGGCTTGTTCGGCGTTCTGCGGGAACAGCAGTTTGACGTGATCGTCGGTGCCCAGGCTGATGAACCCGGCCAGCTCCGGTCCGCCGAGGGTGATGCGGCGCATACGCGGCGTCAGGTCGACCACGCGCAGGACTTCCAGCTTGCGGCGTTTGATTTCGTGCATCACGCGGTGAATGGTTTGGGTATCGACTGCAGTCATTCGGCTTTCTCCGGGGCAGGTTGAACGGCAGGGCCGTCGACGATGGCTTTGGCGGTGTCGTTGAGCAGGTCACGCACGCGCAGGACTTCTTCGGCGCTCCAGCGGCCGTGGTGCATCTGCAGGGCATGGCGCAGGTTGTGCACGGCTTCATGGATTTCCGGCGGCCGATCATGGCCGCGCAGCGAGCGTTTGCTCACATCGATGCGCATACGCACACCGTCCAGCGCCACGGCTTGCTCGCTTAAAGACAAACGACCGGCGTCGGTGGCGCTGTAGCGTTTTTTGCCGCCCTCGGCGTCGCCGGTGATCAACTCGCTTTCTTCGAGAAAGGTCAGGGTCGGGTAGATCACGCCGGGACTGGGGCTGTAGGCGCCGTCGAACATGCCTTCGATCTGGCGGATCAGGTCGTAGCCGTGGCACGGCTGTTCGGCGACCAGCGCCAGCAGCAGCAATTTCAGGTCACCGGGGGCGAACACCCGAGGGCCACGGCCGCCGCGCTCGCGCCCGGGGCGCTTTTCGAAGCCGTCACGGCCGTCGCCGTGTTCGCGATGGGGGGAATGATGGTCTCTCATTTCTGTCTTCTCTCGTCGTGTTTAGATACAACTTAAGATATATCTTGGAGAGTGTGCAAGACGTTTTTCCCCGAGAAAGGGCGTCGCCTGACGAGCGGCAGATCCGATTCGGGCGCAAGCAGCGAATCTCGGCCGGTTGTCGGAAACGATAACTTGAAAGTTAAAGTCATCGCTCTATTGTGTGTAGAGTATATGTTCTAAATTGCACTAAGTTGCCGTGCTGTCAGGGTGAAGTTGCTGTATGGTTTTTTTACTGAAACTGTCTGTAGGGTGAAACTTACAGTCAATGTTTTGAATATCTGTTTTATGTTCTTTTTTCTTGCGGGTCATGGGGTTGTTTAACTACGCGGTTGTCGGAAGTTGCCTGCTTACTTCCAAGAGTTAACAGTCGATGATGCTTCGGCATTGAAAGTTCAAGTTGACCTGGCTCAACTCGGGCAGCGACTCGGGCAGTGATTGTCTTGAACTTTCAATGTTCATCCCCCTATCAAGAAAACAGGTACATAACGATGTTCAAGAAACTCGCAATCGCCGCTCCACTGGCTCTCCTGGCACTGGGTTCGACTGGCGCATTCGCCGCTGGTGAAGCGTCGCACTCGATCAGCCTTGTCGCGCATGTGCCGACCAACGGTTTCTATGTAGTGCCGACCGATCCGGACCTGGTCAACAAAGACCAGGACATGAGCTACCAGCCGAGCACCGGGAAAATGCGCGACGTCAATGGGTTCTTCGATGTGCGCAACAACAACGGTTCGGTACACGCCAGCCTGGAAAGCCAGCCGAAGCTGGTCGCTGGCAATACCTCGATCGACCTGCAAGTCATGCTTAACAACAAGGAACTGACCCTCACCCCGCAAATGGTTGTGGGTGAATCGGAGTCGGACGTCAACTACCGCGCACCGCTGAAAATCAGCGCGGTGGGCAGCAACTTCGTGCCGGGGGATTACACCGGCTCCGTGGCGATGATCTTTGATGCCGTGCCACCGGTTGCTGGCAACTGATCGCATTGATCAGGCACTAAGGCGCGCTTTTACCAGTGGCGCTAACCGACGGGGCAGATAGCAGTGTTTGTCCCGTCGGACTTTCCTTGTTTGTAAATCAGAGTACGAGTTCATGTTCCCGATGACACCCATCGCGGCTGCGCTTGCGCTGTTGTTTTGTGCCAGCGCAGCCGTGGCGTCCAACTCCACCGGTACCACGCCCCGCAGTCTGCTGGCGCAGGCCAAGGGTTTGCCGGCGGATTTCGAAGAGCATTTCTTTGATGTGCCTCTGGCGGTACGGGTCGAAGTCGATCAGCAACCGCTGGGTGAGGCCATGGTGGTGTTGTCGCACGATGATCGCATCACCCTGCTCGAATTCACTGACACCAGCGATAACCGTCTCGGTCCGGCCGAGCGGGAAAAATGGGCGAGCTATCTCAAGCCCGGCGTGCCCTTGGGCGCGTGCAGCGGTTCCTGTCCGGACCAGTTTCTGGCGGTGCACTACAACCTGGAAAACTCCCTGGTCTCGATCCTTACCGAAAATGCCGAGCGCGACGTTGAGGCCAAGCGCTATTACGAGCAGCCCGACAGTGGCAGTCACGGCCTGATGGTGCGTAACCAGCTCAACCTCAACGGTGGTCAGGAGCAGGATCTGGGCGGACGCTTCGGCCTCGAAGCCAGTTCAAGCCTGGGCAACTGGAGCCAGACGCTGAACCTGCAAGTTGCCCGTCTTGGTGGCCCGGACGACAAGCTTTATCACGCCATCCAGGAGCTGCACACCCAGCGCGAACTGCAAGGCAGTTTTTTCCGTCTGGGCTATTTCACCCCCAATTCCGAAGGGCTGATGCGCCAGCCGCGCACGTTCGGCACCAGCCCCGACACCGCCGTTGGTGTGATGTACGGCAGCTCCGACAGCCTGGCCATCAACAGCGCGATGCCCAGCGTTTATCCGATCTATGTCACCGCCAACCGTCAGGGTTCGGTGGAGATTTGGCGCGATGGTCTGCTGATCAATACCCAATCGGTGCCGGCCGGCTTGCAGACCCTCGATACCCGACCGCTGCCCGGCGGCATTTATGAAGTGGAAGTACGGCTGATCGAAGATGGTCAGATCACCTCCACCACCCAGGAGCTGGTGTACAAGCCCAACAACTGGCGCAACCTCGACGAGCGCTGGCGCTATAACGTCTTTGCCGGCGAAGAACAGAAACTGCTGAGCAATTGGGACACCCAGGCCAGCGGCAGTCCGACGGCGGGCGCGTCGGTGAATTACCTGCTGCATCCGCGGGTGATCCTCGGGCTGTCGGCGCGGCAGATTCGCGAAAAACTGCAATACGGCACGTCCATCGACTGGACTCTGGCCAATCACCTCAGCCTCTACGCCAACGTCTACAAGACCGAGGATTACGGCACTGGTCTCGACTTGCAAAGCCTCTACAACTATGGCGCCGGCAGCATCGTCGTCAGTCACAGTCGTAGTTGGCTCGACACCACCTATACCTACGACACCCTGCCCGATGGCACTCGGGTTCGTCCGCGCAACGTGTTCATCGGCCAGACCAGCAATTCTTCGCTGGCGCTCAACCATCGCGTCAGCAGCAAGAGTTCAGTCAATGCGCGAGTGTCGCACAGCGAAGGCAATGTCGAAGGCATGGGTATGGATCTGGGCTGGACGCAGCGCACCACCCTGCTGGGCAGTGACGCCAGTTGGCGGCTTTCGTTGTTTGATCGGCCCGGCAGTTTCAGCAGCGGCGATGCGCGCAATCGCGGGGTCGACCTGAGCATCAACATGGCGCTTGGCGCACCCGGCCAGCAGATCACCGGCAGCATCGGCTCACGCACGGCCCGCGACGGCACGCGTGACAACAACGCCTCGCTCGGCTGGCGCAAGGATTTTCAGGATCACGTCCTGCAAAACGTGTCGCTCACGGCACTCACCGATACTTACGGGGTGGGCGTCGCCAGCCTCGCCAACTTCCGCACCGACGCGGTCAATGGCGATGGCTTCATTCAGCGCTCCTCCTACAACGGCAACTTCACCGGCGGCCTCAACGTTGACAGCACCTTGGTGGTCGGCGGGCAACAGATGCTCATGACCAGCCAGAGCGATGTGCGCGGCGCCGGGATGATCGTCGATGTCGAGTCGGATATCGAGGACATCGTCCTGCGGGCTGACGATTACAGCGGTGGCGGGGCGGCGTTGAAACCGGGGCGCAACTTCATCCCGATCACCGCGTACCGGAACAGCTCAGTGAGTTTTGACTTCGAGGGTACCCACGTGCCGGCGGCGAGCATTGAACCGGCACGCACCCGTTATCACCTGAACAAGGGCGGGGTCGAGTATCGCAAAGTCCGCGTGATGAAAACCCTGACCGTGCTCGGTCGACTGGTGGACGCACAAGGACGGCCGCTCAAGGGCCATCACGTGATCAACCACGCCAGTCGCGGTGTAACGGAAGTCGACGGCTTCTTCTCGATGGAAATGAACGCTGGCTCACCGACCCTCGAAGTGCGTCAGGGCAGCCAGTTGCTATGCCAGTTCCGCCTCGATGCCGGCAGCCATCGCAGCGAAAACGATGTGTTGATGATCGGCGACCTGCGTTGCACGCCGGACACCCTCGCAGACGCCACCTCCACCGAACAGAAGGCAGGTTGATCTTATGAAGATAATTACAGGTGGTTGTGCATTGGTGCTGGCGCTGAGTATGTCCACGGCACAAGCGATTAATCAGGAAATTCGTGCGCTGTTTCAGCCTGATCCTTCGCAGCCAAGCAAGAACCTGTTCGTTAACCAGACGCCCAATAGTGGTTATTGCGTGAACTTCCCCGCGCAATGCGCCAGCAACAATATGTTCAGCATCGAGTTGCCCGTCCGCTACAGCTCAGGCGAGCTTAGGCCGGGTGACGATGTCTCGCTGCAGGTCCCGGCTGGCTGGAGACGGTTGACGGTGACTAATCAGGAGACTCAGGAAACGGAAACCGTAGAGGTGCGTATTACTGGCATCGGCTCCCGATTTGTCCTCAGCGATAGCGTGGATGACCTGACCGGAGTAGCAGCCCCCACAGGCCATGACATCCTCTGGACGTCCCTTAGCGGTTGGCTCTATGCCCCGGCGCCTTGCCAAGGCACAGGCATGGCCGGGTATAGCGATCGCACCTATCGCTTTTTCTGGCAGACGCCTGTGCAAGCGCCCTGCACCAAGACCGCGGCTTTCCGCATCCCCTCGATGTACTTCGAGAAGTTTGATTTTGCTTATGAGCTGAAAACCCCTAACCCGTTGAGTATGTCGAGCGGTCTGTATACCGGATCCATCGCCTACTCGATGGGGCCCGGCGGCGATTTCGACATGGGCGCGACGTTTCAGCCGGACGACGGCAACCTCACCCTGGACTTCGTGCTGGACGTACAGCACACCCTCAAGGTCGATCTGCCGCCGGGTGGTAACCAGGTGTCGCTGGAACCCCAAGGTGGCTGGGCGCGCTGGATCGACAGCGGGCGCAAGCCGACGCGGATTTTTCGCGATCAGTTGTTTTACCTGTCCGCCTCGTCGCGCTTCAAAGTCAAGATGGTGTGCAATTCCACTGGCGGCCCGGCGTGCAAGCTCGGCAGCCCCAAGGGCAATACCACCGAGGTCGAAGTATCCCTCAGCTTGCCGACAGGAATCACCGGTCCCAGCGGCAATGTCATCCGGCATCCATTAAAACACGACGAGTGGGCGGGGCCGTTCCTGCCAAGCCTGTACGTGGATCGCAAGCCCGGCACGCTGCATTTCGACATGACCCCGTTTGCCATCGAATTCCTGTTGCGCCCCGGCCTGAGTGACCGGCTGCGCGGCAACATCACCATTATCTGGGACTCGGAAGCATGAGCGGTCCCGCCTGGCCATTCTCGACATTCATGGAGTTGAAAACGATGAACCGTGGTTTTCTGCTGGGCCTGCTCAGCGTGTTTTGCCTGACGGCGCAGGCCGGTCCGCAGATCAATGTCGGCACCGTTTACGACTATCTCGACGCGGATAAAAGTACTTATCTGAAACGCGTGTTCAATAGCGGCGATGCGACGGCATTCGTCAAGATCAATGTGCTGGAAATCATCTACGACACCGAGGGCAAGCCCCAGGAAATTGCGATCGAGAACGCTGCCGACGGCGCCTCACGCAATGGTTTGATGGCCAGTCCGGCGCGGCTGATCGTCCCGGCTCAGGGCATGCAGGGCACGCGTTTGCTGTACATGGGCGAGCGTGATCGTGAACGTTATTTTCGCGTGCGTTTTGTCCCGGTAGTCCCGGAAAAGGAAGACGACTTTGTGGTCAGTGGCGAAGAGCGGGATGAGTACAAAAAATCGCTTTCGGCCGGGGTCAATGTCATGACCGGATTCGGCACGATCTTTTTCGTGCGGCCCAAGGACGTTCGTTTCGCCACCGTGGTCAATGAAACCGAGAGCCGCTATGAGCTGCGCAATGACGGTAACACCGTGGTGATTGTCGATGAGTTCAAGAGCTGTTCGCTGAGCAAGGAAACCGACTGTGGTGCGACCACCAAACACCATGTGCTGGCGGGCAAGACTTTCGCGTTCGACAAGGACAAGGGGCGCGAGTACCGCTTCTTCCTGATCGAGGGCAGCGCCAGAAAAACCATAAAGACCGCCAGTCGCTAGGTCTGTTTTCCAATGACGCATCGGGTAAACCACATGATCAAGCAATGCATCCTCGGCACGCTGATGGCCACTGCCGTGTTGGCCAGCGTTGGGGCCTGGGCCGCTCGCGAAGAACACACCTTTGAAGTGTCCCTGACCATTCCCAGCCGGCCGTTCTACATTATTCCCGCAGAGCCGGACTGGATTCACCGGACCCAGCGGCTTGCCTGGGATTACCCGCGTGCGACGCTTGGTGGCCTGGAGAAAAATTTCGACCTGCGCCACGACAGCGGCGCGATCGAGGCGCGCCTTGGCTCCGACCCTTATCTGGAAAACGGCCGCCCCGGCGAGGTGATCGAGTTACAGGTCACGTTCAATGCCGTGGAGTTGAGTTCACACATCACGCCGCGCCAGGTGCTGTCTCAGGAAGAGGCGGCGGCCGGCAAACGCGTGGCCCTGAAGATCAGCCCTGTCGAACCGGCGGGCGGGTATCGCTCTGGCGATTACAGCGGCAACGTCGTGTTGTTGTTCAACGCCAGGGCGCCGGGTGTCGAATGAGGCTGTTGCGTAGTCATCTTCGCGCCTGGCCCGATCCTGTGGCGGTCTGTTGCTGGCGCTCAACGTCAGCGCCGCAACGGCCGAAGTGCATCACATCGAAGCCCGGCGTGGCGTGAAGTTACTCAGGCCACGTCACCGTGATTCGGGATTCGGAAGTGGCGCAGGCGCGATGAAGCTCTGCCAGCTTTGACCGGGCTGGCAGAGCAACAGCGTTGTCGTCAGAAACCCGCTCTGGCCAATGCTTCACGAGTCAACTGCCTGGACAGTTCATCGCGCTCATAGCCAATGTTGTCCGACAGCCGTCTGTGGCGTGCGGCGCTCATGGCTTCGCCGCTGAAGACCTCTGCCTGCGGTATGCCCAGTTGATCGGCAAGGCTTTCCATTTTTCGCGCCAGTTGATTGAGTGGCGTTTGTGGCGTGGCGTTGGCCCATTCAGCCTGCGCATCACGCAGCTCATCGAGCCGTCCCAGTTTTTCCGCGTAAAAATCATCATTGGTTTCATAGCGGTCCGGGTGGTTCTTGCGCAAATGAGTCTCCCAGAACTTCTTCGAATAGAGGTGGATCATTCCGTTGACCAGACCATCGCCCTGTTCGCGTTTGATGATCGTGTTATAGGCCGCGTCGAGTTGTTCGGTACTGACGCCGGAGCGAGGTCGGTAGAGCATACCCTCGGCCTGCCAGGGCAGCCCCAGTCTTTCGGCCAGCCCGGTCTCATAGGCCAGATGGATTTCTACCTCATCGGGAGCGGGGATGCTGTTATCGATCTTGTTTTGCTGTTTCTGACGCTGGTATTCAAAATCTGCCTCATCGGTCACTCGGTTCAGTCGGGCGGCACTGCGGGCGAGGCGTACGAGTCTGTCATCCAGAGCGCTGGCTGATGTCGACTCTTCGTAGGCTTTGGATACCAGTACTTTCATCCCCAGTGAATTGAACAACTGAGTACCCAGATCGCCGCAATCATCGGGGGACACAATCTGTTTGAACAGTTCTGCGCGCAGTTGTGAATCGATTGCCGCCGCTTCGACCATTTCCCATACGCGCCGGGTCAGATTCTGTCGACCGCGACTCGTCCGGTAATCTGCACTTTCCCTTTGCTTGCGGATAACGCTGAAAAAACCGGCGGAGTCTGGTTCGGCCATCAGGTCATGCCAGGATTCTTCGCGATATTTTTGCAACGCTGCGGACGGTCCGAACCCGCCAGGCTCAACGGGAAACATTTGCCAATGGCTGAGCTCGTTGCTGGCTGCCGGCAAATAGCTTTGCACCAGACCCAGGCCTGAAGATTGCCGATACAGGCCATAACGCACCCTGTCCTCATTGGTCAGTTTTGCCAGGTCAAAGCGCGCGCGGCTGAGGACAAACGCCTGATCGGAGCCGGGCGTGACCTGGGGCAGGGTATTGATCGGCGCCCGCCGCATGTCGAGCATGAAACCGCGCCGTCGCGGCCAGTCGCCGCTGCCGGGTTCGAACAACCCCTCGGGCCAGGTTTTAATGTCGGTATTGGCCAGGCCCAGTTCATACAACTGGGACATCCGCCCGACATCGGGTGGCACGCCCAATGGATTACCGTTCAGGTTCAGCGTGCGCAGACGCACCAGTGCGTTGAGGTGTTCGCCGGACTGTGGCGTCAAGTGAATCCGGTTGTCGCTCAGATCCAGATACTCGAGCCGGCGCATTTGGCCGAGGGTGGAAGGTATCTCTTTCAGACCGCACTGGCGGGCGCTCAATTGCCGCAGCTGCGGCAGGCTGCCGAGTAGTCCTTCGGCGGTAGGCGAGAGGGGCATTTTGTTGACTCTCAGCGAGGTGATCTGCTCAAGGTGTTTCTGCAGGTCAGGTTGTTCGCGTAAATCTTTCCACCACCTTTCGAGCTCAAAGCTCAGGAAATCGGACGTCAGGTCCAGCGTATAGCCTTGTTCGGGATGATTGCTGCCACCTTCGAACAGATCGCTTTTACGCTCGAAACATTCAATCAACTTGTCTTCGATGTGCCTGCCGCCGTTGTGCATGTAATCCAGGGATGCTCCGTAGGCCGGATCTCCCGAGTCGTCCATGCCGGCGGGGTAATTGTCACGCCATTTCTGCAGTGCCTGGTGCAGATCCTCGCGTTCGTTTTCCAGCTGTTTGATCGCGTTTTCGGGGTTAGCACTCTTGCGCTGCAACACTTCGATGAAGGTGGTCACCTCGCTTTCCTTCATGTACGGGTAGAGCTGCCTGATTCGTTGTTCCGGTGTCTGTTTGGCAAACGGCCACGGCCAGCCGCGCAGCAGCGTTTCGGTTTCAATCGTCGCCACCGGGCGGATGGGTGGCTCTGCCAGCGCGGTTCGGCGCTGTGCAGGGGACGCGGCCTGTTCCATGATCCATAGCTTCAGCGGGCGTCCCTGACCGCGTTGATAACCCACTTCAGGCAAGGTCTGGACAGGCACCGCATGAAGAATCGACTCGTAGAAATCATCGCCTTCATGCAGTTGGCGGTTATTGGCGTCGAGCACTTCATAACGCCCCCGTTCGTCGCGGATCAGACGTCTGACGGTGGTTGCGTCAGCCGGCCCGACACCGCAGCGCAGCGGTCCGTCATAGCTGCCATCGCGAACCTCCAGGCGCAGGTCGGCGAAGGTGTCGGTATTGACTCTGAGGGTGTTGAGCGCGAGGCGTTCAGTCTCCGCGGTGATCAGCTCATCGTGATAAAAACCATCGTAAGCCCGGGTAGCGGATGCTTCGAAATCCAGTTCTCGGGCTTGGTTCTTGAGGCGCAGCGGCAGGCGTTGTTCATCGGCGATGCGTTGCAGTTCGGCGGGTTTGGCCTGCGCCACGACTTTTTCTGCAAGCTCGAGTGGAAGATCCGGGAACGTCTGTCGGACGCGCTGGATATCGGCTTTGCCTGATCGTTCCCCGGCTTGATAAACATGCCGGGATACGGCGCCGCTGCGTTTGTCGACGTCATCGGCGAGCTGATTGCGCAAGGCTGCAACACGCTCACCAGGAGGAACCTCGCGCCCCAGCAGACTGTTGAACTCTGCCTCGGTAAGAAAACCTGCCACCCGATCCGGCAACTTGCCCGCGTTCAGATCGTCGAGACTGATGCTCAAGGTATCGGCCTCCAACGCTTGGGGGTTGCCGTACTTGCGCGAATAGCCGGCCAGGTCGGTGTCGGCAAACACCTCCAGCGCCCGATTGTACGGCCAGCCTGGCAGGCTGGTCAGCACCGGTTCCAGCCACACCGATTCAGCGGCAATCGGCTGCCCGTTACGGATGTTGGCGGTGGCGATGCGAATATCGTCGTAGGCACTGAACCGCTTGACCGTGTCGGCCAGCAGCGGTGGTGGTGGACGGGTGTCCACATACATCTGGCGCAGAGCGTTGTGGTCGGTACCGCTGCTGATGCGGATCTGCTCCAGTTCCCTGGGGGAAAATCGCTCGACGCGATGGCCCAGGCGCCGCATCAGTGCTTCATTTGGCCAGTCTTGCGGGGTTTCCGCTTCATGCACCCAGGCGCCGTGGCCATTGTGTTCGATCCGTGGCTGGTAGGCGTTGGCGCGGTTCGGGTGTTTGATGCGGTGGGTGGTGGACGTCGCGTCAGTCGAGGCTCTTTCGACGAAGTACAGCTTGCCCTCCAGTGGCAGGACCTTTTCGTTGCCGTACTGATGCAGTCCATGGTGGTCAGGTTTGGCGTCTGGCGAGAGCATCAGTTCATTGCGTGCGTAAGGGCTCAGATCCGGGTGCCATAAACTGTTTTTGCCATCGGGCAGCTTGACCGGTTTCATACCGTCGACCAACGGCGACAGCTTCACGCGAAAGGCTTCGCCGATCTGCGCGCCCGCAGTGAAGGCGGCCAACTGGATGATGTCGGTCACCACGCTGATGACATGCCCGGCGGCTTCCTGCCAAAGCCCTTCGGCCAGATCGACGATGCCTTCGATGACGTCGCTGGTCAGTTGGTAAGCGGTGTAGGCCATCATCAGTTCGCCCAGACCCGGGACGAAGGGAGTGGCGATCAACAAGGCGACATTGGCAATGTCCGAGAGGATTTTCTTGAAGTTGTCCCACCACGCCCAGCGCGCCTTGCTGTCGGTGTCGGCGGTGGAGACGGCGATTTCCCGGGCATCGTTGAGAATCTTGTTGAGCTTTTGCTGATAGGCGTGGCGCCAGTAATCACCCTGTAATTTCAACCGGCTGAATTGCAGGTTGGGATTGTCCACCGGGTCCTTGCGCCACGCCGGTCGCTGGTCGGCCGGATCCTGACGCGGGTGATACCTGACAATGAACAGTCGCTGTTCGAGTTCAGCGAAGAAGTGTCCGCGCTGCTGCTGGTCGACAAACTGGCTGAAGAATTGACGATAGGTCTGTTGGCTTGAGGCACTGAACCGGTCTTCGCGAAACTGCCGCGTCAATTCATCGCGCAATGCTGTCAGAGAGTCGTACTCCTTGAGCGGGTGATCCGGATCGTGAGGAATGTAGGCGATCACCCGTCGAACACCGCGGTTGTCCGATACCGCATGCGTCAGTAGCAGGATCCCGGTCAGGCGGGTGCCGAGCAGTGACAGGTCAGAGCACTGCATTGAACGGCCATTGAGCCGCAGTTGCGGTTTGCCTTCGGCCAGGGTCAACAGCATTTTGTAGGCGTCGTACTGGATATCGTCCTTGATCAGTGCCAGGTGCGCCGCGACGGCGAGGGCGTCTTTCTGACTCTCGTTCACCTTGTGTTGCAGCACGCCTTCAGCCAGCGGTTCACCCGGTAGCAGATAGCTTTCCAGATGCTTTTTATACTGGGCGCCGATATCCAGGTCGCGGCACAGCGTTTGAAACTGGCCGATGGGCATGGCGCTTTTGATCGGCACGACATCGAACAGACCGCGCTCATCGGGTTGGCTGATGTAGTCCGAGCCAGGAGCGACCGTTTCACTGTTGGCGAAGTTGTGCAGGGCGGCGTCCAGCAAGGAGACGGTGCGGGTCACGACGCCTGCGGAGAAATCGATGGCGTACCACGGTTTTTCTTTCGGCAGGTACAGGCGTAGAAAGGTGCTTTTGACGTCCGGCTCGATGCCGTGACGTTGTTTGATTTTTGCCTTGAGCAGCGGTTCGGCGAAAGCGTACAGATCGGTTTTCGCCAGCAGGTGGTCAACCTGGTTCTGCGAACCCCAGGCCTTGAGGTTGGCGTCGGCGAGTTTGTTCAGATAGGCGGCGGGCGCGGTGGTGTACCAGGCTTCATTCTTCAGTGGCGCGGCTGCCAGGGCGAGGCCCCGGCTGACGGTAGCGGTCTTGAAATTGTCGTCGACGGCGGATTTGATGAATTCGTAGTGCCGTCCTTTGTCCGCGTTTACCGCAGGCTGGGGAGAGAGAGACATGGCCAATCATCCTTGATTGTTGAGGAGTGATCAGCCTACTCAGGGCAGGGCAAAACAAAAGTTCAAAGATCGGGAGGCAAACGGCGTTGCGCAGCACCAACCCGACGAAAATTCGAATCTGAAAAATACATGAATACCACCCGCCGAATCGAAAATTCGTCACTCTGATGCAGAAAAAACCGACACGATTTGTTACCTCGCTGTAGGGCGCGGCGCTTCGAGCATCGCCACGCTGGCGGTTTTCGTTGGCGTGCATTGCGAGTCGCTGCCCGGTTGCAGATACGGCGTCAGAATCGGCGCCATGCCCTTGAGCACCTGCACTGGCAGGGCCGAGGTGAACTTGAAGTTCTCCGCCGAGCGCCCCGGGACGAACGCGGTGAGGGTGCCGAAATGGTGATCGCCGATGTAGAACACGAACGTCGCCGTGCGGTTGATCGACTTCGAACTGAGGATGCGCCCGCCCGAACCGATGGCTTCGATGCGGTTGTCACCGGTCCCCGTTTTGCCACCCATGGCCAGTGGGCTGCCATCAGCCAGTTTGAAACTGCCGGAAACACGTTTTGCCGTACCGGCGTCGACCACTTGCGACAGCGCCTCGCGCATGGCCGTGGCGACTTCGGACGGCATCACCCGTTTGCCGACATGCGGGTCATTGACCAGTTGCGTTTCGTAAGGTGTGCCGGCGGCGAAATGCAGGCTGTCGATGCGCAGGGTCGGCATGCGCACGCCGTCATTGAGGATGGTGCCGATCAGCTCGGCCAGTGCGGCCGGGCGGTCACCGGAACTGCCAATGGCGGTGGCCAGCGAAGGCACCAGATGGTCGAACGGGTAGCCGACTTTCTGCCAGCGCTGGTGAATTTCCAGGAACGCTTCGATCTCGAGCATGGTGCGAATACGGCTGTCACGAGCGCCCTTGTGCTTGCTCTTGAACAGCCAGCTATAGACTTCCTGACGTTCGAAATGGCTGGCCTTGACGATCTCGCTGAAGGTCGCGTCCGGGTGGTTCAACAGGTAGCCCATCATCCACAGGTCCAGCGGATGCACCTTGGCGATGAAGCCTTGATCGGGCAAATCGTAACTGCCAGGTCCATAGGAATCGTAGAGGCGGATCAGGCGATCATCGGTGAGTTTTTCGCTGAGCTTGGCGCCTTTGAGGTGTGAGCGCACGAAGCTATTGAAGTCCTCCTGACTCGCCTCCGGCAGCAAGTAACGATGCACGGCGGCCAGGCGAATCGGCGTCGGGCGCATGCTGTCGAGAAAGGTGTCGAGGCGCGCTTGAGTGTCTTTGTTTTTGTACTTTTTCCAGAACTTGAGCTGGAACGAGGTGCCTTCGCGGTCGGCGAAGCTCGCCAGGTATTCCTGCCGGCGCGGGTCACGATCATCCTTGAGCAACTCGGCACTGCTGTTGGGCCCCGAATAAGTGACATAACGCACCACGTCGCGCATCAGCCGAATGAACGGCAGGTTGATCGACTCGCGCAGGGAATCGCGCAAGGTCGGCAGGCGGCCGTTGTCTTCCTTGCGGAAGTTATGGAACGTGTGCAGACCGCCGCCGGTGAAAAACGCCTCGCCGGGGCTGGCCGAGTATTTGCGGTCGAGGGCTGCGCCGAGCATCTTTGAAAGGTCGTGGTCTTTGTTCTGGATCAGGTAGTCGATGACCCACTGGCTCAAGCGGTCCTGATCGGGGACTTCGACTTTCTTCAGTTCCGGCACGCCCATTGCGCCGTACTTGTCGTGGAGTTCGGCGATGATTTGCAGGTAAGTGGTGAGCACGCGCATTTTCGCCGTTGAGCCGAGTTCGAGTTTGCTGCCTTCGTTGATGTCGAACGGCTGGTCGGTGCTGTCGGTCTGTACCCGCACGCGGGAACCGTCCGGGGTCAGCTCGAAGAGGGTGAAACTGTAGCGCACTTGGGTGGTGCTGGTCGGCGTCAGCAAGCGTTCACCGAGCAGGCCGATTTCGGCGGCGTAGGCCGGGTCGGCGAGTTTTTTCAGGTAGGCGGTGGCCTGGGTTTGCAGGTCGCCTTGCAGCGTGCTGGTGGCGGACAGATCCAGGCGATCGAGATCGTACAGCGGCCGGTTGAGCATGCTCGCCAGGCGACTGCGGGCGACGCTGATGCCTTTGTTGGTTTCGATCGGTTGCATGGTCGGCTGGGTCTGCCAGTCGCGGTAGGTGACCTTGCTGGCGAGAGCGGCATCGGCCAACGCGCTGTCGATCACCGCGTTCTGCTTGAGCAGGCGCAAGTGGCTGTCAGTGAGGTTGGCGAGTTCCTCGCGGCCCTTGGTCAGGTAATGCGAAGGGCGACGCTGGGCGATCATCAGCGAGAGCATTTCCCGCAGGACCAAGCCTTTGGCCGCCATGGTTTTCGGATCCGTGGCCGGACTGTTCAGCTGTGCATTGGCCTGGTTGAAATCACTGCCGTACCAGACGCGCAACCCCTCCGCCATGCCATGCACTTCACCATGCCCCGGCACCGCCGAGAGCGGCACGCTGTTGAGGTAATCGCGCACGATGTTCTGCCGTGCCCCCAGAGTTTGCGGGCCGGGCTGATAGGCGCGTACGCTGGCGGACATCATCTGCCGCAGCTTTTCGGCACCGGAGACTGTCAGGCCATCCGGTGAGTGCCGGTACTTTTCCAATTGCGTCGCCAGCGTACTGCCGCCTGCCGATTGGCCCGGCAATCGCAGCAGTTTCGCCACTTGCGACCAGGCGGCCATGCCGAAGCGCGGCCAGTCCACTGCCGGGTTGGCCAGCGGCTGTTTCGGGTCGAGCAGGAAGCGGTTTTCGATAAACAACAGGCTGCTGACCACCACTGGCGGGATGGATTCGAAGCTTGAATACAGCTGCTGCGGGTAGTTGTACTTGTACAGCGGCGCAGCCCGGCAATCAGTGATCGACAGCCCGGCCTGGATCTTTTCCGAATACGGCACGAACAGGCCTTTGTCGGTGTAGCTGAGCAGCGCCGGGGAAAAACGCGTCTGCTCGGTGATGACGTAATTGCGTTTGAGCAGGCGTGGCAGAAATTCATCCAGCGAGCTGTAGCCCAGGCGCAGATCGAATGGCCCATTGCCCGGATAGCGAATCGCTTCGCTGGGGCCGGGTTCGAGATGGTAAGTCAGCGTCGCGGCGTACTGGCTGAGCTCGCGCGACTGGAAGCGCGAGGTGCGCATTTCCTTGGACGCGGCCAGTCCCACGACAATCGCGATAATCACCAGTAACAACCAGAAAGCCTTCCACCCATGCCGGTTGCGGCGGGGTTTTTCAGGGACAGGCGCTTCATCCACACGGTCGGTCGGAACCACGGCTTTACTCGAATCGGTTTGCCACAAAGCGCCCATAGTCGATTGATCCATTCACGCAGATTGATCGGACTTGTCTGAAGCTTAGACGGTGGTTGGCGAGGGGCGAGGGAATTGTGAGATGGATGCGCCTCGAAGCACTGAGCCGTCTCGACCACTCGATGAGTGGCCGGGGCTTTATCGGTTTCTACCGCGTGATCGTCACCCGCCACACGATCACGCGGTTCGCTCAAACTTCGGTTGCCGGGGTGGCCGGTTTGATCGTTTTGACAGGCTCCTGACGGCTAAAAAGCATGACTGCCTGTATATGTTTCACAGCGAGCGAGGAGAGGGGGAACAAAACTTGCTAAGGTTTTTATCGACTTGTGTTTTCTGGCTGTTTTTTTCTTCGAATTATTTATTTTGATAATGTTGAGTGTGATTGCGCATTGTTTGTTAGAGGGAGTCGTTGGTTGGATTTTACATACAGTTGGTAAAACACTTAATTGGTAATGGTTGTCGGCTTTTTCTTTAAGGGTATTGGAGGTTTACTTTTTCCTTGTTTTAATCCTGAAGGAGAAGTGTATGTCTGAGTTTGAAGGTTCTACTTCGAATGTTGTTTCGGTAACTGACAGTGATACAAATAATATTGATTCCATAAAGCGTGAAGCCGAAAAGGTTTTGCCTTGCGCACTGGCAGATTTTGCCGGCGCTTTATCCTGGCAAATTCCTTTGAGTGTCGAGCAGAAGAAACAGGTGCTGGAAGCCGTTCGGCTTTTTATCGCCGGTCTTGATGACACGCCGCAGCCGGATCAAGGGCTGCTGGAACTAATGAACATAGAGCAACCGCTCGCCGCCGAAGCCTTGCGCGATCCAGCCACGGCACTGGAAACCCTGATTGCCGGAACTCGCGGTCAGGCATTGGGGCTGGCAGTGCAAACTCACTTGAAAGGTTTTGCCTCGGATGTCAGCGTCAACGACTACGCGCTGGCCGCACTTCAACTTGACCTTGATCCGCAGTCGATTGAAAACCATCAACGTAATACGGTCGCCGGGTTCGATCTGGGCAATAAGCAACATTGGGGGGAGCCGGTTGCAACAGTGTTCAACAAGCTGCGCGAACATTTGATCGAAGAGCGTGTCTGCAACTCCGAAATGGCTGGATTGGGCGCTTACTTGCTGCTGGCCAGGCATGCGCCATTATTTCTGATCAAAGACTTGCCGGCCGCAGTTAAATACGGTGGGCCGGCATGGTTCAACCTGTCCGTTGCCGCCGCAACCCTCGAAGCTGAATCGCCGGGCAAGGTTGCAAAGATGAAGTTCGCACAGGTCATGGTCTGCGCCGAAAGTGCAGCATTGCTCGACCCGGCCGTTACTCAGTACGCGCAGACCGTTACGCTGATTGATTGGGGCGTTGTTCACGGGCTGGTGGAAAGGAAAAACGATGGGCATTACACCCCGGCTGAACTGGATGTACTGAAAACACGTTTCAATGAGGCGTTGGCCGACCGGCTCAACACGCCAATTCTGTTGAGCAGTGTGTTCCCTAGTCGCAAGGAAATAGCCCGGGCCGGCCTTAAAAAGGAGTTTGGCGAGGACTATCCGATTGAAGAACGCGTACTTGAATGGGACCGCTCGGTGGGGGCAACAATAGTGGGCGCACTCTCCCCGGTACCCAGTGCAATCCAAGGGCCGGTCGGGATGCACACGTTGCAGGAGATTGCAATGATGGACGGGACGTACAAGTGGAAAACCAGCCATCCACTGCTTAAATACCGTATTCACGACATCAACGAACTGGATCTGCGTGTACGAAGGACCTTCAACCGTGAGTTTGAAACGACGCTCAATCATCTCAAGGAAGGTACCCGGTTAACCATACGCCATCTGATTTCCGAGTTACCGCTGGAAGACCGAGAGAACATTGAATACGGCAAGATCAATTTTTATCAGGACAAGACCATCAAAGCCGGTTTGCAGTTTCATGACAAGTTCGTGCGTGCCAGCAACCAGAATTTGACACTGAGAGTGGAGCAGGGCATCGATAAAAAAGTCTCGGTGTATTACATCGATCTGAAAGCGGGCTCAATCACCAAAAAAGACGTTGATCCCGTCACGCAGAAAGACAGGGTCAGCGTGCATATCCCCAGCGTTTCGTATGGTGTGAGGCCGTTCTATCTTGCTGATACGGACATCGCCCAAAAACTGGAGCGAAGACCCTCCCCGTCATGGACATTTCCCGTTCCCGACAGTTATTCCAGTGAGAGAACCCGCATCATTGCCGATGCCTTTGTCGAACATCTTGATTACGACAGTGAGGATATTCTCAAAGCCGCTGAAGGCCTGACCACGTGGGATCAGGAAATGGAGTTGCTGGAATCGCGCGTGAAGTTTCTTCTCAATCTGATTCCCTTCAAATCGGCCATCAGCAATTTTATCGAAGGCAAATACCTGGACGGTGCAATTGACCTGTTTCTCGACGTGTTGGGATTCGTTACCGCTGGCGTGAGTGCCACGGCAAAGTTGGCACAATTGGGCGCCAGGACGGCATCGGCACTCAGCAAGGCGCTCAAGGCCGCGAAAATCATCGGCGCACTGGTTATCGGCGAACTCAATCCGTTCGGTGCCGTGGTGGCGGGAGGGAAGCTTTTAGGTATGGGCGCCAAGTATTTAGGTGTCAAAGGCTTGCAACAGTTCGATAAGTTTCGAGACGCCTTGTTTGCGTACGACTTGCTGATTGGCGTCAGCAAACAGCACGGGCCGGCAGCGCTGGGTACCTTCAAAGTGGGAGAACACAGTATTGAAAGCGTGGGCGTATTGAAAGGCAGTAGCTGGTATCCATATAGCCCCCAGACCAAACGGCTGTATGGTCCACCGGGCAACTTTCGGCCCTCCGGACCTGGCGGGTTTGGCAACGATGAACTGCGTGCTTTCGCTGTTAAACCATCGGTTATTGCCGGTCTGGAACCCAACGCCAAAGGCATTTTTCGAAGTGCCGACGGCCAGAGCTTTTACATTCGCAACATTGATACGACAGGCCAACACGCTTTTTACCAGATCAAAAATGATTTCTCCCTGAGCGCAGATCTGACGGATGTCATCATTGTCGATCGCGCAACCAATCGGGCGCACGGCAGTCGGCTCTGGCAAGTGGCGCCCGATCAATGGCAGCCGGTGTCGCTGCGCGGTGGCGACCTCCCGGCGGGTGCGGCAGACGTGCCGGCTGGCGCAATCGTTGATGAAAGCGCCAGTCTGGCGAATCCGCTCGTGCACACCTCAACCAACCCTTTGAATCCCGATGCGGCATTTGTGCGCGATCGGTTGCCAAACGGTTTATGGGAGCCCGTCATGGAAACGGTTTCCAGCGCACAAACAGCGCATCTGCCGATCAAATCGAGCCGTGGGTTCAGTGTGCCTTTTACGTTGCAGAGCACCAGCATTCAAGAGGCGCTGGCAGCAGCGGAACTGAGTCGGTTTCCGCTCGTGACAGAGTTGATGGAGCCGTACAAATTCGAATACAGCGACTTGATCATTTCGCAATTGGAAAACAAAAAGGGCGGTGCGAAATTCACATTTGTCATGGAGCGTGTCCACCCTGCAGATAACATCGGGGCCGAATTCAATGCCTTGAGAATCCATGACACCCACACCAAAGGACTTGTCAAACAGGCGAATGCAAATGCCGTGGATGGCTATTGGGCGCCTCAGGGCGGCTACGTCGATATACCCGTTCATCCCGAATGGACAGAACCGGGCTATGTGTTCACGCCAGGCTTCAGTGGCTGCTCGATGGTGGTTGATCAGATTGGACTCGATCGACTGCGGGTCAGACATGTAGAAGCAGGGCACGAATTCCCTCAGTACAACGGCCTTGCCAGGGAAGAACATGGTGGGGGACTCAGTGCGGCCATGGAGTTTCACGACTATGGGTTGCGAGTCGATCAAAACGGTAACGCAGATGCAATCCTTACGGGGTTTGCATTCATGAAATACGATCGCACGACGCGATCCTGGACGCTTCACTTCCAGTCCAGTTACGAGGCCCCTCGCATCGGCAGCTATTCATCACCGTTGCCAAAGGGGAGAAGGGAGATCAAGCCGCTCGTGGAGCTTCAATCCGGGTCCAGAGTGGTCAAAGTGGAGACGAGACAGGTGTCGACAATGGTCGGTGCAATAGCCCCGTGATGTGACGCTGCACCATCCTTGTGCAATGCTCACCGCCATTTCGGTGGCGAGTTTTCCTACATGTGCCAGTTGATCCGACGGGGCTGCTGGCACTCTTGCGACGACTCCCGCTGAATCTTGTGGTTTATAGAGTAAAAAATCCTGCCTCAGGTTTTTTATTCCGCTGATCTTGCAGATTCTCTGCAGGACGCGTCTGCCCACTAGGCATACGCGGTTCACAGCAGCCAAGGCTTATCGGCCGACGCTTCGATACTCGGTGGTCATATCCAATAACCAGACGAGGTTGTCCCCCGACGCCAACTGGCAATCACGTTCAATCATGTAGATATTGTTTCAGGAAGCGATTTTTTTTTGTTGTAACAGTAATCTAAAAAATTTCATTTGTTATGTTAAGAAGCATTTTTAGATGTGCTTCTGGGCGGGTTAAGTGAATGTCTGTCTTTGCAGTGCGTCAAGTTATGGTGGTCGGTGTCTGTTGTTTATAATGTTCTGTGATATTCACTAAGTAACAGTTTTTCATGGTTGTTGATTGAATTGTTGTCTGTCGGTGCTGGCTCGTTATATCGGTAATGGTTCTTTGGTTTATGTTCTGCCGAATTCATTATCTACTTTGGACTCTATTAATCCCGTCAAGGAAGAACAGATGTCTGAATCCAATGTAGACGTTGTTGCTGAAGTATCGTTATCCGAAAGTGATCAGCTGGAAAAAATTGCAACTTTTCTGGAAGTCGAAAAAGTCACTGCCCATCCGTTTGCTGACTTTGCCGGAGCATTATCCTGGCCGATTCCATTGATGGTCGCGCAGCAAAAAGAGGCCTTGCACGCCACGAGTGTTTATCTGGACAGCCTCGATATTGTGTCGATACCCGGTGCCGGAGTACTGGACTACCTGGACGCTGACGAGCCGCTTTCAAATGCGGCACTGAGTGATCCGCACTCGGCATTGGCTCGCCTTATTACCAGTCCTCGCGGGCAGGCGCTGGGGCAGGCGATCCAGACCCGCTTGAACGGAATCGCCACGGATGTCAGCGCCAGGGAATACGCAATGGCTGGCATCCATTTGAGCCTGCATGAGGGGGATATTGATCAACCGTCGCCTCGCAAAGTTGCCGGTTTCGACCTCGCCGGGGAGAAACTTTGGGGCAGACCTGTTTCGGCGGTTTTTGGCAATCTGACTGATTACCTGATCAAGGAACGTCTTAGTAGCCGGAAACTGGCTGGATTGACGGCGGCACTTTTGCTGGTTCGCAAGGCGCCCGAGTTTCTCGTCAAGCAGTTGCCTGCCAGTTTGAAATACGGCACGACGGCATGGTTCAACCTGAGAGTCGCTGCGCGAACGATTGAGGCTCACACACCCGGAAAAGTGGCGTATATGACGTTTGCCCAAGTCATGGCCAGTGCAGAAAGCGCTGCGCGGATCGACTCGCAAGTTGCGCCGCAAGTCAATGCCGCCGCCCTGGCAGATTGGGGCGTGGTCAGCGGTGTATTGCAGAAGAATAACGATGAACATTACCCCCAGGACGAGTTGGAAAACATCAAGACACACTACAATCGGCAACTCGCTGACCGCCTCAATGCTTCGATCCTGTTGAACAGCGAACTTCCGAGCCGCAAAGCCATCGCGAAGCACAGACTCAAGCAAAAATTCAAAGGCGACATTCCTTTGGAAGAGCGGCTGCTGCAACAGCCCACTGTGGCGGCTGTTGACGGTGCCTTCTTGTACCCGACCCTGAACGGTCGATATTCGCTGCTCGACATCGCCATGATGGGAGGCCCTCCCTACTATCAATGGACGACCCGCGATCCTCGCTTGCAGCCGCTGCTTGACCAGATCAATGCGCCGCTGGAACTCGGCGTGGTCGACGCCTTCCAGACTCAATTCGAGAGTGCCGTCAGTAACATCAAGCAAGGTTCCCGGCTGCTGGTTAAACATCTGCTCGCCGAGTTGCCTCTGGAAGACAGGAAAAATCTCGAATACGGCCAAGTCTCTTTTTACCAATACAAGACTTACCGTTTGAGTATGGGCTTTTTCGGCAAAAACCTGACATCCACACACGGCACCCTGCGAGTGAAAGTTGATCTGGGCCATGAGTCGAAGCTTTATGAGATCGATCTCAAGCAAGGCGTTATTCATACCCGCAGCTACGATCCAGAGGAGGTGACGGAACGCGCCGATGCTTTTGTTCCGAGCATCCAGTACACCATCGAACCGTTCAAGCTGGCTGACGGGTCGAAGGTCGGGAAGCTCCTGCCACAGACCGCAAACAGAACTTCGGTGCCCGCCAGTTACTCGAGCGAGAGGACCGAGCTGATTGCCGACGCCTTTGTTGAACATCTCGATCTGGACAGCGAGGCCATTCTGAAGGCTGCCAGTGGCCAGACTACGCAAGACCGGGAAAACGCAGCGGTGCAGAAGGTTATTGATTTCGTGGTCGACCTGATCCCGTTCAAGTCGGCGATCACCAATTTCGTCAAAGGCAACTATTTCGACGGTGCGATGGATCTGTTTTTCGATGTATTGGGATTCGTGACTGCCGGTGCGAGTGTTGCCGCGAAATTGGCCAGGATAGGCGTTTCCACGGCATCAGCCATCAGCAAGACACTCAAGGCTGCGAGAATAGTTGGCGCGGTGGTGATTACCGAACTCAACCCGTTGACCGCTCTGCGCGACGTGGGGGTGGGAGTTACCCGGCTTGTCGGTCACGGGCTCCAATTCATCGGAAGGCACGGTCTGCAGCAAATCATGAAATTACGCAAGGCGATGGACCCCAGCGAATTGGTGCAGATGTTGCGTAAAGAACACGGGCCGACGCTGATCGGTGCCTGGAAAATAAACGGACTAAGTATCGATGGCCTCGGTGTGCTGAAAAACGAGCAGTGGTATCACTACAATCCGCTGAGCAATCGTCTTTATGGCTCGCCGGGTGATTTCCGGCCCAAGCCTGGCCGCTTCGCACTGGTCGGATTCGACAATAACGACTTCAAGCGCTTCACCTTTAAGCCTGCGGAACTCAGCGGACTTGAAGCCAATGCCCAAGGTATTTATCGCAGTGCCGATGGCCAGCGCTTCTATATCCGCAACATCGATGCCACCGGCAAGGAAGCGGTGTATGGCATCAAGAATGATTTCAATCTGAAAGGTGATTTAACGGACGTGGTGATTGTTGATCCTTTGAACAATCGCCCCCACGGTCCCAGACACTGGCAAGTCGCGCCGGATCAATGGCAGCCAGTTTCACTGCGCGGCGGCGATCTTCCGCCGGATGCGGCAGACGTCCCGGCTGGCGCGATTATTGATGAAAGTGCCAGTGTCACCCATCAGCTCGTATACACCTCAAGCAATCCGCTGCGTCCGGACTCGCCATTTGTGCGCGAGCGGCTGCCCAACGGTTTATGGGAGCCCGTTATCGAAATCGTTCCTAAAAGTGAGGTTGCGCACTTGGCGTACGATTGGGGTCAGCCTTCCCTGATGCATTATTCGTTTCAGCTCACCAGCATCCATGAAGCGTTGTCGCCAGCGCAGTTGAGCCGGTTTACGGTGGCAACAGAGTTGTTGCAGCCGGGTCGAGTCAACTACAGCGACGAGATCGCGTTACAACTGGTCAATAAGGAGGGCGGTGCGAGTTTCGCCTTTGTCATGGAACGCGTTCAGCCCGCCAATGCGCCCCGGGCTGAATTCAATGCGCTGAAAATTCATGACCCCACATTCGGCAAACTTCCGCAACCATCGAATGCCGTGGTGGGTTATTGGGCAGCGCAGGGAGGCTATGTCGATATCCCGATCCATCCCAAGTGGGGCGAGCCCGATCATGTATTTACGCCAGGCTTCAGTGGCTGTTCGTTGGTGGTCGATCAGTTGGACGCCAGTCGCCTGCGGGTACGGCATGTCGAGGGCGGAAAGGAACTCGCTCAATACAACGCCCTCGCCACTCACGAACATGGCTTGGGTCTCAGCGCGTCCATGGAATATCCCGACTATGGATTGCGAGTGAATGCAAGCGGACAGGTAGACTCGAGGATGCTGGGTTTCGCCTTCATGAAGTATGACCACTCGGTGCAATCCTGGAAGTTGCATTTCCAGAGCAGCGAAGGTGCTGCAACGATCATGAAATATTCATCGGCGAAACCTGGCTGGATAACGCGGCCGGACACATTGGTCGGCGTCTACCCCAATTCCAGAGTTACCAAAGTGGTGACCAGACCGTTGCTGACCATCGATACGGTGGGCGCCGGGTAATGTGACGCTGCACCATCCTTGTGCAATACTCGCCGCCATTTTCGGTGGCGAGTTTTCCTACATGTGCCAGTTGATCCGACGGGTCTGCTGGCATTCTCGCGACAACTCCCGCTGAATCTTGTGGTTTATAGAGTGAAAAATCCTGCCTCAGGCTTTTTATACTGCACGCCCCGCTGATCTTGCAGGTTGCCCTGCAAGACGCGTCTGCCCACGAGGCAGGCGCGGTTTCACGGCAGCCAAGGCTTATCGGCCGACGCTTCGACACTCGGTGGTCATATCCAATAACAAGACGAGGTTGTCCCCCTATGCCAACTGGCAATCACCTGCCTCACGGCGACACCGCTCAGGGCGGTCCGCTCAAACGCGAACTCGGCGAACGGCATATTCGCCTGATGGCACTCGGTGCCTGTATTGGCGTCGGTCTGTTTTTAGGTTCCGCCAAGGCCATCGAAATGGCCGGCCCGGCGATCATGCTGTCCTACATTCTGGGTGGTCTGGCGATCCTGGTGATCATGCGCGCCCTCGGCGAAATGGCCGTGCACAACCCGGTCGCCGGCTCGTTCAGCCGTTATGCACAAGACTATCTCGGCCCGTTGGCGGGCTTTCTCACTGGCTGGAACTACTGGTTTCTGTGGCTGGTGACCTGTGTCGCGGAAATCACCGCGGTGGCCGTGTACATGGGCATCTGGTTCCCCGATGTACCGCGCTGGATCTGGGCGCTGGCCGCGTTGGTCAGCATGGGCTCGGTCAACCTGATCGCGGTGAAGGCCTTCGGTGAATTCGAATTCTGGTTCGCCCTGATCAAGATTGTCACCATCATCGCCATGGTCATCGGCGGCGTCGGCATCATCGCCTTCGGGTTCGGCAATGACGGCGTGGCGCTGGGGATTTCCAACCTGTGGGCCCACGGCGGCTTCATGCCCAACGGCGTGACCGGCGTGCTGATGTCCCTGCAAATGGTCATGTTCGCCTACCTCGGCGTGGAGATGATCGGCCTGACCGCCGGTGAAGCGAAGAACCCGCAGAAGACCATTCCTGATGCGATCGGCTCGGTGTTCTGGCGCATTCTGCTGTTCTATGTCGGCGCGCTGTTCGTGATTCTGTCGATCTACCCGTGGAACGAAATCGGCACCCAGGGCAGCCCGTTCGTGATGACCTTCGAGCGTCTGGGCATCAAGACCGCCGCCGGCATCATCAACTTCGTGGTGATCACCGCCGCGCTGTCGTCGTGCAACGGTGGCATCTTCAGCACCGGGCGCATGCTCTACAGCCTGGCGCAGAATGGCCAGGCGCCGGCCGGTTTTGCCAAGACGTCGAATAACGGCGTGCCGCGTCGTGCATTGTTGTTGTCGATCGCTGCCTTGCTGTTGGGCGTGCTGCTCAACTATCTGGTGCCGGAAAAAGTCTTCGTCTGGGTGACTTCGATTGCCACCTTCGGCGCGATCTGGACCTGGGTGATGATCCTGCTGGCTCAGCTGAAATTCCGCAAAGGCCTGAGCGCCAGCGAGCGTGCCGGCCTCAAGTACAAGATGTGGCTGTACCCGGTAAGCTCGTACTTTGCCCTGGCGTTCCTGGTGCTGGTGGTCGGCCTGATGGCGTACTTCCCGGACACGCGCGTGGCGCTGTATGTAGGCCCTGCGTTCCTGGTGCTGCTGACGGTGTTGTTCTACGTGTTCAAGTTGCAGCCAAGTAACGTGACACAAGGTGCTGCGCGTTCGGCGTCTTAAGTAAAAAACGCTGATACAGCCAAGCCCCGATCGCGAGATCGGGGCTTTTTTGTGGGGGCTGGTGCCGCCCGACCACTGGTCTGAAACAGCGATACAAAACCGCCGTGGCCGCTCAAAGCTTTATCACACACCGCTCCCCGCGCAGTCGTGAACAGAGGCGCCGCCATGAGGATCAGCGATTTTGTCGTTCGCGAGCTCGGTCGTCGCCAGGTTCTGCTGTTCTTTGTGCTGGCGACCGGGTTGTATGTTCTGCCGTTGATCCTCGCCGACTTTCCTTACATCGACGACAACTGGCGCGCACTGGCCGCCGGTAATGCGTGGGCCGGTTACGGGCGGCTGTTTGCCGACTGGCTGTATCAGGCGTTGACGTTCACCGGCGCTGCGCCGGATGTCTTCCCTTTGCCTTTGCTGCTCGCCACCTTGGCGATGAGTCTGGCACTGACCCGGCTGACGTTTCACTACTTTGTCGAGCCGACGCTGGCCTGTTGTCTGGTGCCATTGCCGCTCTGGTACAACCCGTTCCTGCTGCAGAATCTCTCCTATCAGTACGACGGGCCGAGTATGGCGTTGAGTCTTGTCGCGATGATCTACGCGATCACCTTTCACGGTGCGACTCGGGTGCAGCGCTGGCTGATACCGGCGTTACTGATTGCACTGGGCACAGGGTTGTACCAGATCAGCGTCAACGTCTTTCTTGGCTTGTGTTGTGTGGAGTTGCTCAGGGCGTTGCACCGGCAAGTATCGTGGACTGAGGTCTGGCTTTTGCTTGGCGGCAAGCTTGCGCAGCTCGGTCTGGGCATCGCGATCTATGGCGTCACCGCGTATCCGTTCATGACAGCCGGGCGCTATTCAGAACGGCTCGATGGGGCAGGGCATCCATTCCTGCAGATCGGCACGAACATGGGCCGCGTGCTGGAAAAAACCGCGCTGTTGTTTCACGGCGGATATCTTTGGGTGTTTGCCGCTTTGGTGCTTTGTGCGTTCTTGGGGCTGGCCCGTCTCGGTCGTCCGGATCGGCGCGCAAGTCATGTGATCCTGGGCCTGACGGTTTTTGCTGTATTGGTGCTACTGGTGCCAGGTATCACGCTGTTGTTTCGCGACTTCAACGAGGGCGCGCGCACGTTGATGGGTTTTGGCGTGCTTCTGGTGTGTTTGTTTTATCTCAGCCGTCTGGCGCTGGCGGCGCATAACCGCTGGTTGCCCTTGCTGCTGATCATCCCGCTGCTGGCGACGTTGTCGCTGTCGTTTGCCTACGGCCGCGTGTTGAGCATGCAGAAAACCTTCGCCACTGCAGCCCTGTACAGCCTCGGTCACGACATCGCCACCCATAGCGAACTGCGAGAAGCCAAGCGTATATACCTGTCGATCAACTACTCCGATCGCTGGCTGGCCAGCGCCGAGGGATCGTTCAGGCAACTGCCGGTTTTGCGTTATCTGCTCAATGTCGACTACTACATGCTCGCGGAAAACCTGCCTTCGGTGGGCATCACCAACGTGGTTGCCGAACGTGAGCGCCGCAATGCCACGCACGTTGGCTATCTGCAATATCCAGCGCTGGTGGAAAGCCTGTATTACCGCATTTATCTGCTCGGCGATTACGGGTTTATCGTCATGAAGGAGCCGCCGCACGGGCGGTTGTTGCAATGGTGAGTGCTGATTATTCGTCGGGAGGAACGCGCCAGTCTGCGGTGCAGACCGGCGCTTTTGCCGTTATGCCGCGGCCACTTCCTGCGGCTCGAAACTGTCCGCCCGCGCCATCTGCCACATCCGCGAGTAAAACTCGCCATTCACTTCCCCGGTAAGCAATTCCCCCGGTTTCAAGAACACGTGCAACTGCGAGAACAACTTGATCTCGGTCGCCGACATGCGCCGCACCAGATGCTTGGCCGACAGTTGTGATGGATGTTCAAGCCCGGCCGCTGCGAGCATTTCCGCCAGAGCCTTCAAGGTGTTGCGGTGGAAGTTGAATACACGCTGGGCCTTGTCCGGCACCACCAGCGCACGTTGGCGCAAGGCATCCTGAGTCGCTACGCCGGTCGGGCATTTGTTGGTGTGGCAGCTTTGCGACTGGATGCAGCCGATGGCGAACATGAAACCGCGCGCGGAGTTGGCCCAGTCGGCGCCGATGGCCAGCACGCTGGCGATGTCGAAGGCGCTGACGATCTTGCCGCTGGCGCCGAGTTTGATCTTGTCGCGCAGGTTTAAACCGACCAGGGTGTTGTGCACAAACAGCAGGCCTTCGCGCATCGGCACGCCGATGTGGTCGGTAAATTCCACCGGTGCGGCGCCGGTGCCGCCCTCCTTGCCGTCGACGACGATGAAGTCCGGGAGGATGCCGGTTTCCAGCATGGCTTTGGCGATGCCCATGAATTCCCACGGGTGGCCGAGGCAGAACTTGAAACCGACCGGTTTGCCGCCGGACAGCTCTCGCAGTTGCTGAATGAACTGCATCATTTCGATCGGCGTGGAAAACGCGCTGTGGCGTGACGGCGAGACGCAATCTTCGCCCATCAGGATGCCACGGGTTTCGGCGATTTCCTTGGTGACTTTGTGCTTGGGCAGGATGCCGCCGTGGCCGGGTTTGGCGCCTTGGCTCATCTTGATTTCGATCATCCGCACTTGCGGGTTCTGCGCTTGGGCGGCGAAGCGTTCCGGGTCGAAACGGCCGTCGCTGGTGCGGCAACCGAAATAGCCACTGCCCAGTTCCCAAGTCAGGTCGCCGCCATTTTCGCGGTGATAGGGGCTGATGCTGCCTTCACCGGTGTCGTGGGCGAAGTTGCCGAGTTTCGCGCCTTGGTTGAGTGCGCGAATGGCGTTGGCGCTGAGCGAACCGAAGCTCATCGCCGAGATGTTGAACACCGAGGCTGAATAAGGCTGGCTGCACTGCGGGCCGCCAACGGTGACGCGGAAACTGCTCGGGTCGCTCAGCGGTGCCGGACGCATCGAGTGGCCGATGAATTCAAAACCGGATTGATAGACATCGATCAGCGTGCCGAACGGTTTGTCGGCGGTTTCGTTTTTCGCTCGCGAGTAGACCAGCGAACGTTGCGCGCGGGAGAAGGGCAGGGCATCGCTGTCGGACTCCAGCAAATACTGGCGGATCTCCGGGCGGATGCCTTCGACCAGATAGCGGATGTTGCCGAGGATCGGGTAGTTGCGCCGTACCGCGTGGGGGCTTTGCAGCAGGTCGAACAGACCGATCAGGCTCAGTACGCCGGTGACGGCGGTGATTGGCCATAGCCAGTCATGTTCGAGGAACGGCAGGCTGGCGAGGGTGAACATCACACAGACGGCAAAGAAGGCGTAGCGGCTCAGGAGTGACAGGCTCATACGGTTTCCTTGGTTCGGACTCGGAATAATCAGCGAAGATTGAGGGATAAACACATTCCCTTGTAGGAGTGAGCCTGCTCGCGATAGCGGTATATCAGCTACGAATGATTTGACTGACCCGACGTCATCGCGAGCAGGCTCACTCCTGCATAAAGCAACTTCACCAAACGATCAGGCGTTTTGTGCCTGAAGAAATATCGAAAACAGCTCGGACTGGGATTTGATCCCCAACTTGCTGTACATGTGTTTCTTATGGACTTTCACGGTTTCTACGGAGATTTCCAGCTTACGGGCGATTTCTTTACTGGAGCAACCGCTGAGCATCAAGCGCCCGACATCCAGTTCCCGCGCCGTCAGTTGCGCACCCTTGAGTTGTTGCACCGAGGCTTCCAGTTGCACGCGCCAGTCTGCTTGAACGGGTGCGGCAGCGAGGGCCACGGTTTCGTTGATTTCATACGGTAACCGCTGACGCAACAAGCCCAGCACCCAAGGCTGGATCAATGACAGCAAGGCGATCTGTTCGCCAGTGAAACGTTTTTCACTGCCCAGCGACAGACACAACGTGCGCTCACCTTCGAGCTGACAATTGAACTGGATTTCGTCCGCCACGACATTCAGACGAAAGTATCGCTGGTAATACTCGGTCAGTTCGAAATGCTCCGGCGCCACTTCTGACAGGCGATACAGACCGGTGCGCGTTTGCTCGCGGCAGGCGATGTAGAACGGGTCAAGCAGGTACAGGCCGCGCAGATAGTCCTGGAATAACGGATCAGGGCTGCCGTCTGCGCCGGGGCATTCGGCGAAGACTTGCGGGTGTTGATCGGCGCTGAACAGCAACGCCACCCAGCTATCGAACGGCACGTACTGGTCGAGCAACCGCACCAGTTGCGCCCAGAAATTCGGCTTGTCGAGCGCGTCGATCAGTTGCCCGACGGCGCGGTGCCAGGTGATGTCGTCAAACGAAAGTGTCATCGATCTACCCCTATCGGGTTACCCCGGCCGCGTAATTCCCTGGCCGCTCGCTTGCTGCGCATACTGGCCCACAGACAGCCACCGGGCAATCTTTCCGCGCCCGTCGCTCAGCACAAGGAATTCCCATGAAAGTCGAACTCGCCCAACTGGCGGGCCGTGACAATGCCACGGCCTACAACCTCGAACGCGCCCTGGCGGCGATTGCCGCGTGCGCGGCCGACACGCAATTGATGGTGTTCCCGGAAACCCACCTGATGGGCTTCCCGACAGCCGAAACCGTGGCGCAAACCGCCGAATCCGTCGACGGCCCGACCGTCAGTGCGGTGCTGGCCGCTGCGCGCGAACGCAACATCGCCGTGGTGATCGGCATGGCCGAGAACGACAACGGCCATTTCTACAACACCACGCTGCTGATCACCCCTCAAGGCATCGCCCTGAAATATCGCAAGACCCATCTGTGGGCGTCGGATCGCGGCGTGTTCGAGGCCGGCGACCGCTATGCCACGTGCGAGTGGAACGGTGTGCGTATTGGCCTGTTGATTTGCTACGACATCGAGTTTCCGGAGTCGGCCCGTGCCTTGGCGCAAATCGGTGCGGAACTGTTGATCGTGACCAACGGCAATATGGATCCGTACGCGCCGACACACCGCACCGCGATCATGGCCCGCGCGCAGGAGAATCAGGCCTTTGCGTTGATGGTCAATCGCGTGGAGGCGGGGGATGACGGTTTGATGTTTGCCGGTGGCAGTGCGTTGGTCGATCCGCTGGGGACGCTGCTGTTCGAGGCCGGGCGTGAGGAAGGGACGTTCTGCGTTGAACTGGATTTCGCGCGGTTGGAGATTGCGCGCAGGGATTACCGCTATCTGGATGATCAGCGTTTGAAGTTGCCGGGGGAGGTGCTGGAGCGTGGCGATGGTGTTCGCGAATTGTTGATTCCACGTCGTTGACCGCTGCCCTCACCCTAGCCCTCTCCCAGGGGGAGAGGGGACTGACCGAGTCGAACTGAGGATTTGAAACTGCGAATTCAAGTTGAACTCAGGATCTGAAACCCCTGGAGATCGGCTCCCTTTCCCCCTCTACCCCTTGGGGGCGGTCCGACGTTTCGGGAGGGCTGGGGTGAGGGGGAAGAGATTTCAAGTCGAACAAAAAACTCAAGCAACACCAGAACAATAAAACACACCCGAAAACATTCGCCGAACCCGGCTCTGCCATAAATCCAATAACATTCGGAGTAAGTCGCCCATGGCTCGTTTGCAACGCACCCTTTCATTAGGGTCGGTGGTGCTGTTCGGCATCGCCTACATGACGCCGATCATTGTCCTCGGCACCTTCGGCATCCTCGCTCAATCCACCGCTGGCATGGTGCCCGCCGCGTATCTGGCGGCGCTGGTGGCGATGTTCTTCACCGCCATGAGCTACGGGCGCATGGCCGCCGCGTTTCCAGTGGCCGGTTCCGCTTACAGCTACGTGCGCAAGGCGATCAGCCCGAAACTGGGCTTTATCGCCGGTTGGGCGGTGTTGCTCGATTACCTGTTTCTGCCGATGGCGATCTGGTTGATCGGCGCGGCTTATCTGGCCTCGGCGTTCCCGTCGATCCCGCAATGGATCTGGGTGCTGGCGTTCATCGGCATCACCAGCGCAATCAACATCATTGGCCTGAAACTGGCGAACGGCATCAACGCCTTGCTGATGCTGGTGCAGTTTCTGGTGCTGATTGCTTTCGTCGCGCTGTGCGTGCACTACATTGGCGGCGATGCGGGCACGCCGTTGTGGTCGATCAAACCGTTCTTCAACGGCGACATGCAGATGCCGCTGATCATGAGCGGCGCGGCCATCGCCTGCTATTCGTTCCTCGGTTTCGATGCGGTCAGCACCCTGACCGAAGAGACCCGCGACCCACGCCGCACCATTCCAAGGGCGATCATGTTGATCACCTTGATCGGCGGACTGATCTTCGTCGGTGTTTCGTATTTCGTGCAGATCGCGCACCCGTCGTTCCAGTTCGACAGTGTCGATTCGGCCGCCTATGAAATCGCCCGCAATATCGGCGGCGATCTATTCGTGTCGATTTTCCTCATCGGTCTGATTGTCGGCCAGTTCGCCTCGGGACTGTCGGCGCAGGCCAGCGGCTCGCGACTGCTGTTCGCCATGGGCCGCGACGGCGTGCTGCCCAAGTCATTTTTCGGCACCTTGCACGCGCGCTTCGGCACACCGGTCAACAGCATCCTGCTCTGTGCCGTGGTGGCGTTGCTGGCGCTGAAACTCGACGTGACCACTTCGACCTCGTTCATCAACTTCGGCGCTTTCCTGGCGTTCAGTCTGGTCAACCTGTCGGTGATCTTTCATTACTGGATCGGCGGCGAGAAAAAAGGTCCGCGCGAGTGCCTGCTGTTTCTGGTTTTCCCGTTTATCGGGCTGGTGGCGGACTTGTGGCTGATGGTCAGCCTTGATCATCTGGCGGTGTATCTGGGGCTGAGCTGGCTGGCGATCGGCGTGGTGTACCTGGCGGTGCTCACTGGTGGTTTCCGTCGGCAGCCGCCGGAGATGGACTTTCAGGAAACCACCTGAAGCGCCCTCAGGCAGCGGGCCGGTTCTGGCGCATCGGCAATTCGACGCGAAAGGTCGTGCCGACGCCCGGTTCGCTGCGTACGGAAATGTCGCCACCGTGCTTTTTGACGATGCCGTAGGACAGGGACAGGCCCAGCCCGGTGCCTTGGCCGACGGGTTTGGTGGTGAAAAACGGATCGAAGATTTTCTGCAGGATGTCCGGCGCAATCCCCGCGCCGGTGTCCGCGACTTCCACCCAGGCCGTGTCTTGTTGTTGCCCGGTGCGCAGGGTGATAGTGCCGCGCTCGGGGCCCATGGCCTGCGCCGCATTGACCACCAGGTTCATGATCACTTGATTGATTTGCGACGGCAGGCACTCGATGTCCGGCAGGGGCTGGTACTCCTTGATCAGGTCGGCCTTGTACTTGAGTTCGCTGGCGACGATGTTCAGGGTCGACTCGATGCCTTGTTGCAGATTGGCCCACTGCCATTGCTGCTGGGTATCGACCCGGGAGAAATCCTTCAGGTCCTTGACGATCTGCCCGACCCGGCCAATGCCTTCCTTGGATTCGCGGATCAGCACCGGGATGTCCTCGAGCAGAAAATCCAGGTCGGCGTCTTTGCGCAATTGCTCAAGCCGCGCCACGGACTCGCTGTCTGGCATTGGCCCAAGCGTCTGCCAGGCGTCGAGTACGCTGAGCAATTGTTTGAAGTAGCCGTCCAGTGTGCCGAGGTTGGAGGAGATAAAGCCGATCGGGTTATTGATTTCATGGGCCACGCCCGCCGCCATTTGCCCCAGTGAGGCAAGTTTTTCCGACTGCACCAACTGACTTTCCAGTTGCTTGCGCTCATCGATTTCCCGCTGCAGTTCTTCGCTGGCCTGCTTGAACTGGGCCGTGCGTTGATCGACCAGATGTTCCAGGTGATGCATTTGCAATGACGCACGTTCGGTCATCTGCCATTTGGTCAGCAGGGTGTTGGCCATCTGCTGCACTTCGATGTTGTCGAACGGCTTCTTCAGAATCAGCAAGCGGTCATGCGCCTGCAGACGCTCCAGCAGTTCATCCCAGGAATAATCCGAGTAGGCGGTACAGACCACCACTTGCAACTGCGGATCCTGCTGCCACAGATGCTCGATGGTTTTCGCGCCGTCCCAGCCGTCGGGCATGCGCATGTCGACAAAGGCCAGCGCGTAGGGGCGTTGTTCTGCCAGGGCCTGCATCAGTTTGCCCAGGCCCTCTTCGCCGCCATAGGCGGAATCGAGTTCGAACAGTGGGCGCTGGGGGCGTGTCTGGGCACCGAACAGTGCCGCTTCCATCTCGTCCAGTTCCACGGACTGCGCCGCCGGCGGCGCGAGAATCTTGCGAAAGTCTTCATGAATCGACGGCATGTCGTCGATCAGCAGAATGCGGCGGTTCGACAGCTCGCTCATGCGTTCTCCGTGACGCTGATCAGGGGGATCTGCAAGGTGAACAGTGCACCCTGGCCAGGGCCGTCGCTGTGCGCGGTGAGGTGGCCATTCATCTCGATAGCCGCCAGGGCGCAACTGTGCAGGCCGAAGCCGTGGCCTTCCTTGCGGGTGGTGAAACCGTGGGCAAAGATTCGCGTCATGTTTTCCGGCGCAATGCCTTCGCCGTCATCCTTGACGCTGATCTCAAGGAAATTGTTATCGACGATCCTGACCGCCAGGGTCATGGTGCGGGGGCGGTTGCTGAGGTCGGACATGGCGTATTTGGCGTTGCTGATGAGGTTGATCAGGATCAGCAGCAATCGGTGTTTGTCGCCCATCACCTGCGGCACCTCGGCGTACTCCCGGACCACCGTGACATGGTGGCGGGTCAGGGCACCGGCGTTCATGCGCAACGCGTCTTCGAGCAATTCGTTGATGAATAGCGGTTCGGTCATGCTGTTGGCGCCAGCATAGGATTGCTGGGTGGCGACGATGTCCTTGATATGATCGACGCTTTTGTTCATCTGATTCAATTCGTCGAGCATTTCCTGTTGTTCCTGGGCAATCGCGACCACCAGTTGGTTGAGGTAACCGGGGAGCAATTTGCCTTTGGCGTCTTCGCTGAGGAACGCGCCGAGGTCATCCGGGTGTTCATTGATCAGTTGCATGGCCTTGCCCAGGCCTTGGCTCTTGCTGTTGCGCAGCTTGCGCGTGATCAGGTCGCTGGAGATGTTCACGCTGTTGAGCACGTTGCCGACGTTGTGCAGCACATTCGTGGCGATTTCCGCCATGCCGGCCTGACGTGCCGCGTCGAGCAGTTCGCTCTGGGCGTCCTTGAGTTCGCGGGTGCGTTCTTCGACCCGTTGTTCCAGCGCATCGTTGGCCGTTTGAAGCGCATTATTGACCCGGTTGATTTCGGCGAAGCTGCCGATCAGGCGGATGGCCAGCCACACCAGCGACAACATCAACAGCACCGAAAACAACAGCAGGTAGAAGTGGTATTGCCGGTCGACCTGATCGGCGCGCTGCTGATCGTGATCGAGCATGGTGGTGATGTTGTCGAGGCTGTCAGCCACGGGGATGTTTTCGATGTTTTCGAGCAACTGGTTGACCAGTGGCTGTTCGCGAGCAATCAGTGAGATATGGCTGCTCAGGATTTTGATCGGGGTCTGAAACGCCGGCGGCAGGCGTTGTGCATTGACCTTCAGCTTGTTCAGGCCGACCTCGATGTCGGCGGCCCGGTCGTCGGAGGTGACCTGGGCGAACTCAAGGGCGCTGAGCAGCAAGTCGTAGGTATCGGTGATGATGTTTTGCAGCTGCAATTTATCGAAGTCCGACAGGCTCGCCAGTTGCTGCTGGATGTCGTCTTCAGCGGTGGGTAAAAAAGCCAGGGAGTTACGCAACAGCGCGTTGTGCGATTTGAACTGTTCGACCAGACGGGTCTTTTCCTGCATCGCCTGCAGGAAACGCTCGTGAGCTTCGTTCCATTGCGCCGAGTCTTTACGCCCGTGCCCGGACTCGATCGCTTCGAAGCGCGCCCAGAGCCGGTTCATTTCGTTCATCGGCGACACCAGCGGATCGTAGTTGTGGGTGAGCGCCACTCGCGCCTTGAGAATTTCGTTTTCCCACAGCGAGTTCTGCTGTTTGATCTGCCGGATCAGATCCCGTGATTCGGTGTACGTCATGCTCTGGTCAGAGCTGGATTTCAAGTACAGAAACAGCAGAGTCGAGGCCAGCGCCAGGGCGACCAGGGTCAGCAACAACAGGCTGCGTCGCCGCGAGATGTTGATCATGGCTTGTCTCTCCCTTGGCCGGTGAGGGTGGTGAGAAACAGAATGATCAGTGTTTTGTCCTTTTCACTCGGTAAGCGCCCCAACTGGTACCGGAACATCACATCCACAGCATCTTCGAGGGTGAGCGCCGAACCGTCGTGAAAGTACGGCGCGGTGATCGCGACATTGCGCAGGCTCGGCACCTTGAACACGGCCCGGTCCGCTTCGTCGCCGGTCACGTTGAAACGTCCCTGATCGGCCACGGTCGGGTTGCCGCGATCGACTATGTAATCGCCGAACACGCCGAACTTCTGGAACATGTTGCCGCCGATGTTCACCCCTTGATGGCAGGCAATGCAGCCGTATTCCTTGAAGCGCTGGTAACCGTACTTTTCCTCCAGAGTGAGGATGTCGGTGTTGCCGAGCAAGTATTGATCGAAGCGTGAGTTGGGCGTCAGCAGGGTGCGTTCAAAACTGGCCAGCGCCTGCTGGACATTGGCCTGGGTCACGCCGTCCGGGTAGGTGGCGGCGAAATCACGACGGTAGTCGGGGTCGTTGCCGATGCGTTCGATCACGGTGCGCCAGTCGCTGCCCATTTCATGGGGGCTGGTGATAACGACATTGCTTTGTTCCTCCAGCGTTTTGACGCGGCCATCCCAGAACTGACGAAAGTTGAGGGCCGCGTTGAACACGGTCGGTGTGTTGACCGCTACCGGTTTACCGTCGAAGCCCAGTGACAAGGCGCGGCTGTCGGCCCCGTTCTTGTCGAGTTGGTGGCAGCTGGCGCAGGACAGCGTGTTGTTGATCGACAAGCGTGGCTCGTGGAATAACCGTCGACCGAGTTCCACGCGCCGGGCATCCTGCTGCGGCACTGCGGGCAACGGTTTGAGCGGCTCGTCCAGTGGCTCGGCACTGGCGCCGACGCAGAGTCCGCACAGCAGCAACGCCATGGCGTGGTGGAACAGGCTCATCGGCAAATGTCTCCCTGACTCAAGGCCGTTTTCACAGTGATCATTCAATCGCCCAGGGCGTGGGTTGCGTACCAGCGAGCAACTGCGCAAACGTGTCTGCCGGCAGCGACTTGCTGAAAAAGTAGCCCTGGCCCTCTTCGCAGTGGTGGGCCTTGAGAAACGCCAGTTGTTCGGCGGTTTCGATGCCCTCGGCGATGACGTTCAGGCCCAGGCTCTTGCCCAGGTTGATGATCGCGCTCACCAGCGCGGCATCGCTGCGGTCGTTGCACAGGTTGCGAATGAACGATTGGTCGATCTTCAGCACATCGATGGGAAACCGCCGCAGGTAGCTCAGGCTGGAATAACCGGTGCCGAAGTCGTCGATGGCCAGCCGCGTGCCCAGCGTTTTCAGGCGGTTAAGTGCTGTCATCGTCGCTTCGACGTTTTGCATCAGCACGCCTTCGGTGATTTCCAGTTCCAGCCACTCGGGCGCCAGACCAGTCTGTTGCAGTACGCGTTCGATGCCGGCGACGAAGTCACGCTGGCGAAAATCGATGGGTGAAGTGTTGACCGACATGCGGATCGGCGGCAGTCCGGCCAGTTGCCAGGCACGGGTCTGCCGACAGGCTTCAGCCAGCACCCATTTGCTCAACGGCACGATCAGGCCACTGTCCTCGGCCACCGGGATGAAGTCCGCCGGATAGACCCAGCCATGCCCGGGTTTTTGCCAGCGCAGCAGTGCTTCGGCACCCACCACGGCGGCCGTGCGCAGGTCGATTTTCGGCTGATAGTGCAGGACGAATTCATGTTCCTGCAGGGCGCGGCGAATGCCCGACTCGATGCTGTGCTGTTCCCGGGCGTGCTGGTTCATGGCTTCGATAAAGAAGCCGATGTTGTCAGGCCCCAGTTCCTTGACGTTGCGCATCGCGGTCTCGGCCTTCTTGATCAGCTCGGTGGCTTCGAGGCCGTCATCGGGGTAGACGCTGATGCCGACGCTGGCAGTGACGCTGACATCGTGACCGGCAATCGTCTGCGGCAAGCGAATGGCAGTGAGGAGTTTTTCCGCGACGGCGTGGGTTTGCTGAGGGTGGTTGATGTCGCCGAGGATCACTACGAACTCGTCGGAGCCGTAGCGAAACACCGAGTCCGAATCACGCACACAGGTCAGCAGTTGTCGGGCGACCCGTTTGAGCATCTCGTCGCCCGCCGGATGGCCCAGCGCATTGTTGATGCGCTTGAAGCGATCCAGGCCGAGAAACATCACCACCAGTTGTTTGTCATGCCGTCGGCACACCGCTATGGCCTGGCTCAGGCGATCACCGAGCAGGGTGCTGTTGGGCAGCTCAGTGAGGCTGTCGTATTGCAGCAGGTGCGAAACCTTGAGCAGTTCGTGCACCCGCGCCTCGATGGTTCGCTCAAGGCTGAGCATCTTCAGCGCCGCGTCTTGCGCCAGTTGCCATTTCCACGTCAGGGCGTTGGCCATCTGGCGGATTTCCAGACTGTCGAACGGCTTTTTCAGGATCAGCAACTGGTCGCCAAACTCCAGCCGTTCGGCCATCGCCTCCCAGCTGTAGTCGCTGTAGGCGGTGCACAAGGCGATTTGCAAATTCGGGTCGACTCGCCACAGTTGCTCAATGGTTTCCAGGCCGTCCCAGCCGGGCGGCATGCGCATGTCGATAAAGGCGAGGGCGTAGGGATTGCCACTGGCCAGTGCCCGGTTGACCAGCGCCAGCGCTTCCTGGCCCTGATAGGCAGAGTCGAGCTGGAAGCTCAGGTGCGGCGTCTGCTGAGTGCCGAACAACGTTTGCTCCAGTTGCTGCAAATCCGCTGCGTCTGAAACCTGTGGCGCAAGGATCTTGCGAAAGTCATCGTGGATCGCCGGCGTGTCGTCGATGATCAGGATGCGCCGGTTGGTCTGGGGAAAAGGCGCTTTCATGCCTCGTCCTCCTTCGGTGCGAGGAGGGAACTGTCCTTGAGCAAATGCCCGGCCTGTTCGGCGCTGACCGCCGCGCTGAAATACAGGCCCCGGGCACTGGGCAGCGCGGCTGCGGCAGAGGGCGCGCGCGGCTGCTCCGGCGATGGCTGGCCTTCAGCGATGATGCCGATGCCCAAGTCCCGGGCGAAGTTGACGATCGCGCGCAGGGCATTGGCGCCGGCGACATCGTGGGCGGCACTGTCGACGAAACTCTGCGCCAGTTTGAGGTGATTGACCCGGTAGGTTTTCAGATAGTCGAACGATGAGTATTCGGTGCCGAAATCATCGATGGCGATGGCCACGCCCAGTTCACGCAGGCGCGGCAGCGCATCGTTGTGCGTCCACTTGGTCTGGGCCAGCGTGGCCTCGGTGACATCGAAGCGCAGCTCCCAAGGGGCGAGCTCCCAGCGGGCGGTGGTGCGTAGCACGTTGTAGATCAGTTCCGGGCCGCTCTTGAGTTGCGCCAGCGAGAGTTTGATCGCCATCACCGGCGGCGCGACGCCTTCGTTACGCCACAGATGCATCTGCTGGCAGGCGTGATCCAGCACCCAGCGTCCGAGCGGAATGATCGCGCCGGTTTTCTCCGCGATAGGTACGAAGTCGGCGGCCGCCAGCAGACCGCGACGGGGATGCTGCCAGAGGACTTGCGCCTCCATGCCGAGAATTCGGCCGCTGTGCAGATCGATTTCCGGCGCATACCGCAGCATCAGTTCATTGCTCTCGAGGGCAGTCATCAATTCGCTGACGAGGGTCATGCGTTCGGCCACTTCCCGGGAGATTTCCTCGGAGTGGAAGTGGTACTGGTTGCGGCCCATTTCCTTGGCGCGGTACAGCGCCATGTCGGCCTGCCCGAGCAGCGCGTCGGCATCGAGGCTGAGGTCGCTGTAACTACTGATGCCGATGCTCACCGAAATATGCAACGCATTACCGGCCAGGTGGTAGGGCGCCAGCAGCGTGTCGCGGATGTTGGCAGCCATCGTGGCCGATTGGGTCGGGTCGCTGACGTCCAGTTGCAGGATCGCGAATTCATCGCCGCCCAGGCGCGCCACTACGTCACTTTCGCGGACGCCGAACTTGATACGCCGGGCGACCTCCTGCAGCAGCAGATCGCCCACCGGGTGGCCCAGGGTGTCATTGATCCGTTTGAAATGGTCGAGGTCCAGGTAGAACACCGCGAACGGCATGGCGCCCCGTCGCGCGGCAGCAAACGCCTGATGCAGGCGTTCGATCAACGTGGCGCGATTGGCCAGGCCCGTCAGGCCATCGGAGCGCGCGAGCAAGGCCAGTTTTTCCTCGGCCAGGCGGCGTTCGGTGATGTCGAGGATGATGCCTTCGACTTCCAGCAGGCGGCCGTCCTGATCGCGCACCGGAATGTAGCGGTTCTCCACCCAGCGCCAGGTGCCCTGGCCGGTGCGCATGCGGAATTCGATGGACGCGCCCGACGCATGCCGATCCAGCACCCGGGCCATGGCCGCATCGACGTTCGCCTGATCGTCCGGATGAATCAGTGCCTGCGCCCAGTCGGGCGACCCCACCAGATCGGCGGCGACATGACCGTAACGGGTGATGTTGTGGGAGATATACATCAGCGCAAACGAGGGTTCGCCGCGCAAACGGTAAAGAATGGTCGGGCTGTTCTGCACGATCATATTGGCATCGGACAGCTCGCGGGTGCGCTCCTGCACCGCAGCTTCCAGCAGGGTCATCTTCAGCTCGGCGTCTTCGGTCATCTGCCATTTGACCGTGAGGGCGCTGGCCATCTGCCGTATCTCGATGGCGTCGAAGGGCTTTTTCAGGATCAGCAACCGATCGTTCAGCGCCAGACGTCGGTCGATGTCCTCCCAGGAGTAATCGGAATAGGCCGTGCACAGCGCAACTTGCAGCTTGGGGTCGATCTGCCACAGCCGTTCGATGGTCTCCAGGCCATCCCAGCCCGGCGGCATGCGCATGTCGATGAAGGCCATGGCGTAGGGACGGTTTTGCGCCAGTGCGGCCTGGAGTTTTTCCAGGGCTTCGCGGCCCTGAAACGCCGAATCCAGTTCGAAATGTTGGGATTGCTGTACTGAAGGGGTGCCGAACAGCAGGCTCTCGGTTTCGCCCAGACCATCGTCGCCGGGGATGACCGGACAGAGAATCTTGGCGAAATCGCCATGGATTGCCGGGCTGTCGTCAACGATCAGCACACGGCGATTGATGTGCACGGTTGCTGCTGTCATGCCGCGCCGCCCGTGGGGAGGCATGCTGTGATCATCCGGGGCATCCTTTTCCCTCGCCATTTGCCTGCTTGTATCAGCCGATGGTGTCTTGCGCTGTCTTCAGCATAGTCGGCTCCTCGGTACTACGCTTTCGGCCCCGGACAAAGATCGGCGTGAATGCCGGCGAAAATCATCTAGCCTTGGACTCAGGCGCGGACCGGCGCAGTGTTGGCTCGGTGCGTCGTAATTTCCCTGTTTGCTTGAGGCCATGCCATGGAAGAGCCATCCGCGCCGATGCCGGCGCATCGACCCACTGTGCTGCTGGTCGACGACGAGGAGTCGATCCTCAATAGTCTGCGTCGCCTGTTGCGCGGCCAACCCTACGATCTGCTGTTGGCCACCAGCGGCGCCCAGGCGCTGGAGCTTCTCGCGCAGCAGCCGGTAAATCTGGTGATGAGCGATGCGCGCATGCCGGGCATGGATGGAGCTTCGTTACTGGCGCATGTCCGTGAGCGTTATCCGGCGACTGCGCGGATCATGCTCACCGGCTACGCCGATCCGGCGGCGATCATCAAAGCCATCAATGACGGGCAGATTCACCGTTACATCAGCAAGCCGTGGAATGACGAGGAGCTGCTGCTGATTCTGCGCCAGTCCCTCGAACACCAGCATTCCGAGCAGGAGCGCCAGCGTCTGGAACGCTTGAACCGGGTGCAGAACGACCAGTTGAAACTGCTCAACAGCACCCTGGAAAAGCATGTCGCGGCGCGCACCGCCGAACTGCAGCAGACCGCCGACATGCTTGATCTGGCGTACGAAGAGCTCAAGCACAGCTACGTCACCGGCACTGAAGTGTTCTCGCTGCTGGCCAATCTGCGCTTGCCACCTGCCAAGCAGACCAACCGGCAGATCATCGAACTGGTGCGCAGCTACTGCAAACAGCACGGGCTGGACGAGGCCACCAGCCGCGATCTGACCATGGCTGCGGCGCTGTACAACATTGGCAAACTGAGCTGGACCGACGCGATGATGACCACGCCCTCGGATCTGCTGCGCCATACCGAACGCGAGCGCTATCGCAGTTATCCGAAGCAGAGCGAATCGTTGCTCATGACCCTGGATCCGATGAAGGATGCGGCGCGTCTGATCCTGCATCATCAGGAGCGCTGGGACGGCAGCGGTTTTCCCGACCGGCTCAAGGGCGAGGGCATTCCGTTCGGTTCACGCTTGCTGAAACTGGCGGTGGATTTCGTCGAGTTGCAGCGCGGTCTGATCCTTGAGCGGCAGATGAACAGCGATGAAGCGCTGCTGTACCTGCGCCAGTACGCCGGACGTTTGTACGATCCCGATCTGGTCGAAGACTTCATTCAGGTGTGCGCGGCGTTCCTCAGCGACGTGACGCTGGCCGATCCGTCGGTCAAGGTGCTGTCTACTCGGGATCTGGCGGCGGGGATGATTCTGGCGCGCAATCTGAATGCCGATAACGGCATGCTGCTGCTCAACGCCGGCAAGGTGCTCAGCGCGCTGCTGGTGGAAAAGCTGATTGCGTTCGAAGCCATGGAGGGCGGCAAGTACACGATTTTTGTCAAGGTGCCGGAGGAGGTTGAAGCCACGCTCAAGGCTCAGGGTGAGTGATTTACGGGGTGACCTCAGCGGCGCTCGCATGGGATCCTTGGGGTTTTTCACGCTGGTGGCTGCCCCATGACTTCTGTATCCCTTGTCTCTGCAAACCTGATTCGTATAGCCGCCGCGCTGTTGCTCAATCCCGAAGGCCAGACCCTGCTGGTACGCAAGCGTGGCACCACGGCATTCATGCAACCGGGCGGCAAGATCGAGGCGCATGAGTTGCCGGTGCACGCGCTGGCCCGCGAGCTGGAAGAAGAGTTGGGGCTGCAGATCGATCCTGCGCAGGCCAGGTTTCTCGGCCAGTTCTCGGCGCCTGCGGCCAACGAACCGGGGTGTGTCGTTCAGGCCGAGATCTTCCAACTGACCATCGACGCTGAAGTCACGCCGGCCGCAGAAATCGAAGAAGTGATCTGGGTCGATCCGACCACTGATCCTGCTGTCGTTCTGGCGCCATTGACACGCGACCTGATCCTGCCGTTTTATCGCAACTCGCTGAGCGCAATCGCCTGATCATCCACGCAAAGGACTTTGCCATGATCCCGCTGCAAGACCTGCTGATTTTTGCCGCCGCTGCCCTGCTGATGGTGCTGACGCCGGGGCCGAACATGATCTACCTGATCTCGCGTTCGATCTGTCAGGGACGCAAGGCCGGGGTGACGTCGTTGCTCGGCGTGGTGGCGGGGTTCTTTGTGCATCTGTTTGCGGCGGCGGCCGGTTTGACCGCTGTGTTTCTGGCGGTGCCGATGGCCTACGAAGTGCTGAAATGGGCCGGCGCGCTGTACCTGCTGTGGCTGGCCTGGCAAGCGGTGAAGCCTGGCGCACGCTCGCCGTTCCAAGCGCAGCAATTGCCTGCGGACTCGTCGCGCAAGCTGATCACCATGGGCTTTCTCACCAGCGCGCTGAACCCGAAAATCGCCGTGTTCTATCTCTCGGTATTTCCGCAGTTCATCACCCCTGAACACGGCTCGGTGTTCACCCAAAGCATCATTCTCGGCCTGACCCAGATCAGCGTGAGTTTCTGCGTCAATCTGCTGATCGCGCTGTTCGCGGCGGGCATCGCTTCGTGGTTTGTGCGTAACCCGACGTGGCTGGCGCTGCAGCGTTATTTCATGGGCTTCGTCCTCGGCGGTCTCGCTGTGCGGCTGATGCTTGAGCAGCGCAGGACGCCGTGAGCATGTGGATCGAACGGCTGGACGCCAGTCATGCTCTGGCTTACCGCGAACTGATGCTCGAAGCCTATGACCGCCATCCGCAGGCTTTTACCTCAAGCGTGCGCGAACGAGCGGTGATGCCATTGAGCTGGTGGGAAGGGCGCCTGACCAGCAAGCTCGACGTGGTGCTCGGTGCCTTCGACGGCGGCACGCTCGCCGGCATCGTTGGCCTGGCCTTCGAACCGCGCGCGAAGGCGCGCCACAAAGCGACCGTGTTCGGCATGTACGTTTCAGCGGATTTTCGCCAGCGCGGCCTGGGCCATGAACTGGTGCAGGCGGCCATTGCCGAAGCGCAAAACCAACCGGCGCTGAAACTGCTTCAGCTCACCGTGACCGCCGGCAATGACGCGGCATTCAAGCTCTATCAGCGCTGCGGCTTCATCCAGTTCGGCCTCGAACCACTGGCGGTGCGGGTGGGCGAGGACTATTTCGACAAGATCCATATGTGGCGCGAGATCTGAGTTCACACTGATCCCTGTGGGAGCGAGCCTGCTCGCGAAGGCAATCTGACATTCACTATTTGTGTGTCTGATACATCGCTTTCGCGAGCAGGCTCGCTCCCACAAGTGACTCAGCGCACGGCGCTGACACCGTCGAGAGTCGAGAACGACGTGTCTTTCGCCGTCAGCAGAAAATCACGCATGTACGGCGCATCGAGCATGTCGGTACGAATCGCCGCGTACAACGTCGCGAACAAGCCTTTTTCCCCCAGCCGTTTGCCCTTCACGTAACCGCGCGAGCTGTATTCATGCAACGCCCAGTGCGGCATGCCGCAGACGCCACGGCCGCTGGCAACCAGTTGCATCATCATCACTGTCAGCTCTGAAGTGCGCACCTGCGCCGGTTCGATATCGGCCGGTTCCAGGAAGCGCGTGAAGATGTCGAGGCGGTCGCGTTCCACCGGGTAGGTGATCAGCGTTTCCGTCAGCAGGTCTTCGGGGACGATGTACGGTTTGCTCGCCAGCGCGTGCTGATTGGCCACGGCGAGCATGGCTTCGTAGGTGAACAGTGGCACATAAGTGATCCCGGCGATTTCCAGTGGATCAGACGTCACCACCAGATCCAGATCGCCACGGGCCAGCGCCGGCAACGGAGCGAAAGCGAAACCCGAGGCGAGGTCGAGTTCGACTTCCGGCCAGGCATCGCGGAACTGGTCGATGGTCGGCATCAGCCACTGAAAGCAGCTGTGGCATTCGATGGCCATATGCAAACGCCCGGCGGTGCCACCGGCCAGCCGACCGATATCCCGTTCAGCGGCGCGTAACAGCGGCAGGGTCGCATCGGCCAGTTGCAGCAGGCGCAAACCGGCACTGGTGAAGCGCACCGGTTTGGTCTTGCGCACGAAAAGAGCCATGCCCAAGCGCTCCTCAAGCTCCTTGAACTGGTGCGACAGCGCTGACTGCGTCAGGTGCAAACGGTCGGCGGCATCGACCAGACTGTCGGCTTCGCGCAAGGCATGCAGGGTTTTCAGGTGGCGGATTTCAAGCACCGATGGCTCCATGAGGAAAACTTGTGATTAACGCAAAGATGGTGAGTTTGTCTCAAGTTGAGAGCGCTGTCGACGATTACACCTTTTTACGCGTGCAGTCTCGAAGTCGCCTACCATTCCCTGATCGTTTCAACGGCTCAACGTGGGTTCCGTTGTCGAACCATTGGCTGCGCGAACACCTCGCCGCGCTACTGTCAGATCTGACAGTAGCGACGGGCGGTAGCACGTGTGGATTCAAATCCCTTCGAAATGCTGCAAAACAATCGACTGTGCGGTGATTCTGGAATCGAGCAGGGTCGGGTCGTCAGCGTGAGTCAGGTGGCGATGCGCCGGCAGTTTCAGATGAGCCCTTTCGAATTTGCGCAAAGGTCGGGTCGCCGAGCGGTAATGGAAATGTGCGTACCAGAGCAGTTGCTCAGGTTCGCGCGTGATGTTCCAGATCTCATATTCCTGCAGGTAGTCGGGTTGCCCCTGATGGTCGGTGATGCGCCGGATCGCAAGGGGTCTGCGGATCACTACGGCGTTCTGTCCGATGAGGTCATCAAGCATACCGTCGGTGGGCTTCTGACTGGTCAGTGAGTATTGGGTGCGCAGGGCACGACCTTCGACGATCAGCTCAGCGGCCTGATCGCGCAATTGCTGAATGATCGGCTGCTCTGCCGACTTGGCGGCGATGCGATTGGCGCGGGTATTGAGCTCGCCTGCCTGGCTGGTCATCATGTGTTCCAGGTTGACAGGGAGCATGTCCCGGTCGGCGTTGCTCTGCACTTTGGCGCGGTAAGCTGCCACGTTATCCAGACGCTGCTGTGCTTCGGTGAGCAGTTTGGCCAGACTCAATGCGGCGGGCGAACGGGTTGCGATGTTTTGCGGATTGGTCAGGCGTAATCTGCCATCGGCGCCTTGTTCCCAGATCTCTTCATGGCCACCAGGCCCGGTACTTTTATATTGTCGGGTCTGGGTCGCACTGTCCCATTGCTCGACGCCATGGCGCAGTTGATTGTCCTCCGTGATGAACACACGCTGTTGCGGTTGTCCTGCAACGCTTGGCCCGGGCGGCTTGTTGATCCCGGCGCGCGCCCGATCGGCCAGTCGGTCAACGCCTTCAAGCAATGGCTCGACCACTTCCAGATGAAAGAATTGCGGATAGCTGGCGGTCCAGGCGGCCATCTCGCGACGGTACTCGACACAGACGTCGACGCACTCCTGAAGAATCCGGTTACGTTGGGCGACCGTGCCAAGAATGTTCGGCAGGTCGTACTGGCTGTACAGGACACGGTCGATGTTATTTCGAAGTGGCTCCGCCAGTTCCAGCAGATAGAGCCACGACGCATCATCGGGGCTGCCGGCTTTCTTGACGATCTCAAGGCGTTGAGAGGTTTTCAGGTACAGCAGGGATGTATCGCTGTGCAGAACGTTGATGTTGTCGACGAGTGCGGACATCTTCGGCCGGTCTTTGGCAAGCATACGTTCATACCATTGATTGACCTGCTCCTTGAACCCTTCCATATGGTCGAGCTTTTTCACGATCTCGACACGCAAGACACGTATCTCTTCCATGATTTCCAGGCGCCGGGCCAGTGTGCCGTCTGGCAGAGCATCGCGTACCTGCTTGAGCTCCTTGATCTTCAGTGTCATGGCGTGAACATTGTGCGATGCGTGAACTGCGCGCCGCCGATAGCGATCGGTCAATAACCATGCGGTCTTGCTTTGCATATCGGCGACTTCCCTGCGCTTTCTGCGATGGGCCACCTCAGTCAGCTCGGTCAACGTCTGGTAACGCTGTTGGGCTAATTGGATATCGCCGACGCAGGCGGCTTCGACCGCCGGCCACATGGCGGGGCGTTCCGCTACCGAGGCGGCGCGGTAGGCGTTCAGTACCAGGTCGCTTTTTGCACCTCGGGCCTGCAGTTGATCAGCCAGTTCGTCAGCGGCGGCGGTCAGTTGATGGTGACGGCGAAAGTTTCGATCCACCAGCCAGCGCGGCAGGCGCTGCCGAATCGCCGGTGGCCAGTAAGCATCCAGCGTATCGGCGACACGCCCGGCAATATTGCCGCCACCGGCCAAGCCGCTTTCAAGGGGCTCCCCGTAGACGCCGAACCAGGTGTCCCATTGCCCGTTTTCATCCAGTGCGATCGGCTGCTTGTAAGTTTTTCGCGAGTTACCGGACAGACGCCAGCTGCGCGAATCCCGGCTCAGCTCCACTGGGTAGAGGCGACCCTGACGTTCAATGAAATCACCGTCGGCATGCCGGTAGATCCCGCGGTAGAGGCCATGGCTGGCGGGTTCTGTGCCTGTCAGGGAAATCGGCTTTTCATATTCGTAATCCTTGAAGCGCGCCAGCACATGCCGGGCGTGACGCTGCGTTTTGATCTGCAATGCCGCCACGTTGCGGACCACCGCGTGAAGTTGGCGCGCCCGAGTCAACGCGCGGGTCGTGCGCGAGAGAGTCGAGGCGGCTGCTTCGCCCGGGAGCAAATCCATGAAAGCGTCGACCAACGACAGCAGCATCGACTCGATTTCCACCAGACCGTCAGCCACGTCGCCACGCAGAAATGCAGCGACGGCCTGATTGGCAGCGGTCCAGGCCTGATAAAGCGCCAGCACACTGCCGACGAAGGGCACCATCCCCAGCGCCATTTTTATGTAGTTAAAAGCGCGCGGACCTTTCAGGGCATAGCGCTCGAAGAACAGTTCATCGTTGGAGCGCGACGTGCCGCGATGGGCTTCGATCAACCGGCCCATGTGAGCATCGAGCAGGTGCGCTGCCAGCGAGGTACTTGCCGGCCAGCGCACGCCCACTTCAATAATGGCGTCGAAGTTTTTTTCCACGGCCTGGCCGATACGGCTGATATGAGCCCTGACGTTACCCTGCAACGTCCTGCCCGCCAGATACTCGATCCACTTGTCACTCCCGCACAACCGGAACAGCCCTTTGCGCGCCGCTTCAAGATTGTCGTAGCGGCGGAAAAACTGCCCGTCCTGGCTGTCTGGCAGATACAGCAAAGTGACGCCGCTGATCTGTTCTTCGATCAGGCTGACGCCGGACAGGGTTACCGGCCCTTCGCCGGGGGTATCCTTGCCGCCTGCTTTCAGAGCGACCGGCAGCAGGACCAGGCGCTTGCCGTTGGCTTGCCACGCGTCTACGGTGCTGGCATCGATGGCGATGTTCAGCAAGGCGGACTCATCACGGCTGAGATGTTTTTGCAGGCGGGCAGTCTCGCTTTGTATTTTGAGCATCAGCCGCCATGGCTCGATCAGGCTTTCCCGGCGATGCTGTTTGACGAAGAGCGACTCGCTGCTTGCGCCTCTGAATGCTTCATTGATCTTCTGTTCATACGCCTTGGGCAGATCCAGTTCCGGCAGCACCTTGCGCAGATACCTCAGGTTGATGCCGTTGAGCAGGCGGGAGCGATCCGTTTTATGCGTCGCGGTGACCTCCAGGCGCAGGAAGACCAGGCGTTGCGACAGCGAGTCATTGAGCACTGATTGCACATTATCGATATTCAGCTGGGCCAGATCCTCAAGTGACATTTTGCTGCGGGACTTGCTAGGGACAATGACGGTGGTTTTGCGAATGCCACCGGGCCCTGCCTCAGGAACCTGTTCGGTAGTGGTCGAGTCGGGCAACTCGACTTGTATGGAAAAATGGCCTTCAAGGGAAAAATCCTTGCGCAGTCGGGCGTACAGGTGTCGGCGGGTGAAGTCGTCACGCGGTTCCAGCGCGAGCGTCATAAGGGCGTGGCTTGTGCGCATCGCTGCGATATACGCCTCGATGTTGTGTTTCAGCCCGTTACGCTCATTCTCGTTGAGTCTGGTCAACCAGCCTGGCCGATGGCCGGCGAGGGTGGCGGTGCGTTCCTGCTCTTGCAGGTGAGCAAAGGCCAGGCTTCGGGCGTCGTGCAGCGGAACCTGCACAGTGGCGAGACAGCCTTGGCGCAGAATTTCCAGGGCGTCCGCCTGCTCGGGCAGACCGCGCAGAAGGGTGGCTTTTGATTCGAAGTCGGTTATCAGCTCATTGAGGCAGTGATGCAGCGGGTCTGTGGTGAGCGGGCTCAGTTGCAGGGTCAGATCGCTGGCGTGGTCCGCAATCCTGAACACCTCGCGCTCCAGTGTCTGGCGATCAGCAAAGCGCTGCAGGCCCCCACCGGTGCCTGGCCAGTAGAGCAGCAGACTGGACGTCGATGCCCGGTCCGTGAGCATCGCCTGGCGTCCGATCACCAGCACGCCTTTGAGCCGTTCACTCTGCGTCGTACGAATCTCGTCCTTGGTTTCGGTCAGTGACAAGGTCAGGCTCGCTGCCGTGATGTCCGGGTCGCGTTCGGCGGCAACAGGGTTGTCCAGCACGGCTTTGAGCAGATCGTGATCGGCGCTGTCGAGTTGGCCCAACGCCGCTTGCAGATTGCCTTCGGCATACAAGCCATCCCGGTGCGCCTGACGCAGGGCCGTGAGCGCCGTGTTGAAAGTGCTGACGTCGAGGGGATTGTCGCGGTACAGCAGGGATGAGGCGGCGGTCTCGCCGGCTTGCTCAGCGGTTTCCAGCGTTTTGAGGGCTTCCTTGCATTGCCGATATCGAGCACCGTCGCCATCGTTGCTCTGCAAGCGTTCAAGCGCATCGCGTTCGCGTTTGAGCGCTGCTTGTCGCACGGCCAGTGGAATGCCGGCCGACAGGCTGCCGAACAGCGATTCGTCCTCCATCTCGCTATCACTGCCGGGCGTGAGCGGTTTTGGCGGGGCCGCCACAATGATCGCGCTGCTGCGTTGATGATCGATCAGGTCGACATGTATCAGTGATCGCGCGCCGTGCTCTTTGATCCCGGGAGTGTCTTTGTTGGTATTGCTCAACGCATCGAGTTGCGCGTGGTGTCGACCTGCGAACAGATCGCTTGCCCCGGTGACCATCGGGTCGAGCGCTGCGCTGTAGTCAACGCGCAGTATTTCCTTGGGCAGTCCCGTGGGGATCGGTACCTGACGGGTCAGCCACGTCTGCATTGCTGCGCGTGAATTGAAGGCCTGGATCGATGTGGCGTTGCAGGGCAGATAAAGCAATGGTGCCGCTGTGGACACATCGCCGACGCAGACGACCCATGCACCGGGGAGTTTGACCTTGCTGTCGTTGCTCAGCACCAGCGCCAGTTTTTCCGTATGAATGGGCTGACCATCGACCGTTAGCGCGTCAGCACCTGAATCAATGATCAGTTGCAGCGTTTTGAGTTGCGCCGCGGTAATCGCCTGATGAGCGAGAGCCATGTGCGCAGTGGCTTCGAAATGCGCACGGTAAAGCTGCGTGGCTCGGGTACGGCGCGACACAGGCGTGCGCGGCGCTCGCGCGTCCCAGAACTGTGCCCAGCGAGTCTCGTGACTTTTGCGTGGGTCGAGGGCTTTGAGTTTTTCCAGGAGTTGCAGGGGCTTCAAGGCATACAACGGATGATCTGCGCCGATACCGGTGAGGTCACAGCGCTGATCCAGGTCGGTTTCCAGCGTCGGCTGTTGAACGACAAAGGCACAGGCATCGGTGAGGCTGACGATATGTTCCGGCTGGTCATCGGTGGCAGCAAAGCGCAGTCCGGTTTTTTCGCCATCCAGTTGCAGTTGTTGGCGCAGCAGTTCATTGACGCTGTCGCGCAGGGCCGGGCTGGCGGCAAACAAGTCGCGCAAACCCTCACTGCTGGTACGCCAGCGTTGGTTGGCCTGCAGCAGCAGGCTGTGATCAATCGTTTTCGGCAGGTGCTCGACGGTCTCTGGCAACGGTGACGGTGCGGGGAGCTCATCCAGAATAAGGCGATCGGGCATGGTGGCGTGACTCGCATTGGCGGGGCGGGGAATCCGTCCCTGAGCGGGTCATTCAAGAGAAATCGCGCAAGGCGATGGCGGTACATAGATATTCTTTGCGACCAGCGTCCATGACCGCTCGGCACTCTTCATCAAACTGTCATGGAAGTGTGGCAGCGCGCTTGAACAAACTTCATCAGACTCGCGCTCTACTGGGGTTCTGCGTTTCGGTGTTTTTCATGGTTAAGGCTTTTTTATCGGTCGCGGCTGTTTTGGTCGCGATTTTTTTCGGACCGTCGTCCTGGGCGGCGGCGCGTTGCGACGTCAATGTGCCGACAGAGCACGTTGATCTGCAGCAGGTGAGCCTGGCTTACCAGAGCATTGGTCGCGCGTCGGATCCGGCGTTGTTGCTGGTCATGGGCCTGGGCGGACAGTTGATCCACTGGCCGGACGAAGTGGTGGTCGCGCTGTGTCAGCAGGGCTTTCGGGTGATTCGCTATGACAACCGCGACGTCGGTCTGTCGACCTGGCGCCAGGCGCCGGCCGAAGCCAACCTGACCTTCGAAGTACTGCGCTACAAGCTCGGTCTGCCGGTGTCGGCGCCCTACAGTTTGACCGACATGGCTGACGATGCGCTGGGCTTGATGGACGCGCTGCACGTTGAGCAATTCCACGTGCTGGGCGCGAGCATGGGCGGGATGATTGCCCAGCACATGGCGGCAATGGCCCCGCAGCGGGTCGAGAGCCTGACCTTGATCATGACCACTTCGGGCGCCGAAGGATTGCCGGCACCGAGTGCCGCGCTGGTTCAGTTGTTGTCGCGTCGCGGCGCACCGAATCGTCAGGTGGCACTGGAGCAACAGGCTGATTTGCTGGCGGCACTGGGTAGCCCGGCGGTCGCGGATGACCGGCAGGCCTTGCTGCATCAGGCTGCGCTGTCGTATGACCGTGCGTTCAACCCCGAGGGCGTGAAGCGGCAGATCATGGCGATCCTTGCCGAGCCGAGCCGGGTGGCATTGCTCAATCAATTGCGGGTGCCGACGCTGGTGGTGCATGGCACGGCGGATCCGCTGTTGCCGGTGATGCACGGGGTTCATCTGGCGGCACATATTCGCGGCAGTCAGTTGAAGCTCATTCCGGGGCTGGCGCATCGTTTTCAGGAGGCGTTCAAGGCGCCGTTGCTGGCGGCGGTGTTGCCGTATTTGCAGGCGCATCGTGAAGACACCTCGCACTGGGCGCAGATTGAACCGGTGGTGGGCGCGAATCTGCTCTAAACAAAAGTGGGCGGTGTTGGTATGGCCCCTTCGCGACCTCATTTGGAATGCGTATCCCTGTGGGAGCGAGACTGCTCGCGAAGGGGCCGTTACGGTCACCACAAAATCCGGAGCAGGTGTATCGTGCAAACTTTCCCGCACGATTTCCCCTGCGAGGTGTTTGATGAATTCCGCTCTGAAAATCGACTTTGTCAGCGACGTCTCTTGCCCTTGGTGCGTCGTCGGTTTGTATGGCCTGTTACAGGCACTGGAAATTCTGCGCAACGAAGTGCAGGCCGAGATCCGATTTCAGCCATTCGAACTGAATCCGAAAATGGGTGCCGACGGGCAGAACATTGCCGAGCACATTCAAGAGAAATACGGCTCGACCCCGGAGCAATCGCAGAAGAATCGCGAAGCGATCCGCGCCCGTGGCGCCGAGCTTGGGTTTGTCTTTCGCACTGATGGCAACAGCCGCATCTACAACACCTTCGATGCGCATCGCCTGTTGCACTGGGCCGGTCTTGAAGGTGTGCAGTTGGCCTTGAAAGAGGCACTGTTCAAGGCCTATTTCAGCGATGGCGGCAATCCGTCCGATCACCGGCAACTGGTGCAGATTGCTGAAAGTGTCGGGCTGGATCGTCGGCGAGCCGAGGCTGTACTGGCGTCGGACGAGTTTGCCGATGAGGTGCGTGAAGAAGAGCAGTTGTGGCTGCAGCGCGGGGTGAGTTCGGTGCCGACCGTGGTGTTCAACGGGCAGTACGCGGTGACGGGTGGACAGCCGGTGGAGACGTTTGTTGGCGCGATCCGGCAGATCATGGCGGAGTCCAAGGGCGGGACGGTCAGCTGATATCGGTAGGAGCCAAAAGCCCCTCACCCTAACCCTCTCCCGGAGGGAGAGGGGACTGACCGCGTTGTATTTGGCTATCCGCCGACCTGATGCATTGAGTCGATTATGGATTCGGTACTGCACTTTCACGTCGGCGGAGATCTTCAATATTCAGCGGTCGGCCCCCTCTCCCTCTGGTAGAGGGCTGGGGTGAGGGTCAGCTGTGTAACCGAACCCAGACCGTCACCAACACCGTAGCAGCCATCAACCACGCCACCGCCGCCACGGCCAACGAAGCCTCCAGTCGCAGCCGATCCACCATCACATACAACGTCGCCAGATACACAAAGTACGGAATGATCGACCACATGCCGAACACGATCGTGGTCTTCAGATCTTCAATCGAACGCCCTTTGCCGACGATGTAATGCGCAATCAGCGCAAACGTCGGAAACAGCGGCACCAGCCCGGCGATGTAATAGTTTCTGGTCTTCGACAGCGCGGCGATGATCAGCACCACCGCCGCACCCAGCAAGGCTTTGAAAAAAAGATCCACATCGTTCTCGCTTAATGGCTCAGGCCGTATTTTTTTACTTTGTCGAACAGCGTGGTCTTGGCCATGCCCAGCTCAAGACTGGCCTGAGTCAGGTTGCCGCCGCTGCGTTGCAGGGCGTCGCTGAGCAGGTTGCGTTCGAACGCTTCCACCGCTTCGGCAAACGCCAGGCCTTGTCCACCGCTGCTGGCGCCGGATTTTTTGAACGCTGGCAGGCCGAGGGCAAAACGCTCGGCGACGTTGCGCAGCTCGCGCACATTGCCTGGCCAGTCGTGGCTCATCAGGTTCGACAGGGTCTGGTTGTCCAGCTCCGGCAGCGCGCGGTCGAAACGCAGGGCCGACTGCTGGGTGAAGTGTTCGAACAGTTGCAGGATGTCTTCGCGGCGCTCGCGCAGGGGCGGCAGTTCCAGGGTCACGACGTTGAGACGGTAATACAGGTCGCTGCGGAACTCACCGGCCTTGCTCGCTTCGTCGAGGTCGGATTTGGTCGCCGCGATCACCCGGCAATCCACGGCCACGCTCTGGTTCGAGCCGAGGCGTTCGAGGGTGCGTTCCTGCAACACGCGCAGCAGCTTGATCTGCAACGGCAACGGCATGCTTTCCACTTCGTCGAGGAACAGCGTGCCGCCGTCGGCGTGTTCGATCTTGCCGATACGCCGCTTGCCGGCACCGGTGAAGGCATTGGCCTCGTGGCCGAAAATCTCGCTTTCGAAAAGGTTTTCCGGCAGGCCGCCGCAGTTGAGTGCGACGAATTGTTTGCTGTGGCGACGACTGAAATCATGCAGACAGCGCGCGACCAGCTCCTTGCCGGTACCGGTCTCTCCTTCGATCAATACGTTGGCCGAGGTGTCGGCGACGTTGGCGATCAGTTCGCGCAGATTCTGCATCGCCGGCGAACGGCCGATGATCCGTCCTTCCAGGGAATCGCGTTCGGCCAGTTGGCGGCGCAGCGAAGAGACCTCGCGGGCGAGGCTGCGTTGCTCCAGCGCACGCCGCGCGACGTCGACCAGACGCTCCGGCGAGAACGGTTTTTCCATGAAGTCATAGGCGCCTTTCTGCATCGCGCCAACGGCCATGGAAATGTCGCCGTGGCCGGTGATCAACACCACCGGCAAGCTGCGATCGCGTTGTTTGAGGCGGGTCAGCAATTCCAGGCCATCGATGCCCGGCAGGCGAATGTCGCTGATGACGATGCCGGCAAAGTTGTCGCCGACACGCTCGAGCGCTTCTTCGGCGCTGCCAACGCCGACACAGGGGATGTCTTCCAGCGTCAGCGCCTGTTGGCAGCCGAGCAACACATGGGGGTCGTCTTCGACGATCAGCACACTAAGGTCGTGGTTCATATTGGCTCGGCAGGAGTAGGGCTTACCAACGGTAAACTGAGGACGAAGGTGGTGCCACCGCTGGCGGGGTGTTCGACACCCAGATGCCCGCCGGTGGCGGCCGCGAGGCTGGCGGAAAGGGTCAGACCAAGGCCCAGGCCTTGTTCGCCGGGCTTGGTGGTGAAGAAGGGTTCGAACAGATGCTTGCGCGCTTCGGCGTCGATGCCATGGCCGTTGTCACGCACGCGCAGACGATATTTGCCGTTGAACTCTTCGCCCTCCAACCACAGCTCGGGCAGGGGTTGCGCCTGCATGGCGTCGAGGGCGTTGCCGATCAGGTTGACCAGAATCTGCTCGAGGCGGGTCTGGTCGATCTGCACCTGGACATCAATGAACTGGCGGTGAATGTTGACCGCCGAACTCTCCAGGCGTGCCCCGAGCAATTGCAGCGCTGCCTCCACGGCTTTGCCGAGGCTGGCCTGGCCCTGGTTGTCACCGCGCCGGGCGAACGAACGCAGGCTGGCGGTGATCCGGCCCATGCGGTCGATCAGCTCGTTGATGGTTTTCAGATTGGTGCTGGCGACATCCAGTTGACCCCGTTCGAGGAAGCGCACGGTGTTGCCCGACAGCGTACGCATCGCTGCCAGCGGCTGGTTCAATTCGTGGGCGATGCTGGTCGACATCTGGCCAATTGCAGCGAGTTTTCCGGCCTGCACCAGCTCATCCTGCGCACGGCGCAGGGTCTCTTCGGCCTGACGGCGTTCGCGGATCTGGCTCTTCAGACGCTCGTTGCTGGCGCGCAGGTCGGTGGTGCGTTCGGTAATCCGACGCTCCAGTTGATTGTTGGCTTCCTGCAAGGCTTCGCGGGCGGCAAGTCGGGTGGCGATGACCTTGCGCCGCTCGTTCCAGGCGATCAACAGGAACGCCACCAGCGCAAACGCGACCGCCACCAGAACCCCTTGGTTGATGGCTTCGCGACGCAGGTCCTGCAACGGCGTGAGCAGGGTGAAATTCCACGGCGTGTCGGTCAGTGGCCGGGTCTGCGCCAGATAGCTGATGTCGTCATCGTCGGAGCGCACTTCGCTGTTGGCGGGGAAGGTGAGTTTTTCCACACCTTCGGACAGGGTTTCCCGGGCCAGCGGTTGCAGCTCGTTGAGCGGGAACCAGTAGTACTGCAGGCTGCGCGCGAGTTTTTCTTTGATTTCGTCACTCAGCGGAATCACTGATTTAAGGCGACGTGCCGGATCACTGGAAAGAATGATGATGCCGTTCTCATCGCTGACAAAGGCTTCGAGACGTGCGCGTTGCCAGCGTTCTTCCATGGCTTCCAGGCGCACCTTGACCACAGCGACGCCGATGATCTTGCCGTGCTCTTCGAGGCCGTGGGCGAGGTAATAACCGGGCTCGCCGTTGGTGCTGCCGATGCCGTAGAAACGGCCTGGCTCGCCGCGTACGGCTTTTTGGAAATAGGCGCGGAAAGACAGGTCTTCACCGAGGTAACTGTCGACATCGCGCCAGTTGCTGGTGGCCATGACACGGCCAGTGGTGTCCATCACGTAGATGGCCCGACTGCGGCTGCGCCGGTTCAGGCCTTCAAGGTAATCGTTGACCGCTTGCCGGTTTTCCGGAGTCGGGTCGGCCAGCAGCTGCGACACACTCGTTTCGAGTTCCAGCAGGCTGGGCAGGTAGGTGTATTTGCTGATTTCGCTTTCGACGGCGCGTGCGTTCAGTTCGAGCTGGCGCTGGCCGTTTTCGCTGAGGCTGCGAATGCCAAAATGCTCACTGGTCCAGAAGCCGACGTAACCCAGACCGATCATCAGGATGATGACCAGCGGCGGCAGGAACAGATGACGAATCAGACGGGGTTTCACGGCAAGTGATGGCGGCGCGGCGCGATAGAGATTGGGGTCGCATTTCATCACAGTTGCCTTGGGTCAACCACCACAACAAACTTCACCAATCCCCTGTAGGAGCTGCCGCAGGCTGCGATCTTTTGATCTTTAAAAACAAAGTCAAAAGATCGCAGCCTGCGGCAGCTCCTGCAGGGGGAGGCGGTGTTGCTTTTAGTGCTGCAGGATTTTCTCGAGGAAATGCTGCGCGCGTTCGGAGCGGGCGCTGATATCGCCGAAGAACTCCTCTTTCGGGCAGTCTTCGATGATCTTGCCGGCGTCCATGAAAATCACGCGGTCGGCCACTTTGCGCGCAAAGCCCATTTCGTGGGTCACGCACATCATGGTCATGCCTTCGTGGGCCAGTTGCACCATCACGTCGAGCACTTCGTTGACCATCTCCGGGTCGAGCGCCGAAGTCGGTTCGTCGAACAGCATGACGATCGGGTCCATCGCCAGCGCACGGGCAATCGCCACGCGCTGTTGCTGACCACCGGACAGTTGCCCCGGATGCTTGTGGGCGTGTGCAGACAAACCGACGCGCTCAAGCAGTTGCAGACCTTTCTTGGTCGCCTCTTCCTTGCTGCGACCCAACACCTTGATCTGCGCGATGGTCAGGTTTTCGGTGATGGTCAGGTGCGGGAACAGTTCGAAATGCTGGAACACCATACCGACGCGCGAGCGCAGTTTCGGCAGATTGGTCTTCGGGTCGGCAATCGAGGTGCCGTCGACAACGATGTCGCCTTTCTGGAACGGCTCCAGCGCGTTGACGCATTTGATCAGGGTCGATTTGCCGGAACCCGACGGACCGCAGACCACGATCACTTCGCCTTTTTTGACCTCGGTGCTGCAATCAGTCAGCACCTGGAAGTCGCCATACCACTTGTTGATGTTCTTGATAGAGATCATACGGCAAACCTTTTTTGCAGACGCTTGACCAGCAGCGAGGCGGCAAAGCTGATGATGAAGTAGACGACACCGGCGAAGATCAGGAACTCGTTGGAACGACCAATGATGTCGCCACTGGCGCGGGATGCGTTAAGGAAGTCAACCAGACCCACGGTGTAAACCAGCGAAGTGTCCTGGAACAGGATGATGCTCTGTTGCAGTAACAGCGGGGTCATTTTGCGGAACGCCTGGGGCAGGATGATCAGGCGCATCATCTGGCCGTAGCTCATGCCCAGCGCTTGTGCCGCGCCCATCTGGCCTTTCGGGATCGACTGTACGCCGGCCCGAACGATTTCGCAGAAGTACGCCGCTTCGAACATCATGAACGCCACGATGCACGAGGTGAACGCGCCGATCGGGGTGTCTTCGCCGGTGATCCAGCGCAGCACGAATGGCACTGCCAGATAGAACCAGGTAATTACCAGCAGCAGCGGGATCGAGCGGAAATAGTTAACGTACGCGCCAGCAATGTTCGACAGCAGTTTATTGTGCGACAGCCGGCAGAGCGCGAGGATCGTGCCGAGAATGATCCCGCCGACCACACCCATGGCCATCAGCTTGAGGGTCATCACCATGCCGTTCCACAAACCGGGAATGGCCGGGACGATGCCACTGAAATCGAATTCCATTATTTACCCCCCACGGAAATCAGGCCGGGCACGGAGACTTTCTTCTCGACCATGCGCATCAGTAGCATCAGGCTCATGTTCAGGGTGAAGTAGATCAGGGTCGCCAAGGTGAACGCTTCAAACAGGTTGGCCGAGAACTCGGCAGTCTGTTTGGTTTGCGCGAGCAGCTCCATCAGGCCGATCAGCGAGGCCACGGAGGAGTTCTTGAAGACGTTGAGGAATTCCGAGGTAAGCGGCGGAATGATGATGCGGTAGGCCTGGGGCAGCAGCACATTCCAGTAGATCTGTGGCAGCTTGAAGCCCATGGCGCGGGCGGCGGATTCCTGGCCACGCGGCAGCGCCTGGATACCGGTGCGCACTTGTTCGCAGACACGGGCGGCGGTGAACAGGCCCAGGCACACGACTACGCTGAGGTAAGCCGAGGTGGTCGGGTTGAGGTCCTGCTTGTACCACTCCTGCAGATCCGCCGGCAGCAGGTCGGGCACCAGAAAGTACCAGATGAACAGCTGAACCAGCAGCGGCACGTTACGGAACAGCTCGACGTAGCACGTCGCGATGCCCGACACGATACGGTTCGGCACGGTGCGCATGACGCCCAGTATCGAGCCCAGCAGCAGGGCGATGATCCAGGCCACGATGGCGATGGCGATGGTCCAGCCCAGACCGGAGATGAACCAGTCGAGATAGGTCTCGCTGCCCACGCCGGTGGACTTGAAGAACACGCCCCAGTCCCAGTTGTAATTCATTAGGGTCTCCCCTCGATTCGATCGATGTACAAGTGCCCGCCTGGGGAAACTCCGTTCCCTCCCTGACCTTGACGGTCAGGCACACGCGATCGGCTCGACAGCCACCGGTTCGAGTGTTTCCAGAAAATGCCAGCAGGGAGTGACCATCCCCTGAAAAGGCAGAAGCCTCCTCAGGGGATAAGGTTAGTCAGAAATCAGGATTTCTTGTCGTCAGCCGCTTTGTCGGTCGGATTGGCGATCAGGGCCTTGAGCTCGTCGCTCATCGGGAAGTTCAGATTCAGGCCTTTTGGCGGAATCGGCTGCATGAACCACTTCTCGTAGATCTTGTTGATCGCGCCCGAAGCATAAGTGGCCTTGATGGCGTCATCCACAGCCTTTTTGAACGGCTCGTCGCCTTTGCGCATCATGCAGCCGTAGATTTCGTACGACTGTGGAGTGCCGGTCACGGCCCAGTCAGTCGCCTTTTTGGCCTTGGCGGCTTCACCGGCCAGCAGCGCGTCGTCCATCATGAACGCAACGGCTCGACCCGATTCCAGCATCTGGAAGGATTCACCGTGGTCTTTGGCGGAGATGACGTTCATGCCCATCTGCTTGTCGGCGTTCATCGCCTTGAGGATGCGCTCGGAGGTGGTGCCAGCGGTGGTCACGACGTTCTTGCCTTTCAGATCGTCGAAATCCTTGTACTTGGAGTCAGCCTTGGACAGCAGACGGGTACCGATTTCGAAGATGCCGACGGAGAAGTCAACCTGCTGCTGACGCTCGACGTTGTTGGTGGTGGAGCCACACTCGACGTCCACGGTGCCGTTCTGCACCAGCGGGATACGGGTCTGCGAGGTCACCAGATTGTATTTGACTTGCAGGTTTGGCAGGTCGAGGTCTTTCTTGATCGCTTCGACGATGGCCAGCTGGATATCGTGGGAGTAGCCAACCGGCTTGCCGGAAGCGTCAGCGATGTAGGAAAACGGGATGGAGGCGTCGCGGTGGCCCAGGGTGATCACACCGGACTCTTTGATTTTCTTCAGGGTGCCGGTGAGTTCGGCGGCGAAAACTGGCGTGCTGATCAGAGCGGCCGCAATGGCTGCGCCCAGGATATGGGGAACGATGCGCATCAAATTTTCCTCGACATTGTTTTTTTTATGGAGCCAGTTTGTCGGCCCTTTTGTGCTTCGAATGCCTGACGGCTCCTGAAGTGTTGGCACAACAGGCATTCGTCGAGAGAGTGTAGAGCATGACTCGTGCCAGACCAGTCGCAGATAGATAACGTGTTGTTTTATAACGTTATTAAACTTTTGTGGCGGTATTTTTTAACGTAACTGATCCGGTTAACCGAATCGACCGTAAGGTCGCGTTCGGAAAACCGAACGAGAAGCCTCAGCGCCACACAGGCAGACAATCAAATACGAACAGCAAATGGGACACCGCGCAGATCGCCCCGAAAAACAGCACCAGCACGATCATCGGCGTCCCCCCCCACACCTGATAGCGTGGACTGCCAAAGCGCTTGCGCGAAGCCCGAGCCAGTAGCGCCGGAGTAATCACCGCCCACAATGTCGCCGCCAATCCGGCAAAACCGATGGCATGCAGAAAGCCTTCCGGCCAGAGCAATCCGCAGAGCGTCGGTGGCGCGAAAGTGATGGCGGCGGTCTGCAGGCGGCCGATGGGGCTGTCGTCGAAACCCAGCACATCGGCCAGGTAATCGAACAAACCCAGGGTCACCCCGAGAAATGAACAGGCCACGGCGAAATTGGAGAAGAACGTCAACAGCAGATCGACGTTGGCGCTGTTGAGCTGTGAACCCAGGGCGCTGATCAGCGCATCGATATTGCCACCGCGCTGAGCGATGTCCTTGAATGCGTCGCGGGGGATGTTGCCCATGCTGCAGAGCATCCACACCAGATACAGCGCCAGAGCGATCAACGTGCCGCCGACCAGGCAAGCGCGAATCCGCTGCGGGTCCTTGCCGTAATGCTTCATCAGGCTCGGCACATTGCCGTGAAAACCGAACGAAGTCAGGCAGAAGGGCAGGGTCACCAGCAGATAAGGCCAGTAATGGTTGTCACCGCTGTTCAGGTTGAGCAGCGTGGTGCTTTGCACATGGCCGAGCAAACCGCCAAAGGTTAGAAAGAACGCGAGGATTTTTGCGCCGAACACCAACGTGGTCATGCGGCTCACCGCCGTGGTGCTGAGCCAGACAATGAACGCCACCAGCAGCGTGAACCCCAAACCGCCCGCGCGCGATGACAACTCAAGCCCGAAGGTTTGCGCGGTGTGATGAAGCACTGAGCCGCTGGCGGAAATGTAGGCGTACGTCAGGGTGTACAGGACAAAGACAATGCTCAAACCATTCAAACGGCTCCAGCCACGCCCGAGCAGATCGCCGGTGATCGTGGCGAAACTCGCGCCTTCACGGTAATTGAGATTGGCTTCAAGAATCATCAGGCCCGAGTGCAACGTGCAGAACCAGGCAAACAGCAGCACGGCAACCGAGCCGTAGAACCACAGCCCGGACATGATCACCGGCAGCGAAAACATGCCGGCACCGACGATGGTGCCGCCGATGATCATGGCGCCGCCAAGGATCGACGGCGAGCGTTCGACAGCGGGAACGGAGGATATTGAGGTGACGCGCATGGCAAGGCCCGCAATTTGAATTGTTATAGGTGCATCGACGCAGAGCCCCTGTAGGGGCGAGCCGGCTCGTGATAGCGATGTGGCAGACGAAGTTGATGTCGACTGACACGACGCCTTCGCGAGCAGGCTCGCTCCCACAGGGATCGTGGTTTAGCCGATGTCGAGCAGGTGCTTCAGGTGCCGCACATTGGCCAATAGAAAGTCGTCCTGCTCTGGCAATGCATCGAACGACAGGCCCACCGGTAACGCACCCGCCGCCGCTACCGGCACACTGATGCTTGGCGCCGCCAGATTGCTCGCCGGGTCGGTATTGCGCACGAACGTTTCAAAGTTGCTTTCATCCGCGCAAGCGCTGAGCAGCGGTGCGCTGCACGTGACGGTCGGGTAAGCCAGCAGGTCCAGTTGATGGCGGCTGAAGAGGGCGCGGTATTCCTTCTCCAGACGCAGTTTGCTCATCAATGCCTGCACGTAGTCGGTGTAGGAAATCGCTGGGCTTTTCAGTTGGGCGGTGAGGATTTTCTTGATCGCCGGATCGCGAATCTGCGCGAGGATGTCGAGGAACTGCTCACCGCGTCCGGCTTTCATCAGGAACCGTGGAAAATCGATGAAGAACTCGTAGATCGGTAGCGGAAACTGAATGCTCTCGTTGATCTCGCCAATCACGGCATCGTCGACCGGCACGATGATCACACCGCGATCGGCCAAGGTATCGATGGCCGTGCGGCAAGCGCGTTGCACGTTGTCAGCGAGGTCGGTCCAGAGAAACCGCTCGGGAATGCCAATGCGCAACGACCGGGTTTCTGGCTGATGCAGGCAGCCGGTCAATTGCCCGTGAACGAACTGACAATCCTCCACGGTGCGGGTCAACAAGCCCGGAGTGTCTTTGGTTTGCGACACCGGGACGATGCCGTCGACCGGATAAACGCCGGTGGTGGGGCGAAACCCGACAATCCCGCAGAACGCCGCCGGTATCCGTACCGACCCCCCGGTGTCGGTGCCGACCGCACACGCCACCAGTCCGGCAGCGACGGCGGCAGCACAGCCGCCGCTGCTGCCACCGGCACTGTGGCGTTCGTTGACTGGGTTGATCACCGCGCCATGGGAATGGTTGGCCGAGGTCACGCCGAACGACAATTCGTGCATGTTGTTCTTGCCGACAATTTGCGCGCCCAATTGCCGAAAGCGCTCGACGATGCCGGCATCGGTTTGCGGCACATAGTCGGCCAGCCCGGGCGTACCGGCGGTGGTCGGCATGCCGCTGACGTTGATGTTGTCCTTGAACGACACCGGCAGGCCATACAGTGCGCTGTCGCGCCCAGCGGCATTTGCCTTGGACGCTGACGGGTCGAAGGTGATGAAACTGTTCAGGTGTTGCATCTGCACATGACGCTCGCGCAAGGCATGCTGCCAGGCGTCCGGGCAGTGTTGGCCACTGCGCAAGCCGTTGACGAGCTGTTCAATTGAAAGCTGGCTGTACATGGATGATTCTCGGCGTGGAAAGGGACTGGGTCAGCAGTAGCGGTACTGCGAGTGCAAGTCGTCGAGCGGGTTGCCGGCAAGCAGATCGCCGCCCAGGCTGCTGATCACCGCGCACGCACCGTTGAGTGCGGTTTGAATCGCGCCTTCGGCCCAGCCACCGGTGAACGAGGCGCCGCAACCGGCCAGGTACAAACCGGTGTCCTGTTGCGGATCGAGTGCGGTACGGAACTGATAAAACAGGCGCTCGGAGTAAATGTCGTCGCCGGGGAAATTCAGCTTGAAAGCGCCGAGTGCGTGCTTGTCGGTCAGCCAGTCGTATTCCAGAACGTAGCGCTGGTAGTCACCGTCCAGCGGCAGCAGATGGCTGGCAAATTCCGGTGCGCTCATCGCCAATTCGTCGACCAGACGCAGGCAGCGCTGCACCTTGTCGGTCATCGAAACCATCTTGTGCGAGTCGTCTTCCCAGGTGTAACTGATCAACACCACGCCCCAGGAATCCGGATCGTGCGGCGCGTAATCGAGGCAATACACGCCCTTGACCAGGGTGTCGGTCTGGATGTTTTGCGCCAGGCCATGTTTGAGCCAGAACTTGTCCTTGGTCAGGATGAACAGCTTGGATGAGCCGACCATGTGCGTTTCGTTGATCGCCCGCGCGACGTCGCGATTGACGAAGGCCTGGTTCTGCGTGAGCTTGAGGTTCACTTGCAGGGCGCGGGTCGTGGTGGTGGTGATTACCCGGTCGCAGGCGTAGGTTTCGCCGTTGCTGCCGGCCAGCAGAATCTCGCCGTGCGCACCTTTGTTGATCGACTCGATGCGCGTGCGGCAAATCATGTCGCGCACCTGAATACCGTTGAATTCGGTGTCGGCAATCCGCTCGGCCAGCGAGGAAATACCGTTGGGCACCAGACGCTGATTGACCTCCAGTGCATTGACCACCAGGCGCAGGATTTCGGTGAACGACGCGCGGTACACCGACTGGAAACCGCCCGAGCCAATGCCCAGCGAGCCGAAGAGGTGGAAGTCTTCGGGCTTGCGCCACGGTTTGCCGCCCGGCGGTTTTTTGCCGGTGAAGATGCGCACCATCGCCGAGTAAAACGAGCTGTCACCGAAGCAGTCCAGGTAGCGTTGCCACTCGGGCTGCACTTCGCAGTAATTGTGCTGCTTGAGCAATTCGGTGATCAGCAGCGGTGGCGCCAGGCACGTGCCGTCATCGAGGGTCACGCCTTCGCTGAGAAAGGCGATCCAGCCTTGGTGCACGGTGCTGAACAGCGCCGGCGGTGGTTGCATGGCTGCCCAGTGATGGGCTTCGCCACGGTAGTGGATTTCGGTGTCGACCACGCCCGGGTCGGGAAACGCCTCGGTGGTCTGGATGCCGAAGCGATTGAGGTAATGAAACAGCCCGACTTCACTCGGCGGAAAACGCATGGCGCCCATTTCCGCGATGAACTGCGGCTGTTCCTCATCAAAACACTGCGTCAGCAGACGCCCGCCGACATGCTCGGGTTCCGCTTCAAACAGCGTCACGCGACGCGCACCGGCGCGCAGCAGTTCGTAAGCGGCGACCAGCCCGCTGAGGCCAGCGCCGACGATGCCGATGTGTTTCTCGGCAGTTTCCGCCGGCAGGTAACCAATGGCTTCATCGGCACTGCGCAGGAACTGGCCATAGTCATACAGCAGATCGACGTAGGGAAAAGACAGGCACGCGGACGCCTGACTGGAATCATGGGAAATAGCTTTCACAGGGAGACTTCTCGATCGATCAGATAATGAGCTGCAGGCTTTCAAGGGCGCGTGCGGGGTTGAGCAACAGGATCTTCTTGCCGTGAATCTTCCACGTGCCATCGATGTTGATCAGTTGATGTTCGACGGTCACCGGGTAGTGCCATTCGTTGTCGCCGCGCGCTTCGCAATAGAGCATGTTAGAGCTGGCGCACGCGCTGAACGAGGCTGCGTCGAGCGTGATGCGCGGGCGCTGGGCGATGTGCAGGCTGCGGCTCTTGGGCTGTTGGGAGAAGTTGCGCGCATTGGCCAGTCGGTTGATCCGCAGCGTGGTCAGAAAACGGTCTTCGTACACCAGCGATGATTCGTGCAACGGACTGACCTGCTCACGGGTCATGGGAATCCAGTAGTGGTAGTCATCGCTGAGCAGCTGTTGCCAGGCGTCGAAATCCTGCTGGTCGAGCAAGTGCAGTTCGGTCTCGATCAGTTGCTCGATGGCGTGGTGATTAGATTGATCGTGTTGCATGGTCGTCCCGCATCAAGTGCTGCCAACTGTTATAGAAATTACGCATGGCCATTTCGCTGGTGCCGGACACCACTTGGGTCTGCGCATAGGATTCGTTCGGGCTGAACAGGCGGGCGACGTTGACCCATTCGTTGGCGTCGCTGCCCAGGCCTTCCATGGCCCGTTCGTACATTTCCACGTCGTCGTGGGCGACCATCGAACACGGCGAGTTGATCAGGTTGTTGTACTGCACAGTCCTTTCCAGCAACTGCACGGGGGCGCCCTGCAGTTCGAAGATCCACGACTCGACGATGGTTTCGCGGGCGCTGAGCGGTTTGATCACGCGCAAGGTCTGGATCGGTCCCTTGACCATCAGGTTGGGGAAATACACGGTGTTGTGGCGGGTGTCGTCGAGGATCGCCCGGGCCTGCTCTTCACCGTAGCTTTCCACCATCAAGTCCCAGTAACCGTGGATGTCGGTGTAGGCCTTGTGAATCGAATTGCTGACCCCGGTGTGCCCGTGGCCATTGGGCCAGACGCGAATGCCCATGCCGGCGAAAAACTCGTAGGAGGCCATGAACGGCGAGAACAGTTCGACGGCCATCGGTGGCTTGCCCTGATCACCGGTTTCCTGCCACAGGCGGATGGCTTCGCCGGCCGAAGATTCGTGGGCGATCATCGGGTGGCAGGTGTCGGTCTGGTTGTCGACGACCATTTTCCAGTTGCAGCGATGGCGGTGCAGCAATGGCTGGCCGATTACTTTCAGTTGGCCCTGCGGCGAGCGCATGACCATGTTGTCGAGTGTCGACAGCGACTCGCCAAAGAACTCCTCGAAGCCGATGCCTTCTTCCGTCAGGCGGACAAAGACGAAGCCGCGATAGTTGTGCACCGCGCTCACCGGGCGCATGCCTTTGTGCGCGGAACAACTGCTCAGGTCGCAGTCGTCGTACTCCTTTTTCACCGGAATGCTCAGCAGCTCGCCGTCCGTCTTGAACGTCCACGCGTGGTACGGGCAACGCATGAAGCGGCCGACATTGCCGCGCGCTTCGGCCAGCACTTTCACGCCTTTGTGCGGGCAACGGTTATGCAGCACGACGATGGCGCCGTTCTTCTGCCGAACCATGGCCAGCGGCTGTTGTGCAAGGGTGGTGGTGAAGTAGTCGCCGGTCTCGGGGATCAGGCTGTCGTGACCCAGGTAGCACCAGCTCGCGGCGAATACGCGCTGCTGTTCCTGTTCGAAAAGCGCCTGATCAAGGAACAGAGATTTATGCACTTCTCTGCCATTGAAATAGTTGTCCAACGGAGTGTCCTCTCTCAGATCGCCAGTTTCAGGCGCGGGCTTTTGGCGCGGGAGACGCAGGGGTAGATTCGCGCACTGCACGCCGCTTCCTGTTCGCTCATGATGAAATCGCGGTGGTCGACTTCGCCTTCGAGGACGTCCAGCGCGCAAACGCCGCATTCACCACGACGACAGTCGTACAGCGGGTCGAGCCCGGCCGCTTCCAAGGCTTCGAGCAGCGACTGTTGCGGGCCGACATTGATGCTGACGCCGGAGTCGGCCGCCTCGATGACGAAGCCTTGCGCGGTGGTTTCGCGGGCAACGTTGAACACTTCCAGATGGATCTGTTCACGCGCCAGGCCAACGCTTTCGGCGTGACTGAGCACTGCGTTGAGCATCGCTGCCGGGCCGCAGACATACAGGCGGTCATCGGCGCGCAGATCGGCGAGCACTTCGCTGATCGCCGGGCGACTGCCGGAGAGGTGCAGTTGCAGGCGTTCTTGCAGGTGTTCTTGCAGGTACCGGGCGTAGACCGCATCGTCGGCGCTCTTGGCGAAGTAATGCAGGTGCGCAGGGCGATCCAGCGCAGTCAGGTGGCGCAGGATGCCGGTCAGCGGCGTGATGCCGATGCCGCCGGCAATCGCGATATCACGCCCGCTGTCAACGTCGAGCGGGTAGTTGAAAGTGTTCAGCGGACCTTCCAGTTCCACGCTGTCATTGACCGCCAGGGTGCGGATGTACTGGCTGCTGACGGAGTCTGGCGAGAGGCGAATGGCGAAGGTGAACTGGCCATCCTCAACCTCCTTTACATGCACCGTCGAGTAGTGACGACAGTCATCCAGCCCCGGGATCTGCCATTTGAAATGTGCCCCGGCGTGGCTCATGTCGATCAGGGAAGGCGGGCCGCTGACGGTGACTTCCTTGATCGACGCCGAGAGCATCCGGCAGTGGGTGACGGTGTATTTCATGCAGGTTTTTCCTGGCTCAACGGTGTTTCGTGCAGGTACAACCACTGGACGTCGTGGTGCTGGACGCGAAGGATCGCCAGCGAAATACGCGAGGTTTCGCTTTGGTTCAGGCGATGGATTTCCTTGTAGCGCAGGGCCACGGTCGAACCTTCGTGCCAGACCGTGTGCAGGTCGCTGATCAGAATCTCCAGACCTTTGCGGGCACCGACGGCGCCGCTGAACAGTTGCTCGACTTGCGCCCGACCGACCACGGCGGCCGAGGTGGTGACCATGCTGAAGTGCTCGGCAAACACCTCCATCAGCGGCGCGATGGCGTCTGCGCCGGCCCCGTCAGCGTCGGTAAAAACGCGGTGAATCAGCTCGTGCACGTGGTGAATACTGTGTTGCGCTCGTTCAACCAGGTTGTTGTTCATGGCATTCCTTTGGAGGGTTCAATTGACTCATCTGAAACAGCGGGAACAGCCCGACCAGCGCGGCAATCGCGAACGTCGCGTGGTAGGCCTGCGTGGTGTCGAACTGCTTGAGCAGCACATTGAAAATCATCAGAAACAACGCCGCACCGAGGCTGAACGACATCTGCCGATTGATGTTCCAGATCACACTCGCCTTGTGCGTATCGCCGCCGGCAAAATCCATCAATGAGGTGGTTTGCGCGGTGTTGGCACCGATGCCACCGCCGATGCCCATCAAGCTGTAAGCGATGACGATCACCCACAGGTCCGTTGGCGCGTTGACCAGCATCAGCGTGGCGATGCCGGCGCTGTGCAGCAGCATGCCGAGGGTGAACAGGCGTTTCGCGCCGACCCGGTTGTAGACCCGGCCGCAAATCGTCATCGCAATGAACGCGCCGATGGCGTAGAGGATCATGAACATCCCGGTCAGCCGGGCGCTGAAGTGCAGCGTGTTCTGCAGGAAGAAAATGCTCATCAGATTGACCCCGGTGAACACGCCGGGAATCGCGTAATAGATGAAGATCGAGGTGCTGAGCTTTTTACTTTTGAGCAGGCTCAATTCGATGATCGCGTTGCTGCAGCGGCGGTAGTGCCGCAGGTACAGCACGATGAACAGCAAACCCGCCGCGACACAGCTCAACGCGGCCAGCGCCGGGTAGTCGCCGCCGTACAGCGACATGCCCATCAGCAGGCTGGCGAGCGCGGCACTGACCAGCAGCAGGCCTTTGATGTCCGGGCGCGGCAGATCGGTCGGTTTGCTTTCCTTGATCCAGAACCACGACAGCCCGGCCGCGATCAACGAAAACGGGATGTTGCTGTAGAACACCCAGCGCCAGGAGCTGCTGTCGACAATGATGCCGCCGACCGTCGGTGAAATCGCCGGGGCAATCAGCGCGACGGCCATCACCAGTGTGGATATTTTCGCCCGTTGCTCGCCCTGAAACAGATTGAAGGTCAGCGCCTGACCGACCGGAATCAGCAGCCCGCCACCGACGCCCTGAACGAACCGCCAGATCACCAGTTCGTGGAAACTGTCGGCCATGCCGCACATCCACACAGAGCCGGTGAACACCAGCATCGAAGCGGTGAGAATCTCGCGACTGCCAAAACGCCCGGCCAGCCAGGTGCTGACCGGAATAATCAGGGTCAGGCCAAGAATATAAGCATTGGCGACCCACGCCACCGATGAAGTACTGACCTGTAAAGTTGCCGATATACTCGGCAGTGCCACCGCCGACATAAATATGTTTATACAGTCAATAAAAAAGCCGATCAGAAAGATCAGCGCGATCTTATAGCGATAGTTCATGTTGAATCCCCTTTGCCGCGCAGCATAGGGGCGATGGACTTGAAGTGTCGATACGACTATGCTTAAAACAATGTTTGACAGGATTTAACAGTGAGCCATAGCGCCATGCACTCTCATCTTAATCGGGTTCAGACGTTCCTCGCGGTGGTGGATTTTGGTTCTTATACCAAAGCTGCAAACTACCTGAGTATCAGCAAAGCCATGGCCAGCCTGCATGTCAAGGCGCTGGAAGAGGTTTTGTCGGCGACGCTGTTGATCCGCAACACCCGCAATATATCGCTGACCGAAATAGGTCAGGAGTTTTATGAAGAGTTCAAGGGGATTGTCGCGGACATCGACAATGCCTTTGATAATGTCCTGAAAGGTAATAATCGGGTATCCGGAAAGTTACGGATTAGTTCAACCAGTGAATACGGTGAAAAGTATATTCTGCCGTTGATTCCACTGTTCTCCGAGCGTTATCCGGAAATCCGCTTGTGCTATAACTTCAACTCTTCATTGAATGATCTGGTCGCGGAAAAACTGGATCTGGTGGTCCGTCTGGGTAACTTGGCGGATTCGGCATTCAAGAGCCGCAAGTTGGCCGATTATGAAATCGTGCTGGTGGCCACCGAGCAATTTCTCGCCCGGCATCCGGTGCGGCAACCGCTGGACCTGAACAGCGTGCCGTGGATTGCCAACAGCAATTTGCAGGCGCCGACTCAGTGGACATTGCGCCATGGGCCAGGGCAGGGCGTTGAGGTCGGTGGCACCAGCCACTTCGAATCGAACTCGTCGACGGCGATTCGCTCGATGACGTTGTCTTCACTGGGCGTATCGGTTCTGCCTGCCTGGGTGGTGGCAGATGACATTGCCGCCGGGCGTCTGGTGCGCTTGCTGCCGGAGTATTCGCTGCCCTCGCAGTCGATCAATGTGGTGTTTCCCAACACCCCGCATCTGCCGCACAAGTCGCGGGCGTTCATTGATTTTCTGTTGTTGCATCTGGCGCAGTGATCCCGGCCCCAAAGCCCCTCACCCTAGCCCTCTCCCAGAGGGAGAGGGGACTTGATCGCGTGGTCCTTGCGAGTTACGCCGACCTGAAATATCGAGTCGAACTCAGGATTGAAAAAGCCCTCGATCGGCTCCTTTTTCCCAGCGCGGTATTTGAGCGAGCCCCGATCTGCTCCCTTTCCCCCTCGCCCCCCTTGGGGGGAGAGGGCTGGGGTGAGGGGGGCTGGATCTCATTGGCACAACAAAAAGCCCCTGAATCTCACAATTCAGGGGCTTTCGTTTAAGCGTTGATCAGGCCGCTTCGATCTTGCGGTTTTGTTCAACCTTGCCCAGATAAGCCGCCAGTTTTTCCTGCTCTGCCGGCGTGGTGAACAAACCGAGTTTGCTGCGGCGCCACAGAATGTCGTGGGCAGTGGTCGCCCATTCTTCGCTGCACAGGTAATCGACTTCACGGGTGTAGAGTCCGCCGCCGAGGTGTTCGCCCATGTCGGCCAGGGTTTCCACGCCTTCGAGCATGCGCCAGGTGCGGCTGCCGTAAGTGGTGGACCAGCGACGGGCGATCTCGGTCGGCACGAAGTCGAACTTGTCGCGAATCTGCGCGCACAGAGCCTGTGGCGTGGTCATGTCTTCGCCACCGGGCAGGGTGGCGGTGGCCGTCCAGCTCGGGCGCATCTGGGTGAAAAATGGCAGCAACTGCGCCATCGCCGACTCAGCGAGTTTGCGGTAGGTGGTCAGCTTGCCGCCGAACACCGAAAGCAGTGGCGCTTCTTCGCCGCCAGCCGACAAGGCCAGGGTGTAATCGCGGGTGACGGCCGACGGGTTGTCGGATTCGTCGTTGCATAGTGGTCGTACGCCCGAGTAGCTGTGCTGGATGTCGTCGCGGCTGATCTGCTGCTTGAAGTGTGCGTTGACCACTTTCAGCAGGTAATCGGTTTCGGCATCGGTAATCGCCACTTTTGCCGGATCGCCAGTGTATTCACGGTCGGTGGTGCCGATCAGGGTGAAGTGGTTGTTCAGGTACGGAATGGTGAAAACGATGCGCTGATCTTCGTTTTGCAGAATGTGCGCGTGATCGCCTTCATACAGCTTCGGCACGATGATGTGGCTGCCCTGAATCAGACGGATGCCGTACGGCGACTCCATCTTCAGGTCATCACGAATGAACTTGGCGACCCACGGGCCAGCGGCGTTCACCAGCGCTTTGGCAGTGATCGAAAACAGGCTGCCGTCGGCACGTTCCAGGTTCAGGTGCCACAGGCCCTTGGCGCGGCGAGCGCTGACGCAGCGAGTCTGGGTGTGTACGTGGGCGCCTTTTTCACGGGCGGCCATTGCGTTCAGAACCACGAGGCGGGCGTCGTCGACCCAGCAGTCGGAGTATTCGAAGCCTTTCTTGATTTCGCTTTTCAGCGCGCTGTCGGCGCCGAACTTCAGGCTTTTCGAACCTGGCAGTTTTTCGCGCTTGCCGAGGTTGTCATAGAGGAACAGGCCCGCACGAATCATCCACGCCGGACGCAGGTGCGGACGGTGCGGCAGCACAAAGCGCATCGGTTTGACGATGTGCGGCGCTTTGGCCAGCAGTACTTCGCGTTCAGCCAGCGCCTCGCGCACCAGGCGGAATTCGTAATGTTCGAGGTAGCGCAGGCCACCATGGATCAGCTTGCTGCTGGCCGACGAGGTGTGGCTGGCCAGATCATCTTTTTCACAAAGGAACACCGAAAGCCCGCGACCGGCGGCATCCGCTGCGATCCCCACGCCATTGATCCCGCCGCCGATAACGGCGATGTCGTAGATCTCGGAGATTGGGGGCGTACGCAAGGTAGAGGTGGACATCGGCTGGCCTCGGGTTCTTTTGATTTTCTATATTGGAAATCGAACATTAATGTTCATTTGCGAAAATGGTAGCCCATAAAGACGCGCGCAGCCAGTCACGTTCGATTGAAAAAACTCATCGAAGGGCGATTAAAAGAAAATTTTCGAACATTAAAAGCAAAAGATCGCAGCCTGCGGCAGCACCTACAGGTCAAGTGAACTCATGTAGGAGCTGCCGTAGGCTGCGATCTTTTGATCTTGCGGGAGTTAGACGACTTCTAGGCGAATCTTGTGCTGACTCAACAATTGCGCGAGCGCAGGCACCGGCTGCTGATCGGTTACCAGACAATCGATCAGGCTGATCGGGCCGAGGCGAATCATCGCATTGCGACCGAACTTGCTCGAGTCCGCCGCCAGAATCACTTGCCGCGCATTGGCAATGATCGCCTGGGAAACCCGCACTTCCTGATAATCGAAATCCAGCAAACTGCCGTCTTCATCAATACCGCTGATCCCGACCAGCGCGAAATCAACCTTGAACTGATTGATGAAATCCACACTGGCCTGGCCGACCACACCGCCGTCACGACGGACATTACCGCCAGTCAGCAGCACATCAAAATCATCCTTGGCACTGAGCATCGACGCTACGTGCAGGTTGTTGGTGATGATCTTCAGATGATTGTGATTGAGCAGAGCGCGGGCAATCGATTCGGTCGTGGTACCGATATTGATAAACAGCGAGGCGTGATCGGGAATCTGGGCGGCGATGGCTTCACCGATGCGTTGTTTTTCATCGCGCATCTGATCGGCGCGCATCGCATAGGCAGTGTTTTCGACGCTGGAATCATAAGCGGCACCGCCATGATAGCGACGCAGCAGATTGGCTTCCGCGAGCTGATTGATGTCGCGGCGGATGGTTTGCGGGGTAACAACGAACAGCGTGGCCATTTCCTCGATGCTCACATAGCCGCGTTCGCGGACCAGCTCGAGGATTTGTTGCTGACGGGGAGGCAGATTCATGGGGCTTCCTTTGGGCTGCCGTGCAAAATTTGCCCATGATGACGCAGGAATCCGCTCCCTACCAGTTTCCAAACAACGTGAAAGCTACTTCGTGCTGGGCGCCTACGGCGTTACGCAAGCCATCCTGCGTTAAAAACAGGCTCGGACTGCTCATTTACAAACCCGTAAAGTCGAGTGCGACCCCAGCCGGTCCTCGCCTGTTTTTGCCTTGGCTTGCCTTCGCTCGCTACGCTTTCACGCTGTTTGGACCGCTTTAGCCAGTCCTAAGGTTGGCTTATTCAGCGTCTTCACGCGCCCAGTCACGGGTGCGGCTGACGGCTTTTTTCCAGCCTTTGTACAGCTTCTCTTTCTCAACTTCATCCAGGCTCGGCTCGAACTCGCGCTCGATCACCGCTTTACCGCGCAGTTCTTCCAGGCTGCCCCAGAAGCCGCACGCCAGACCGGCCAGGTAAGCTGCGCCGAGTGCGGTGGTTTCGCGCATTTGCGGGCGCTCGACCTGCGTGCCGAGGATGTCGGCCTGGAACTGCATGAGGAAGTTGTTCGCCACCGCGCCGCCGTCAACACGCAGAGCCTTGAGGCGTTCGCCGGAGTCCTGTTGCATGGCGTCGAGCACGTCGCGGGTCTGGTAGGCGATCGATTCCAGCGCGGCGCGGATGATGTGATCCACACGTACGCCGCGCGTCAGGCCGAACAGCGCACCGCGGGCATACGGGTCCCAGTACGGCGCGCCGAGACCGGTGAAGGCCGGCACCAGGTACACGCCATTGCTGTCCTTCACTTTATTGGCGAAGTATTCGGTGTCGTGGGCGTCGTTGATGATTTTCAGTTCATCACGCAGCCACTGCACCGTGGAACCGCCGTTGAACACCGCGCCTTCCAGTGCGTAAGCAACTTCGCCACGCGGGCCGCAGGCGATGGTGGTGAGCATGCCGTGTTGGGATTTCACCGCTTTGTCGCCGGTGTTCATCAGCAGGAAGCAGCCGGTGCCGTAGGTGTTTTTCGCCTGACCTGGCTCCACGCACATCTGCCCGAACAAGGCGGCTTGCTGGTCACCGGCGATACCGCCGATGGCGATGCCGCTCTTGGTGCGACCGTAGATTTCCGAAGAAGCCTTCACTTCCGGAAGCATCTCGCGCGGGATATCGAGGATCTCCAGCATCTTCGAATCCCACTCCAGCGAGTGGATGTTGAAGAGCATGGTGCGCGAAGCGTTGGTGTAGTCGGTGACGTGCACCTTGCCGCCGGTGAATTTCCAGATCAGCCAGCTATCGACGGTGCCGAACAACAGTTCGCCATTGCGCGCACGTTCGCGGCTGCCTTCGACGTTGTCGAGGATCCACTTCAGTTTGGTGCCGGAGAAGTACGGGTCGGTGACCAGACCAGTGTTGTCGCGGATATATTCTTCGTGGCCATCGCGCTTGAGCTGCTGGCAGATCTCGGTGCTGCGGCGGCACTGCCAGACGATGGCGTTGTACACCGGGCGGCCGGTGGTCTTGTCCCAGACCACGGTGGTTTCGCGCTGGTTGGTGATGCCGATGGCAGCGACCTGGTCGTGGTGCAGACCGGCCTGGGCCAGCGCTTCAACCATTACCGCGCTCTGGGTGGCGAAGATTTCCATCGGATCGTGTTCGACCCAACCGGCCTGCGGGTAATGCTGAGCGAATTCGCGCTGCGCGGTGCAGACCACGTTCGCATCGCGGTCGAAAATGATCGCGCGGGAGCTGGTCGTACCCTGATCGAGGGCAATGATGTAGTTCTTATTCTGAATGTCGGTCATGTCGATTGCCTTGGACGAAATAAGGGAGAGTGGGCCGTGGCGCAGGCTCTATCGGGCAGGAGCCGGCGCCGACTGTTTCAAGAAGTTCTTGGTTTGCCGTCAATGGCCGGTTCTGCATCCTTTGTAGCAGGTGTGGCGCCGGTCAGGTGACGGGCGATGAGCCCGCGATACCCGGCAGCGCCGAGGCAGGCACCGACAATCGGTGCAAAAATCGGAATCAGGAAGTACGGAATATCGCGGCCGCCAGTGAAGGAAATTTCACCCCAGCCGGCGAAGAAAGTCATCAGTTTCGGACCGAAGTCACGCGCCGGGTTCATCGCGAAACCGGTCAGCGGACCCATCGAGCTGCCGATCACCGCGATCAGCAAACCGATCAGCAGCGGTGCCAGCGGGCCTTTCGGCAGGCCGTTGTTGTCGTCGGTCAGGGACATGATCACGCCCATCAGGATGGCGGTGATGATCATCTCCACCAGGAATGCCTGAGCAGTCGACAGCACTGGATTGGGGAACGTCGAGAACACTGAGGCCAACTCGAGGCTGGCAGCCGAGCCGCGAACCATTTGGTGAGTTTGTTCGTAATCGAAGAATAGATTGCTGTACAGCGTGTAAACCAGCAGCGCTCCGCAGAAGGCGCCGGCGATCTGGGCAAGAATGTAGAACGGCAGTTTGCGCTTTTCGAAGTCAGCGAAGATCGCGAGCGCAATGCTCACCGCTGGGTTCAAGTGTGCGCCGGAAACCCCGGCAGTGAGGTAGATCGCCATGCTCACGCCGACGCCCCAAATGATGCTGATTTCCCACAGGCCGAAGCTGGCGCCCGCGACTTTGAGCGCGGCGACGCAACCGGTGCCGAAAAAGATCAGCAGTGCAGTACCCAGAAATTCGGCCATGCATTGGCTCGAGAGCGATGGTTGCTGTAAAGCAGTTGTCATTGAAAACCTCGGTTTTTGTTGTTGTCTGGCGTCATGCCGATAGGGCAGGGCGCGATTTTCCCCGGTCAGGAATCCCCATTCCTTTCCCGGTTTACTGCTGAGTGCTGCGATGACGATAATTCTTACATTATTCAGATTCGAAAAAATATAGACAAGAAACAAACCTGTCAAAGGTCGAAAGTGAACCATCGGTCACAATAAAACTATTCGCTGTGTGAATGATCCTTCGCCGGCGAGGCGGAACGGCGCGCTCAGAATGTCTGCAAGTCACGGGAATCACGGCTTGGGATAGAGCCTTTTAGGGGCTGATCACCTAGAATCCGGCACAGTGTTTTTCCGTCACTGCCGAGCCCGGAGCTGCCATGACCCCTGCGTTGGACTTGTTGAAAAAAGTTCGTGCCGAACATCGCGTGCACAGTTACGAACATGACCCCAAAGCCGCCTCCTATGGGCTGGAGGCCGCAGAAAAACTGGCACTTGAGCCGGCACAGGTGTTCAAGACCTTGCTTGCAGCCAGCGAAAAAGGTGAATTGCTGGTCGCAGTAGTGCCGGTCGTCGGAAGCCTCGACCTCAAGGGCCTGGCGCATGCTGCCGGGGTGAAAAAAGTCGAGATGGCTGACCCGGCAGCGGCCCAGCGCTCCACCGGTTATCTGCTGGGTGGCATCAGCCCGTTGGGGCAGAAGAAGCGCTTGCGCACCTTCATCGATAACTCCGCTCAGGGGTTTGCGACTATTTATGTCAGCGCCGGCCGGCGCGGCCTTGAAGTGGAATTGGCGCCCGCCGTGCTTGCTGAACATACCCAGGCGAAGTTTGCCGATATCGGCCGCACGTAGCCGTTATCGCTGTATGCAGAAAATTGGCCGGTTCTGTCACTGGCGCTGATTGCCTCGTGGTTGCATGCTCGGCGGACTGACTTAGGGAGAAGGTTATGCAGCTCGAGTTTCATCAGGTCGACGCGTTCAGTGATCGGCCGTTCAGTGGCAATCCGGCGATGGTTTATCGGCTGGAGGCGTGGCTAGCGGATGAGTTGATGCAAAAGATCGCTGCCGAACACAATCTGGCGGAAACCGCGTTTCTGGTGCGCGAAGGTCAGGCCTGGCATATCCGCTGGTTTACCCCGACCACTGAAGTGCCGTTGTGCGGGCACGCCACGTTGGCCAGTGCTTATGTGCTGTTCGACATCTACAAGGAAAGCGCTGAGCGTATCGACTTCACTTGTAAGTCCGGCGCGCTGAGCGTCACTCGAGAAGGTGATCGGTTGTGGCTGGATTTTCCGTCGATCATGCCGTCAGAGATCGGCGTTACCCTGGATGTTGAGCGGGCGCTGGGTGTCGAAGCGGTTGATGTCCTTGGCTCAAACGAACTGTTTGTGGTGCTGGAGTCAGAGCAGGCGGTGCTCGATTGCAAGCCGGACATGGTTGCACTCGCCAAACTGCCGTGGCTGGGCGCGATCGTTACGGCGCGGGGCAATCAGCACGATTTCGTTTCGCGCTATTTTGCACCGGCGATCGGCATCAATGAAGACCCGGTGACCGGCTCGACGCATTGCAGCCTGATTCCGTATTGGTCGAAACGTCTGGGCAAGTCGAGCCTGACTGCGTGCCAGCGCTCGGCGCGGGGTGGGGAGTTGTTCTGTCGTCTGGAAGGTGAGCGCGTGAAGATCGGCGGCAATGCTACGCTGGTTGCCAGTGGCACCCTGATCCTCGGTTAAAAGCTGAAAGATCGCAGCCTTCGGCAGCTCCTACATTGATCCCTGTAGGAGCTGCCGAAGGCTGCGATCTTTTGATCTTTAAAGCGCGGTGCTGTAGCGGCGGACGCCGTTTTCCACTGCCGGGATTTGTGCAGCGGTACTGCCCGATGCCTGGAACAGCACCAGATGTTCAGCAGCTACGCGAATCCCCACCTCTGCCCCAACCTGATGATCGGCGTGGCTGGGGAAAATCGATTCCAGCTGCGCACCCGTCGGCAATTGCAGGCGATACAACGTTGAAGCACCAAGGAACGTCTTGCCGACAATCCGCGCTTTCAACGCACTGTCCGGCGCATAAACAATGTCATCCGGACGCAACAAAACATCCACCGCGCCGCCAATCGGCCAAGTGTAAGCACGATTGCCGCGCAGCTCACCCAGCTCAGTCTGCACCGATTCCGGGCTGTCGAGCTGGCCGCGAATGAAGTAACCCTGTCCGATAAAACTGGCCACATAGGGCGTTGCCGGCTCGTGATAGAGGTTGTAAGGAGTGTCCCACTGTTCGAGTCGACCTTCCTTGAACACTCCGACGTGATCGCTGACGGCGAAGGCTTCTTCCTGGTCGTGGGTCACCAGAATCGCACTGGTGCCACGGGCCTTGAGGATGTCGCGCACTTCATGACTGAGCTTGCGGCGCAGTTCGCCATCGAGGTTGGAGAACGGCTCGTCGAGCAACAGCAATTGCGGCTCCGGTGCCAAGGCGCGGGCGAGGGCGACGCGTTGTTGCTGGCCGCCGGACAACTCGTGCGGAAAGCGTTTGCCAAGGTTTTTCAGGTTGACCAGTTCGAGCAGCTCTTCGGTGACGCGCTCCTTGTTCGGGTGCTTGCGAATACCGAAGGCAATGTTGTCGGCGACGCTCAGGTGCGGGAACAGCGCGTAATCCTGGAACACCATGCCGATCCGGCGTTTTTCCGGCGCCAGGGTGAAACCGGCGCTGGAGATGGTTTCGCCACCGAGGGTGATTTCACCTTCGTGCACCGGTTCGAATCCGGCGATGGCGCGCAGGGTGGTGGTCTTGCCGCAGCCGGACGAGCCGAGCAGGCAGCCAATGTCACCGGCGTTGAGGTGCAGATTGAGGTTCTGCACCACGCGTTGGTCTTGATAGCCGCAAGCGAGGTTGCGCAGGTTCAGCAGTAATTCATGGCTCATGCGTGGTGATATGCCGGTTCGACGAGGAACTCGAGCAGGGCCTTTTGTGCGTGGAGACGGTTTTCTGCCTGATCCCAGGCGACGGAGCGCGGGTCATCAAGCAGGTCGAGGCTGATTTCTTCGCCACGGTGCGCAGGCAAACAGTGCATGAACAGCACGTCCTCGGCAGCGAGGTCGAGCAGGGCGCGGTTGACCTGGAACGGGGCGAACAGCTTGAGGCGCTTGGCAGTTTCCTCTTCCTGACCCATCGAAGTCCAGACATCGGTGCTCACCAGATGCGCGCCGCGCACGGCGTCGGCCGGATCGCGAACGACGGTCACGCGATCGCCAGCCTTGGCCACGAACTCCGGGTTAGGCTCGTAGCCTTCCGGGCAGGCGACGCGCAACTGGAAGTCGAACTGGATCGCCGCCTCTATATAGCTGTTGCACATGTTATTGCCGTCGCCGATCCAGGCCACGGTCTTGCCCTGAATCGAGCCACGGTGTTCAAGGAAGGTCTGCATGTCGGCCAGCAACTGGCAAGGGTGCAGGTCATCGGACAGGCCGTTGATTACCGGCACGCGCGAGTTGGCCGCGAATTCGGTCAGAGTGCTGTGGGCGAAGGTACGGATCATCACCGCATCGAGCATGCTCGACATGACGATGGCGCAGTCACCGATCGGCTCGCCCCGGCCCAGTTGGGTGTCACGCGGGGACAGGAAGATTGCCTGGCCACCGAGCTGGATCATGCCGGCCTCGAACGAGATCCGGGTGCGGGTCGAGGATTTCTCGAAGATCATCCCCAGCACGCGGTTTTTCAGAGGCTCGAACAGTACGCCGCGGTTACGCAGGTCCTTGAGCTCAACGCCTCGACGGATCACGCTGACCAGCTCTTCGGGCGTGCAATCCATCAGGGAGAGAAAGTGCCTTGCGCTCATCATTGACTACCTTTTTGCTACAAACCGCAGATGCTCAAAGCCTTGTTTAACGGAACAACGGGCGAGACCTGCGGCGTAAGCCGCACGGGGCGACGAAATAGGGGAAGGCGCGATATTGACACTAAATGTCGCGTTTTTCCAATAGGCTACGGTTTTTGCGGAAATCGAAGGGCGCACTGGATGTAGCAGTCACGCATTTGAAGTCGGGTTCAGGACAGCAGCGAGCCTCTTTGTACACTGGCCTCGCGGGGCTTGGCAATGCGCCGTGACGGGGATTGGGTCAACTGGGTCGGTTTACGACCGTGGCGCCATGCCATCACTTGGTCGGATGCTTGGGCTGAAACATTTGCTAAAGCAAAGTGCTGGGTTATAAATAAGTTTCGAGCGACGCAGGAAGCCTCCGCATGGAATCGAAAGAAAAACTGTTAATGGAACTGTTGGGCCACACGGCTCGCTCTCTGACTCATCTCACCGCGTCAGTCACTTCAATGTCATTCGAACTGCTGCGCAGCGAAGACGAAGTGGTGAAGAGTGCCGGCCGCCACATGATTGATCGCATGGCGACTATCAGCGCCGGGCTCGACGAGCATTGGCGGTTGATTGGCGAACTGACCGGCGTCCATGTCGCCCACGAGCAGATCGAAACCATTCAGGAAATCCAGTTGGCGGCACCGCCTCAGCTCCCTTCCAGTTAAACGTGGCGATCTATCGGCTCTCCTGATAGTCGTCGATTCACAAGACGAACGTCGCTGGCGCCTGGACGGCGCCGGGGCCATAGTTTTGTTCCCGCGGGCGTGATTGTCCGCCCAGAACAAGACAGAGACTGGCCATGACCAAGACTCTCCATCACCGTGCCTGCCACCTGTGCGAAGCCATTTGTGGGCTGACCATCGAGACCACCGAAACCGATGGCCATGTTGCGATCACCTCGATCAAGGGTGATGCCCTCGACACCTTCGGCCGTGGCCACATCTGCCCCAAAGCCGTGGCCCTGCAAGACATCCAGAATGATCCGGACCGCCTGCGCCAGCCAATGCGTCGCGTTGGTAGCGAGTGGCTGCCGATCGAGTGGGACGAAGCGTTTGCGCTGGTGGCCGAGAAACTGGCGGCGATTCAGGAACGTCATGGCCAGAACGCTGTGGCGGTCTATCAAGGCAACCCGAGCGTGCATAACTACGGGCTGATGACCCACAGCAATTATTTCCTCGGTTTGCTGAAGACGCGCAATCGCTTCTCGGCGACCTCGGTCGATCAGTTGCCGCACCACTTGAGCAGTTACTTGATGTACGGCCACGGCTTGCTGCTGCCGATTCCGGACATCGATCACACCGACTTCATGCTGATCCTCGGCGGCAATCCGCTGGCCTCCAACGGCAGCATCATGACCGTGCCAGATGTTGAGAAACGTTTAAAGGCAATCCAGGCGCGCGGCGGTAAAGTCGTTGTGGTTGATCCACGACGCAGTGAGACGGCGGCGATGGCTGATCAGCATTTGTTCGTGCGTCCGGGGGGCGATGCGGCGCTGTTGTTTGGTGTGCTCAACACCTTGTTCAGCGAAGGGCTGACCCGCGACAGTCATTTGCCGATTGATGGTCTGGACGACGTACGCGCGGCGGTGGCGGCGTTCACGGCGGAGGCGATGAGTCCGTTGTGCGCCGTGCCAGCCGAGCAGATCCGCCAATTGGCACGTGACTTCGCTGCTGCGCCGAGTGCGGTTTGCTATGGGCGCATGGGTGTTTCAACCCAAGCCTTTGGCACCTTGTGTCACTGGGTCGTGCAATTGATCAATCTGGTCACTGGCAACCTCGACCGGGTTGGCGGCGCGTTGTGCACCGAGCCGGCCGTGGATCTGGTGGCGTCGACTTCGGGCGGGCATTTCAACAAATGGCAGAGCCGTGTCTCGGGTCGTCCTGAATACGGCGGCGAGTTGCCGGTCTCGGCGCTGGCCGAAGAAATGCTCACTGAAGGCGACGGCCAGATCCGTGCGCTGATCACTGTGGCCGGCAATCCGGTGTTGTCGACGCCGAACGGGCGGCAACTGGAGCAAGCGCTGGACGGCCTGGAGTTCATGGTCAGCATTGACCTCTACATCAACGAAACCACGCGCTACGCCGATCTGATCCTGCCGTCGACCTCGGCGCTGGAGAATGATCACTACGACACCACCTTCAATCTGTTCGCGGTGCGCAACGTCACCCGCTTCAACCGCGCGATCCTCGCCAAGCCTGAGGGTGCTTTGCATGACTGGGAGATCTTCGTCGGTCTGGCCAAGGCCTTCGCCGAGAAGACCGGTAAAGAACTGAAACCGACCATGCCGCCGGCGAAGATGATCGACATGGGCCTGCGCATGGGCCTGTACGGTGACGCCTCCGAGCAGAAACTCTCGTTGGCGACATTGTTCGATCATCCCCACGGGATCGATCTGGGGGCGCTGAAAGCGAATCTGGCGTCGCGGCTGAAAACGCCGAATCAGCGAGTGCAGGCCGCTCCGCCAGAGATTCTCGCTGACCTTGCACGTTTCGCTGCCTTGCAGGCGCCAGCCGCCGATGAGCTGTTGATGATCGGCCGCCGCCACGTACGCAGCAACAATTCGTGGATGCACAACTATCACCGTCTGGTGAAGGGCAAGCCGCGCCATCAACTGCTGATGCACCCGGATGACCTCGCTAGCCGTGGGCTTAACGATGGTCAGTTGGTTCGCGTCAGCTCGCGGGTGGGGCAGATCGAGGTCGAGGTGCTCGGCAGTCTGGACATGATGAAAGGCGTGGTCAGCCTGCCGCATGGTTGGGGGCATGCGCGGCCGGGCGTGCAAATGGCGATTGCCAGCAGTCAGCCTGGGTCTAGCGCAAACGATCTGACCGATGAGTGTCAGCTTGATGAGCTGTCGGGTAACGCCGCACTTAATGGTGTGCCGGTGACCGTGGCGGCGGCCTGAATGTGACCGTCGGGGAGACCGAGCATGGCGCTCGGGATTCCGTTACAATGCGTCACCGTGCCGACCCATGAGTCGGAAAGTTCAGCCGAGGTGCTCCATGGATATCATCGAAACGATTAAAGAGCAGATTGCCAACAACACCATTCTGCTTTACATGAAAGGCTCGCCGAATGCCCCACAGTGTGGCTTCTCCGCGAAAGCTGCGCAGGCTGTCATGGCTTGCGGCGAAAAGTTTGCGTACGTGGACATCCTGCAGAACCCGGAAATCCGCGCCAACCTGCCTAAATACGCCAACTGGCCGACTTTCCCGCAACTGTGGGTCGGCGGTGAGCTGGTCGGCGGTAGCGACATCATGACCGAGATGGCTGCAGACGGTTCGTTGCAAACCACCATCAAGTCGGCTGTTGAAGCGGCAGCGGCGAACAAGTCCGAAGCCTGATCGGCCAGGTCTCATGCGACAGCTGCTGCTTCTGTAGGAGCTGTCGAGTGAAACGAGGCTGCGATCTTCTGATCTTCAGCCAATAAAAAGCCCCGCCACTCGAAAGAGGGCGGGGCTTTTTAGTGCGTTCGAAAAGTTACTGCAAGTTGCCGGTGCAATCTGAAAAGATCGCAGCCTGCGGCAGCTCCTACTCTTCGCCCATCTGCGATTGCAGATAGTTCTCAAGACCGACTTTATCGATCAGGCCCAGTTGGGTTTCCAGCCAGTCGATATGTTCTTCTTCGGATTCGAGAATGTCTTCCAGCAGTTCACGGCTGCCGAAGTCGCCAACGGTTTCGCAATGCGCGATCGCGGTCTTCAGGTCAGCATGGCCGGTCTTCTCGATACGCAGGTCGCACTCCAGCATTTCCTTGGTGTGCTCGCCGATGTGCAGCTTGCCCAGGTCCTGCACGTTCGGCAGGCCTTCGAGGAACAGGATGCGCTTGATCAGCTTGTCCGCGTGCTTCATCTCGTCGATGGATTCTTTGTATTCGTGCTTGCCGAGCTTGTTCAGACCCCAATCTTCGTACATGCGCGCATGCAGGAAGTACTGATTGATCGCGACCAGCTCATTGGCAAGGATCTTGTTGAGATGCTGGATGACTGTAATGTCGCCTTTCATGATCGGAGTCCTGCCCTGTAATAGCTGTATATACGGCAGAGTTTGAGCTTCGCACTTATAAGTGTCAAACCTAAGTTATTGAATAATATATGAAAATTAATCGGAATAAGAATGTTTGTGTTCCGCGTCTGGACGCTAAGCAATTGATTTACAGGCATAAAAAAACCGGACATAAGTCCGGTTCTTTGAAATGGGGTGTTATTACGCGGCAGTAAATTCTACCGGATAGGGGATCGCGGCCTGAGCGGTTTGCAGCTTGGTCAGGGTTTCGCGGACCACTTCCTTGGCAAGGCAGGCACATTTGCCGCATTGGCTGGCGACGCCGGTGGCCTGGCGAACTTCTTTATAGCTGCAGCAACCTTCATAGATCGCTTCGCGGATCTGTCCGTCGGTGACGCCAGTGCAGAGACAAACATACATAAGTGAGAACCGTCGCTGGTTGTGACTCAATTGCGATGGATCTTAATGTTAACGAGAATGATTGTCAAAGTGCTTTCGGAACGCTTCAGCCGATTAACAGCCATGACTGACGAACGGTATTTACTGGCGATTTGCCTGGCCCCGTAAATGCAGCGCCGTTCTGCGCCTGCTTTGAAAAACCGTTAAGGACAGGCCAAATTCGCAGTGTATGATGGTCGGCCCTTGCGAAGGGGGTTCGTGTCACAGGGCTGTCGCCTGAGGGTGGCAGGCTGGCGCGGACCCTGAACTTCAAGTTTTTACACCAGGAGATATCAATGAGCGTACTCGTAGGCAAACAAGCCCCTGACTTCACCGTCCCGGCCGTACTCGGCAATGGCGAGATCGTTGACAGCTTCACCCTGTCCTCGGCCATCAAAGGCAAATACGGCCTGGTGTTCTTCTACCCACTGGACTTCACCTTCGTCTGCCCGTCCGAGCTGATCGCTCTGGACAACCGCATGGCCGACTTCAAGGCGCGCAACGTTGAAGTGATCGCTGTGTCGATCGACTCGCACTTCACTCACAACGCATGGCGCAACACGCCTGTGAACAATGGCGGCATCGGCCAGGTGAAATACACCATGGCTGCCGACATGAAGCACGACATCGCCAAGGCCTACGACGTTGAATCCGAAGGCGGCGTAGCTTTCCGTGGCGCGTTCCTGATCGACGACAAAGGCGTTGTCCGCTCGCAGATCATCAACGACCTGCCGCTGGGCCGTAACATGGAAGAGCTGATCCGTCTGGTCGACGCTCTGCAATTCCACGAAGAGCACGGCGAAGTCTGCCCTGCCAACTGGAAAAAAGGCGACAAAGGCATGAACGCTTCGCCAGAAGGCGTTGCTGCTTACCTGACCGAGAACGCTGCTGCCCTGTAAGGCGCAACGTCGAGGTACAAAAAAACCGGCCCTAGTGGCCGGTTTTTTTATGCTCGGGATTGTGAGCAGCAATCTCTTGGCATTATTTGTTTCAAATGCCCGGGAAAAAATACTGGATGACTGAACAGTGGTTGGATAGGGTGATGGTCAAGCGATAACGGGTGAAGAGGGCGATTACCCTGGCCTGAATCGCGCCTCACTTCAGTAAGGACGGTGCAATGGATTGCATGATGCAGAAGGGGATTCAAATGCCGAGTAGCTTGGACGTTGCGGATTATTTCCTCTGCCTGGAAGGGCATGAGGGCGAGATCTCCAATCTCAAGATTCAAAAAATGGTTTATTACGCGCAAGGGTTCAGTCTGGCAGTCCATGGCGAGGCTCTCTTCCCTGAAAAGCTGGAAGCGTGGATGCACGGGCCAGTGGTTCCGGATCTGTATCGAAGATTCAGCCAATTTGGATCGAGTGCCATTCCTCCTCCAAGTGATTTCAATCCCGATGTTTTCAGTACCAAACAACAAACTCTGCTCAACGAAGTGTTCGACGTTTATGGCCAATTCTCGGCGTGGAAACTGCGTCAGTTGACGCATGAAGAGGCTCCATGGCGTAGAAACTTCAAGGAAGGGGAGTTCAGCCGAGAAATTCCCGCCTGCGAGATGCAGGAGTATTTCCGGGAGCATTTGGTGAACTGAAAAATGGCCAAGTTCAAACGCAGGGAACGCGATGCGGCGGTGATAGTAACGGCACGGACGTCCACAATCGAAATGGACTCATCGGAAGCCCGACCTCCGGTTTTCTCATTTGAGTATTTGCAGAATGGCTGGTGCATTCAGGATTGTGAGGCCGTCGAACGGTCGAAAATGCTTGAGCGTCTCAGGATCCTGGGAAAGATGCCTTGGAGAGAATTGCGCAAGGAGCATAGGCATCGGTATGGATGTGAAACAATTGCGAGAAACAGCCTGAAAGTGGGGATACCTGCTTTTTTAACAGGTGATGTCAGGTTGTTGGTGTTTCGGGCTTTCGAGCGTGTAGCGATGGTGGGTTACAAGAACCATCGGGTGTTTTACGTCGTGTGGATTGATCGAGAATTTAAGCTCTATAAGCATTAACAAAAAAACCGGCCCAAGTGGCCGGTTTTTTTTATGCGAGGGATTTACTCAACGAGGATCAGTCGTCGAAATCTTCCCAGCCGCCCATCTGTTTCCAGCGGTTGACGATGCCGCAGAACAGCTCAGCGGTTTTCTCGGTGTCGTAACGCGCTGAGTGCGCCTCACGGCCGTCGAAATCGATGTCGGCAGCCTGACAGGCTTTCGCCAGTACGGTTTGACCGTATGCCAGACCGGCCAGCGTCGCGGTGTCGAAGCTGGAGAACGGGTGGAACGGGTTGCGCTTCATGTCCAGCCGCGCAACGGCCGCGTTGAGGAAGCCAAGGTCGAAGCTGCTGTTGTGGCCGACCAGAATCGCGCGCTTGCAGCCATTGGCCTTCAACGCTTTGCGAATGCCACGGAAGATGTCGGTCAACGCGGTTTCTTCGCTGACGGCCATGCGCAGTGGGTGATCGAGCTTGATTCCGGTGAACTCCAGCGCCGCTGCTTCGATGTTGGCGCCTTCGAACGGCTCAACGCGGAAGAAGTAAGTGTGATCCGGGTAAACAAAACCCTTTTCATCCATGGCGATGGTGGTCGCGGCAATCTCCAGCAACGCATCGGTGGCCGAGTTGAAGCCGCCGGTTTCTACGTCGACGACAACCGGCAGGTAGCCGCGAAAGCGTGCTGCCATCGGGTGACGGGAACCGCCACCGCCACTTTGACCGTCCAGTTCGTCGTCGAAATGGTCTTCACTCACGCGTGTTCCTCCAGCAGGCGCCAGCGCAGTTTTTCACCGGCGCGCAGCGGGATAACGGTCAGCTCGCCGAATGGCAGGCTGGTCGGGGCGGTCCATTCTTCACGGACCAGGGTGATGCGATCGGTGTTTGCCGGCAGGCCGTAGAAACGCGGACCGTTGAGGCTGGCGAAGGCCTCGAGCTTGTCCAGCGCGTTACGCTGTTCAAAGGCTTCGGCGTACATCTCGATGGCGGCGTACGCGGTGTAGCAGCCGGCGCAGCCGCAAGCGGCTTCCTTGGCGTGCTGCGCGTGCGGCGCCGAGTCGGTACCGAGGAAGAACTTCGCGCTGCCGCTGGTGGCGGCATCGAGCAAGGCTTCCTGATGCGTGTTGCGCTTGAGGATCGGCAAGCAATAGAAGTGCGGCCGAATCCCGCCCACCAGCATGTGGTTGCGGTTGTACAGCAGGTGATGCGCAGTGATGGTCGCGCCGACGTTGGCCGAAGCCTCGGTGACGAACTGCACGGCGTCGCCGGTGGTGATGTGTTCGAACACCACTTTCAGCGTCGGGAAGCGCTCGACTACGCGGCGCATGTGCTCATCGATAAAAATCTTTTCGCGGTCGAACACATCGACGTCGCCACGGGTGACTTCACCGTGGATCAGCAGCGGCATGCCAACTTCGGCCATGGCCTCGATCGCCGGCAGAATCTTGTCGATGCTGGTCACGCCGGAGTCGGAATTGGTGGTTGCGCCGGCCGGGTACAGCTTGGCGGCGTAGACAAAACCACTGGCCTTGGCTTCACGAATTTCTTCGGGCTGGGTGCGGTCGGTGAGGTACAGCACCATCAGCGGCTCAAAGCGACTGCCGGCCGGGCGGGCAGCGAGAATCCGCTGGCGATAGCCGTCGGCTTCAGCGGCGTTGCGCACCGGAGGTACCAGGTTGGGCATGATGATCGCGCGGCCAAAAGTGCGCGCAACATCGGCAACGGTATTGGTCAACACGGCACCATCGCGAAGATGAATGTGCCAGTCGTCGGGACGCAGCAGGGTCAGGCGGTCGGACATGAGGGGATTCCAGGCGGGTCAAACTGAGGCGAATGCTACCGGAAAAGACTCTTGCAGGCACTCGCTATCAAGTTTTGCGGGAACCTTCCGATATCCCGTAGGTATGCCGTAAACATAGTGTGAATCGGTCTTTGTGTTTCAGAAGCCAATGGAGCCTCCCGTGCGCCAGCGTTATTTAGCCTTGCTCAGTGTGTTTGCCAGCTTTCCCGCGATGGCGCTCACGTACCAGACCCGTCTGGAGAACATTGAGTGGACGGTCGCCGGCGACAAGTTCGAATGTCGTCTGACCCAGCCAATCACCGATTTCGGTTCGGGTGAGTTCGTGCGCAAGGCCGGCGAGCAGGCGATATTTCGTCTGAATGCCTACAACGCCATGCTTGGCGGCGGTTCGGCGACGTTGCTGGCGGCGGCTGCGCCTTGGCAGCCGGGTCGTGGTGACATCAATCTCGGCTCTGTGAGGCTTGGCAGTGGCAACGTGCTGTTCAGCAGTTCGCAGTCGCAGGCCGGCGGTTTGATCAGCGGCCTGCTGGACGGACGGAGCCCGGTCGTGCGTCGCGCGTCTGGCGATGGCCGTGTCTCGGAAGTGCGTTTATTGCCGGTGAAATTCAGCAAGGCGTTTAACGACTATCAGACCTGTGTAGCGAAATTGCTGCCGCAGAATTTCGACCAGATCAAGCAATCGCAGATCGGCTTCCCCGGCGAAGGCGTTGATCTGGACGCCGCCGCCAAGGCCAAGCTGCAAGTGATGCTCGAATTCATGAAGGCCGATCCGACGGTCAATCACATCGAACTCGATGGCCATTCCGACAACAGCGGTAATCGTCTGACCAACCGTGAACTGTCGCGCCGCCGAGCGCTGGCAGTGGTCGACTTCTTCAAGGCCAATGGCATCGCCGAATCGCAGATCACAGTACGTTTCCATGGTGAACAATACCCATTGGTTCCGAACACCAATGCGGCCAACCGGGCGAAGAACCGTCGGGTTGCGGTGAAGCTTGCACGCGTGGCGCCAACCACCGCTCCAGCGCCTCAGGCGAGCACCCCAGCCAGCACTGCAGCGACTTCCTGACCCGCCGGTCATCGTCGCGCTGTCGACAGATTCTGTCGCTTTGTCGTCTTAAGCTGTCGCGCCTCTGTAAATTATCGCGTTTGAGCGGTAGACTCCTCGGCTTTCCGTAGAACCCCGTGGAGTGATGGCATGGCGGACGTAAACAAGGTCGTTCTGGCGTATTCCGGCGGCCTGGACACTTCGGTGATCCTCAAGTGGCTGCAGGATACTTATAACTGTGAAGTGGTGACCTTCACCGCTGATCTCGGTCAAGGCGAAGAGGTCGAGCCGGCCCGCGCCAAGGCTCAGGCCATGGGCGTCAAAGAAATCTACATCGACGATCTGCGCGAAGAATTCGTGCGTGATTTCGTGTTCCCGATGTTTCGCGCCAACACCGTTTACGAAGGCGAGTACCTGCTGGGTACTTCCATCGCACGTCCGCTGATCGCCAAGCGTCTGATCGAAATCGCCAACGAAACCGGCGCTGACGCCATTTCCCATGGCGCTACCGGTAAAGGCAACGACCAGGTGCGTTTCGAACTGGGTGCCTACGCACTCAAGCCTGGCGTTAAAGTGATTGCCCCTTGGCGTGAGTGGGACCTGCTGTCCCGCGAGAAGCTGATGGACTACGCCGAGAAGCACGCGATCCCGATCGAGCGTCACGGCAAGAAGAAGTCTCCGTACTCGATGGACGCCAACCTGCTGCACATCTCCTATGAAGGCGGCGTGCTGGAAGACACCTGGACCGAGCACGAAGAAGACATGTGGAAATGGACCGTCTCCCCGGAGAACGCTCCTGACAAAGCGCAATACCTGGAACTGACCTACCGCAACGGCGACATCGTTGCACTGGACGGCGTCGAAATGACTCCGGCCACCGTGCTGGCGACACTGAACAAAATCGGTGGTGCCCACGGTATCGGCCGTCTCGACATCGTCGAGAACCGTTACGTCGGCATGAAGTCCCGTGGTTGCTACGAAACCCCGGGCGGCACCATCATGCTGCGCGCTCACCGCGCCATCGAATCGATCACCCTGGACCGCGAAGTCGCTCACCTCAAAGACGAGCTGATGCCGAAATACGCCAGCCTGATCTACACCGGTTACTGGTGGAGCCCAGAGCGTCTGATGCTGCAGCAGATGATCGACGCTTCGCAGGTCAACGTGAACGGCGTTGTGCGCCTGAAGTTGTACAAAGGCAACGTGATCGTCACTGGCCGCAAGTCCGACGATTCGCTGTTCGATTCCAACATCGCGACCTTCGAAGAAGATGGCGGTGCTTACAATCAGGCTGACGCTGCGGGCTTCATCAAGCTCAACGCGCTGCGCATGCGCATTGCTGCCAACAAGGGCCGCAAGCTGTTCTAAGCGTTGCAGACTGACGTGCAATGAAAAGGGCGGCCTTGTCATCGAGACAAGGCCGCCCTTTTTGCTTGATTCTTTGGCGGTTTCTGTTCGGGTCATGTTCAGGTTTTCGCACGTGTGGCAACGACTCTGCCTTCATGCTCGCCCCAGTAGTGTCACCGCTTGTGAGCAAAGGTTATAAACAATACACAGCGTGTTGCCAGAGCCTTTTTTTATGTGCCTGATTTGCAGCAGTGCATTTTGCGTCAGTAAAACATCGGACACATGATTGGAAAGAAAGACGACCACACGGGCAGTTTTCCTGTCCAGGTTGCGGATATTCTCCACTATCGTGGCTAACTCTCTCGATGCATCGACATCCCTGGCGTCTATGAGATGGAGATTGCTGATCGACGCGGGCAACTGAATGTTGTGCTGAACAATCAGGCTCGGTTTTGCGTTGATGTCCGCAGGCGGGTCAGGTGCGTTGTGTACTTTGCACGAGTCTTTGCATTCGACAGTGCCCGATTCGCTCGGCACGATACAACTGGAGAATCCGAATGTACCTGGTGTGACAGGTTCTTGCATCGAGGTGTTTCGTTTGTTCTCGCGATCATTGATATCGATTACTTTCAGGAAGTTCTTGTCTTTGCCGAAATCGGAAGGTGAATAGAGGGAGCGGTAGTTGAAGTTCAAAGTGATAAAGAAAAGAAATAACAAATAAAATGGAAAGCTGATCAAGAACCACACATAAATTTCCCTGTCCTCGTTGTCAAGGAAAGGCAGAGACACGGCGGCTGATGTTTCAGAAATGGCCGCAAATATGGCAATGACGGTCATTGGATTGCTAATCTTCTTTTTGATTTTTAGCATGTTTGTACTCTTTGGTCTGGTCTTGCTCATGGTTAATAAGTTCGTATTGTCTGGATGTAGTTAGTGGTGTTTCAGTGTTTATTTTTATAGCAAAATTATAGGGCTTGGTATAAATATCTTGTTTCAGGTGTTTATGTTTTTCTCGACGTTATAATGCCGATGCGGCCGCTGTTGCCAGGTGTTTCCAATATCCCGATATTTTTCAGTCGCGCGCATATGCCCCGGCGCCAATGCCGTTCGGGCACAATGAACTGCAGCGACGAGGCGTGTGTTTTTTACCGGTAGTCGTAGTCCGTAACAGGTTGAAAGAGAAATTTTTCCTCCGGCAAAAGCATATGCGGCGTCGGATGTTTAGAGGGGTAGAGGTTTTTTGTAGGATTAATCCGCGATGGATGTAGGGCATGTCTCTCGATGCAAGTGCGTGTTAACACTGGCATGCCATAGAGCAAGTGACTGGGCTATTGTGCGTGTTCTAAAAATTCGAACAGCGAAACTGGACTTGCCCATGAATAAAGTGCTGATCGTGGATGATCACCCTGTCATTCGTCTTGCGGTACGTATGCTGATGGAACGTCATGGCTACGAAGTCATCGCAGAAACTGATAACGGTGTGGACGCGTTACAACTTGCTAGAGAACAAATGCCGGATATTGTCATTCTGGACATTGGAATACCAAAACTTGATGGTCTGGAAGTTATCGCACGCCTGACCTCAACGGCCATGCCTATTAAAGTACTGGTTCTGACTTCCCAGGCTCCCGGGCACTTTTCCATGCGCTGCATGCAATCGGGTGCGGCCGGCTATGTGTGCAAACAGCAGGACTTGACCGAGTTACTCAGCGCAATCAAGGCCGTATTGTCCGGCTACAGTTATTTTCCCAATCAGGCTCTGCATACCGTGCGTACCAGTCTGGGCAATGCAAGTGAAGCCGATATGGTGGATCGTCTGTCCGGTCGGGAGATGATGGTGCTGCAGCAGTTGGCGCGGGGCAAAACCAACAAGGAAATTGCCGATGGCATGTTTTTGAGCAACAAAACCGTGAGCACCTACAAGACGCGCTTGTTGTTGAAGCTCAATGCGCGTTCTCTGGTTGATCTGATCGAATTGGCGCAGCGTAATGGTCTGGTCTGAATCCATCGATGGCTGACAGGGTCATGGGCCGATCAAACTCAGCTAGCCGCACAAAGAGAAAAGCCTCCGGTTCGGGAGGCTTTCAAGTATCAGTCATCAAAATCGTAATCGGCCAATTGCTTTTGCAGTCGGCGCTCCTCAAGCAGGTTATCGATCGTACGGCGCTTGCTGAGATTGGTTTTGGCGACTTCGACCACAGGTTCGGCGTCATCAGTTTCTGCAGCGATATCGTCATCTACATCCAGTGGCTCTTTGTCGCTACTCATAAGCTAACTCCCGGCTAAGAATGCCTTTGGCGCCCCTTATATCGACATTCCTGCAGCGGGTAAAAAAGATTTTTTCAATCGACTTATCAATTATTCCAATAGCCGGTCAATCGTCAGAAGTTTTGTCTTTGTACTCGCACAAGTCTTCGATCCGGCAACTCCCACACCGTGGCTTGCGGGCCAGACACACGTAGCGACCGTGAAGAATCAGCCAGTGATGAGAGTCGAGCAGGAATTCCTTGGGTACAAATTTCATCAGCTTGTTTTCCACTTCAACCACATTTTTGCCCGGTGCAATGCCGGTGCGGTTGCTGACGCGAAAGATGTGGGTGTCGACGGCCATGGTCAGTTGGCGGAACGCTGTGTTGAGTACGACGTTGGCGGTCTTGCGGCCTACTCCTGGCAAGGCTTCGAGCTCTTCACGGGTTTGTGGAACCACACTGCCATGGCGTTCGACCAGCAGGCGGCAGGTTTCGATGACGTTCTTGGCCTTGCTGTTGTAGAGACCGATCGTTTTAATGTATTCCGATAGACCTTCGACCCCTAAAGCATGGATCGCCGCCGGCGTATTGGCCACCGGAAACAGCTTCGCCGTGGCTTTGTTGACGCCGACGTCAGTTGACTGCGCCGAAAGAATCACCGCGATCAACAGCTCGAACGGCGAGGAGTAGGCCAGTTCGGTCTTTGGCTCCGGATTGTCTTCGTGCAGGCGGCGGAAAATCTCCAGACGTTTTGCTGCATTCATGAGCGATGCGTTTCCTTGGATATCGAGTTCGGGCGATTCCACGCCTGACGGGCCGCGAGCAGCAGACCCAATACAATAAAGGCGCCGGGCAACAGCGTTATCAGATGCAGCCCAGCGCCGAATAAAACAAGACCGGAACCATGCTCGAACAGCCCCCGGCCAAGGCTGCCCTGACCGATGAGTTCACGCAGCGCCGCGAGCCCCAGCATCAAACTGCCAAACAATGCGCAAAGTTTGAAGCGCTGGGCCAGCGGTCGGTCGAAGAAACCGTGGTGCTCCAGCACCACGCACTGCAAGGCGATCAATCCGCCATAGAGACCGAACGACTGATGCCACGCCAAAAACCAGCGTTGCGCCAGAAGATCTGCACAACTGCTTAACGTTGCAGCAAGCAGCACACCGGCCAGCAAGGCACTCGCCTCTGTCATGCGCGGGCGCAACGGTGACATGCCCAACGCATAAATGCCCACCACAAGGACAAACATCAAGATCGTCCCCAATGCGCCGGCCAGAGAAACGGTGGTGCCCAGCAATAGCACCAGCATCAGTGAGTTGGACAGGTTCATGCTCCGCTCCCCAATAATGCCGTTCGATGCTCGTCAAAGTAACGCAACGCATCGTGGATCGCGTTGATGGCCGCGCGCGAAGTAATGGTTGCCCCGGCCATTTGATCGAATTGCCCCTGATCTTTTTTCAGTGCCCAGCCAGTGTCATTCGGTTCACCGCGTGATTTGCCGGTGAAAACCTGAAGCCAGCGGTTCGGCCATTCGCCAATCGGCCCGCCGAGTGCCGGGGTTTCGTTTTGCTTGAGGGTTTTCACGCCGAGCAACTTGCCGTTGGCATCGATCGCAATCAGCAATTCAATGGCCCCGGCGTAGCCCTCGGTCTGGTTACGCAGCAACACTGCAACGGTTTGACCATGCTTGGTTGCACGATAACCAGCCGCGAGCGTGCTATGGCTCAGACCTGTATCGGTCAGTGTAATCGGCTGGTCCAGCGGTTGGTTGTCGTAGCTGTCAGCGGGAAGCACGTCGAGCAGTTTGCGACTGTCGGCCCAGCGCTGCTCTGCAGCGATTTGCGGTGCACTGCTGCGTTGCAGCAGGTACGTCGCGCCAATGCCGACCACCGCCAACAACAATAACGTCAGTGCGCTGGCCGCGCGGTTCATGTGCTCACCTGTGGCTGACGACTCGCGGCAAACCGCTCCAGCGCTGGCACGCACAGGTTCATCAGCAGCACCGCAAACGCCACGCCATCCGGGTAACCCCCCCAGGTGCGAATCGCATAAGTCAGCAGTCCGACGCCGACACCGAACAGCAGGCGGGCAAGCGTGGTTTTAGCGCCGGAGACCGGTTCAGTGATGATGAAAAACGCGCCCAGCATGGTCGCGCCACTGAGCAGGTGGAGCAGCGGCGAACCCTGAGAGTCTGACCCGGAGCCATTCCAGAACAGCAGGCTGACAACAAACAGACTGCCGAGCATGCCTGCTGGTGCATGCCAACCGAAGACCCGGCGCTGCAGCAAAAACAACCCGCCGGCGAGAAACGCCAGATTCACCCATTCCCCACCGTGTCCGCCAAAGCGACCGAAGGCCGGATTACTGGTGAACAATTCGTCCATGGTCAGGCTCTTGTTGGTGCGCAGGCTGTCCAGCACCGTGGCCTGCGCCCAAGCGTCCGGCGCCTGACCTGCGCCGAATACCTGTTGAAACGTTGCCGTCAGATCCAGGCCATGGGCCGGCCATTGGGTCATCGGTTGCGGGAACATCACCATGATCAAGGCAAACCCGAGCATCGCCGGATTGAACGGATTTCTACCGACGCCGCCGTAAATGTGCTTGCCGAACAGCAGTCCCGAAGCAACCGCCATCACCGTCAGCCACCAGGGGCAATAAGGTGGCAGGGCGGCCGCCAGCAATGTTGCGCTGACCAACGCACTGCCGTCGCTCAACGCTGGCTGGATGGGCTGTTGACGCAGACGTGCGACGCCGGCCTCGACCATCAGCGCGGCGACGATCGCCAGCAGCAGATTGATCAGCACGCCCCAGCCGTACCACCAGAACAGCGCCAGCAACCCCGGCAAGGCGGCCAGCAGCACCAGCTTCATCGCCTGTTGCAGGCGATTGTCCGGTGTCTCAAGGGGCGACATGATCTTGTACCTGGCGCTCGGCGATTTGCAGGCGGACGCGGGCCTTTTCGAGGATTTCGGTGGGCGTGTCGGCGCGTCGTTCGAGTTTGTTGAGGTCCGCACGGGCGTAGGCCAATTCGGTTTTCAACTGACGAAGCTGGCTGTCGATCGGACGTTTTTCGACGCGCACCAAGTCAGGCAACGACTGATCGCTTGTGGCTTCGGCGGCGTGCAGGGCCTGTTCGGCGTCGCGCAATGCCTGCTCAAGCGCGGCGATCTGCTCGGGCGCCGCTTCGGCGGTCTGGGCTTTTTTCAGTTCAGCACGACGCATGGCCAACTGGATCTTGGCCCGTTTCAGATCGGCGTCTTTGGCGGGGGCAGGCACGATGGGCGCTGGCGCCGGGTTGCTTTCAAGTTTCGCCAGAGCCTGTTCGGCTGCTTCGAACTGCTGCTGCAACACGATCAGTTGCGTCTGCTGCTCAAATGTCGGCGGATGGCCGAAGGCTTTCAACGATTTGTGCAATTGCGCACGGCTCATCGCCACATCGATCTTGGCTTTCTTCAGCGCCGCATCAGCGGTCGCCGCTTTCTGCGCACGCACCCGTTCCAGTGCCGCCTGTACCGGATCGGTTGCGGCCACTTCAGGTTGCACCGTCCGTTTCGCCCGCGCTTCACGCTCAGCCTGCTTCTGTTGTTCTTCGCGTTGCAAGCGCTGGTTTCGGCGCTCGAAGCGTTGACGCGCGTGATCGCGTTTGGCCGCGCGCGCGCGCTGTTCTTCAAGACTGAAGGCCAGACCGCCCACGACCGGCAATGTGCCGAGCGGCAGCGGGTGCATTTCGATGCAATCGACCGGGCATGGTGCGACACACAGATCGCAACCGGTGCACTCGTCAATGATCACCGTGTGCATCAGTTTCGCCGCGCCGACAATCGCGTCGATCGGGCAGGCCTGAATGCACTTGGTGCAGCCAATGCATTCGGCCTCACGGATGAACGCCACTTGCGGCGGCGCCGAACCGCGACTGATGTCCAGTTCCAGCACCGGTACTTTCAACAGTTCAGCCAGCGCGGCGATGGTTTCGTCACCGCCCGGCGGGCACTTGTTGATCGGCTCGCCCTCGGCGATACCTTGTGCATAGGGCTTGCATCCGGGATGGCCGCACTTGCCGCATTGAGTCTGCGGCAGAAGGGCATCGATGCGTTGAATCAGACTCATGTTTTGATCAGTCCACTGAATCCGAGAAAAATCACTGCGATCAATCCGGCGCTGATCAGATCGATCGGCAAGCCGCGAAAGGGCAGGGGAATATCGTTGTCGGTCGTGCGTTCACGCAAATCCTGAAACAGGCTCAGCACCAGCCAGAAACCCAGTCCGGCACCGAGGCTCAGCGCTGTCGTCTGCAGCAGACCGCGATCGTTTTGCGCGTTGATCAGCACCAGCCCCAGTACACCGGCATTGCCCAGCAACAGCGGCCATAACCCGTCAAAAGGCAACTTTGGCAGCCAGCGCGCCAGTAGCTTTAACAGCGGCATGATCAGCAATACGCTCAGCGGCAGAAACACGAACAGGCGCAGGAACTCAAGTTGCAGCGGCACCAGCAGCCAATGCCAGATCGCGTAACCCACTACGCCTGTGATCAACATCAGACACAACGTCGCCAGCCCCAACGCATGCACCTGACGACGACTGCCCGCCAACAGCGGATCGACGCCCAGCGGCCAGTGCAACACGAAGTTGTTGAGCAGTGCAGCACTGATGAGCGTAAGCACAAGTTCGGTCATGGTTCTGCCAGCGAAACGGGCGGGTGTCTCTAAAGGTTAGGCATTATCCGGCCAGATATGAAAAATCCCACAGGCATGCCGGGCACGCCTGTGGGATCAATTGACCGCCAGCTGTTACTTGATGCGCTGACCTGGCTTGGCGCCGCTGTCCGGGCTCAGCAGGTAAATCTCTTCACCGCCAGGGCCGGCCGCCATCACCATGCCTTCGGAGATACCGAACTTCATTTTCCGAGGCTTGAGGTTGGCGATCATCATCGTCAGGCGACCGTCGAGTTTGGACGGATCCGGATAAGCGCTCTTGATCCCGGAGAACACGTTGCGCTGCTCGTCACCGATGTCCAGCGTCAGGCGCAGCAGCTTGTCAGCACCTTCGACGTGTTCGGCTTTGACGATCAGCGCGACGCGCAGGTCGATGGCAGCAAAAGCATCGAAGTCGATTTCCGGCGACAGCGGGTCCTTGGCCAGTTCGCCATTGCCCGCTGGGGCCGCGGCACCGGTGTCGGTCTGGCTGGCGGTGAGGTCTTCTTTCGAGGCGTCGCTCATGGCTTGTACTTTTACCGGGTCGATGCGGGTCATCAACGGTTTGAATTCGTTCAACTGGTGGTTGGCCAGCAGCGTGGTGTGGTCGTTCCAGGTCAGCGGGGCGACGTTGAGGAACGCCTCGGCATCGGCGGCCAACAGCGGCAGCACCGGTTTGAGGAAGATCACCAGTTGGCGGAACAGGTTGATGGCGGTGGCGCAGATCGCCTGGACTTCATCCTGTTTGCCTTCCTGTTTGTTCAACGACCACGGCGCCTTGTCGGCGATCCAGGCGTTGGCGCGGTCGGCCAGAGCCATGGTTTCACGCATGGCACGGGCGAAGTCGCGGGCCTCGTAGGCGTCGGCAATGCTTGGCGCAGCAGCGAGGAAAGCCTCGGTCAGCTCTGGCGCGGCATTGGTGCCGACCAGCAGGCCGGCGTTACCTTTCTGGATGAAACCGGCGCAACGGCTGGCGATGTTGACCACTTTGCCGACCAGGTCGGAGTTGACCTTCTGCACGAAATCTTCGAGGTTCAAGTCGAGGTCATCGACGCCACGGCCCAGTTTGGCCGCGTAGTAATAGCGCAGGTATTCCGGCGACAGGTGATCCAGATACGTACGCGCCTTGATGAAGGTGCCGCGCGACTTGGACATCTTCTGGCCGTTGACGGTCAGATAGCCGTGCACATTGATGCCGGTCGGCTTGCGGTAGCCCGCGCCTTCGAGCATCGCTGGCCAGAACAGCGCGTGGAAATTGACGATGTCCTTGCCGATGAAGTGGTACAGCTCGGCGGTGGAATCCTTGGCCCAGAACGCATCGAAGTCCAGCTCCGGCGTACGGTCGCAAAGGTTCTTGAAGCTGGCCATGTAGCCGATCGGGGCGTCCAGCCACACGTAGAAATATTTGCCCGGCTCGCCCGGGATCTCGAAACCGAAATACGGCGCATCGCGGGAGATGTCCCACTGTTGCAGGCCGGCGTCCAGCCATTCAGCGATCTTGTTGGCGACGGCGTCTTGCAAGGTGCCGCTGCGGGTCCAGGTTTGCAGCATTTCCTGGAAGTCTGGCAGTTTGAAGAAGAAGTGCTGGGAATCCTTGAGCACCGGGGTGGCGCCGGAGATCGCCGACTTCGGATCCTTCAGATCGGTCGGGGCGTAGGTCGCACCGCATTTTTCGCAGTTATCGCCGTACTGGTCTTCGGTACCGCATTTCGGACAGGTGCCCTTGATGAAGCGGTCGGCCAGGAACATTTTCTTTTCCGGGTCGAAGTACTGGGTGATCGAGCGCTGGGCGATGTGCCCGGCGTCACGCAGCTTGATGTAGATCTGGCTCGACAACTCACGGTTTTCTTCGGCGTGAGTGGAGTGGAAGTTGTCGAAATCAACCAGGAACTCGGCAAAGTCGGCGCTGTGTTCAGCCTGCACGTTGGCGATCAGTTGTTCCGGGGTGATGCCTTCCTTTTCCGCGCGCAGCATGATCGCCGAACCGTGGGCGTCGTCGGCGCAGACGTAAATGCATTGATTGCCGCGATGCTTCTGGAAGCGCACCCACATATCGGTCTGGATATATTCCAGCATATGGCCAAGGTGAATCGAACCGTTGGCGTAGGGCAGGGCGCTGGTGACGAGGATCTTGCGTGGTTCGGACATGTGGGGCTTCGCTACTTGATGAAACGGAGGTCGGCCACTATAAAGCGCCGGGCAAGATATTTCACCCCTGCAAATCGTTGCCGGGCATGCCGTCCGGAGGATAGAAGGGGTAGGATACCCGCCATCTTTTCCCAGTCTTGTTATCGGAGTTGCCCATGAGCGCCATCACTCGCGCAGCGGTGGAAGCCGTCCTCAGCCAATACACCGACCCTTACCTGAACCAGGACCCGGTCAGCGCCGGTTGCGTGAAGCACATCGAGATCGTCGGTGATCGCGTCAACGTGCAGCTGGAAATCGGTTATGCCGCTGGCCTGTTCAAAAGCGGATGGGCGCAAATGCTGCAATTGGCCATCGAGAACCTCGACGGTGTCGCGGCCGCGAAAGTAGAAATCAATACAGTTATCGCTGCGCACAAGGCGCAGGCGCAGATTCCGGGGCTGGCCAACGTCAAGAACGTGGTCGCCGTGGCCTCCGGCAAGGGCGGTGTGGGCAAGTCGACCACCGCCGCCAACCTCGCACTGGCCCTGGCCCGCGAAGGCGCCAAGGTCGGGATTCTCGACGCCGATATCTACGGCCCGAGCCAAGGCATCATGTTCGGCATCCCCGAGCGCACCCGCCCGGAGGTCAAGGATCAGAAGTGGTTCGTGCCGCTCAAGGCTCACGGTGTAGAAGTCATGTCGATGGCGTTTCTGACCGACGACAACACGCCGATGGTCTGGCGCGGGCCGATGGTCTCCGGCGCGCTGCTGCAACTGGTTACGCAAACCGCGTGGGGCGATCTGGATTATCTGGTCATCGACATGCCGCCAGGCACCGGCGACATTCAACTGACTTTGGCGCAAAAAGTCCCGGTGGCCGGCGCGGTGATCGTTACCACCCCGCAGGATCTGGCCTTGCTCGACGCGCGCAAAGGCGTGGAAATGTTCCGCAAGGTCAACATTCCGGTGCTGGGCGTGGTGGAAAACATGGCCGTGCACATTTGCTCGAACTGCGGGCATGCCGAGCATCTGTTCGGTGAGGGCGGTGGTGAAAAACTGGCGACCCAGTACGGCGTTGAACTGCTGGCTTCGCTGCCTCTGTCGATGCTGATCCGTGAACAGGCCGACGGCGGCAAGCCAACGGTGATCGCCGAGCCGGACAGCCAGATTGCCATGGTCTATCAGGAACTCGCCCGCCACGTCGGTGCGCGGATTGTGTTGCAGGAAGCGGCGACACCGGCGATGCCGAACATCACCATCAGCGACGATTGATGCATCAGCAACACCGATAACCCTGTAGGAGTGAGCCTGCTCGCGATAGCGGAATAACATTCAACAGATTTGTTGAATGAATGACCGCAATCGCGAGCAGGCTCACTCCTACATTTGTTTTGTGTTGGCAGTTAGATACGCAAGCCGCCATCCATCTCCAGAATCCGCCCGGTGTAGTAGTCGTTCTCGAAGATATACGCCGCCGAGTGTGCAATCTCTTCCGGCTTGCCCATGCGCTTGAGCGGGATCCCCGCGGTCATCTTCTCCAGCGCTTCCGGTTTCATGCCCAGGGTCATCTCGGTTTCGATGAAGCCCGGTGCAATGCCCGCCACCCGAATGCCGTAACGCGCCAGCTCTTTGGCCCAGGTCACTGTCGCTGCAGCAACACCGGCCTTGGCTGCCGAATAATTGGTCTGGCCAACGTTGCCTGCTCGAGAAATCGACGAGATGTTGATGATCGCGCCAGTGTTCTTCAGCTCGACCATTTTCGCCGCCACTTCACGGGTGCAGAGGAACACGCCGGTCAGGTTGACGTCGATGACGGCCTGCCACTGGGCCAGGCTCATCTTGGTCATTTCGCCGTCCTTGACCTTGAGCAGCAGGCCATCACGGAGGATCCCGGCGTTGTTGATCAGGCCGTGGATCGCGCCGAAATCAGCGGCGACCTGAGTGACCATGTGCTCGACCTGCTCTTCATTGGCCACGTTGCACAGATAGCTGCGCGCCTCGACGCCCTTGGCCTTGCAAGCCGCGACCGCGTCGTCGAGTTTTTCCTGATTGAGGTCGACCAGGGCGAGCTTCGCGCCTTTGCCGGCGAAATACTCGGCCATCGAACGGCCCAAACCCTGGCAACCGCCAGTGATAATGATTACTTTGTCGTTGAGTTGCATTCGCATGCCCCGATAGCAGGTCTGAGTAGTTGTTGTTTTCAGCGACTCCCGATCTGCACCGGCCGTGGCTGGTTTGCACATGAGAATTGCCCGCCGGCTGACCGGGACTTGATCCCCGGCGCCTGTCCGTTTTTTCGACGGATTCTATTTAAGGAGTCATAAATTGAGCGTTGAAGTGGCGAAGAATGCCCGAGAATTGCTTCTCAAGGAATACCGTGGAGTGCTGTCGACCCACTCCAAATCGATGCCCGGTTTTCCTTTTGGCTCCGTGGTGCCGTACTGCCTGGACGAGCAGGGCCGGCCGCTGATCCTGATCAGCCGCATTGCCCAGCACACCCACAACCTGCAAAAAGACCCGAAATGCTCAATGCTCGTCGGCGAGCGCGAGGCCGATGATGTGCAAGCCGTTGGTCGCCTGACCTATATGGCCGAGGCGCAAAAGCTCGAAGACGTTGCCGCGATCGAAGCCGCCGCCGAGCGTTACTACCGTTATTTCCCCGATTCGCAGAACTACCACAAGGCCCACGATTTCGACTTCTGGGTGCTGACCCCGGTGCGTCATCGCTACATCGGTGGTTTTGGTGCGATTCACTGGGTCGATCAACTGACCCTGGCCAATCCGTTCGCCGGCAAGGCCGAGATCAGCATGGTCGAGCACATGAACAGCGACCACGGCAAAGCCATCGCGCACTACGTCGACCTCGCCGGTCTGCCGAAAACTGCGCCGGCGCAACTGGCCGGGATCGACACAGAAGGCATGCACCTGCGCATCGGTCAGGCGCTGTACTGGCTGCCGTTCCCAGCACCTTGTAATACGCCGACACAAGTGCGCGAAGCCCTGGTTTCATTGGCTCATGCCGAGGTCTGGCCAAAAAATGCTGTGGCCGACGCTTGAATTCACGAAAGGGCGACGTCATCTAAGGCTTACTGCAAGGCATTTCTTGCGTTGAGGAAACTTTGATGCGCCCTTTTCTGTTGCTCTTTCTGCTGTTTCCAGTGCTGGAGCTGTTCGTATTCGTCAAAGTGGCAGGGGCTATCGGGTTTTTCCCGGCCCTGCTGCTGATCATTCTCGGCTCGATGTTCGGTGTGTTTGTGCTGCGCGTCGCCGGTCTGGCCACTGCATTGCGTGCCCGTGAAAGCCTGAACCGCGGCGAACTGCCCGCACAAACCATGCTGGAAGGTTTGATGCTGGCATTGGCCGGTGGCCTGTTGATCCTGCCTGGCTTCATCAGCGACGTGGTCGGTCTGGTCATGCTGCTGCCAATCAGCCGTCGACTGCTGGCGAACAAAATGCGCCAGCGCGCCGAAGAACAGGCCATGCGTCAGCGTGCGTTCGCCGACGACCTGCAACCCCGTGGCGGTCCTGCACCGCGTCAGCCACTGGGCCGCGAGGGTGATGTGATCGAAGGCGAGTTCGAACATCGCGACTCCAAGTAACATCTGCATTGACACGGCACCTTCGGGTGCCGTGTTCGTTTATGGGCTGCTTTTGTGCAACATATCGGTGAAAAATTTTTAGCCGCGCCCTTGTAATAAGCTTATGCGCCCTTATGTATCGGTCACCGAAAGGTTTCTGGCATTTGCGCCAGTCAGTCTTCCGCGTCTCGCTCGACGAGGCGCAACCGGCGAAGGCCGGATTTGTTAAACCCGCCGGGACTACACCGGCCGATGAAAACCACAATTAGGAGAGATCGACAATGAAGCTTCGTCCTCTGCATGACCGCGTCGTAATCCGTCGCAGCGAAGAAGAAAAGAAAACCGCTGGCGGTATCGTCCTGCCAGGTTCGGCTGCTGAAAAAGCCAACCACGGTGTGATTCTCGCTGTAGGCCCGGGCAAAGCTCTGGAAAACGGCGAAGTGCGCGCACTGTCCGTGAAGGAAGGCGACAAGGTTGTGTTCGGTCCTTACTCCGGCAGCAACACTGTGAAAGTCGACGGCGAAGACCTGTTGGTAATGAGCGAGAACGAAATCCTCGCTGTTATCGAAGGCTGATACCCCCGTTCATTTTCCCGCTACTACAAAGTATTTAAGGAATATCGATCATGGCTGCTAAAGAAGTTCTGTTTGGCGATTCCGCCCGTAAAAAAATGCTCAAGGGCGTCAACGTCCTGGCTGACGCAGTAAAAGCGACCCTGGGCCCGAAAGGCCGTAACGTGATCATCGAGAAGAGCTTCGGCGCTCCGACCATCACCAAGGACGGCGTTTCCGTCGCCAAAGAAATCGAACTCGAAGATCGCTTCGAAAACATGGGCGCGCAGCTGGTCAAAGACGTTGCCTCCCGTGCCAACGATGACGCTGGTGACGGTACTACTACCGCTACCGTTCTGGCTCAGTCGATCGTCAACGAAGGCCTGAAAGCCGTCGCTGCCGGCATGAACCCGATGGATCTGAAGCGTGGTATCGACAAAGCGACCATCGCGATCGTCAAAGAGCTGAAGAACCTGTCCAAGCCATGCGCTGACACCAAGGCCATCGCTCAGGTCGGCACCATCTCCGCCAACTCCGACAGCTCCATCGGCGACATCATTGCCGAAGCCATGGAAAAAGTCGGCAAAGAAGGCGTGATCACCGTTGAAGAAGGCACTGGCCTGGAAAACGAACTGTCGGTTGTAGAAGGCATGCAGTTCGACCGTGGCTACCTGTCCCCGTACTTCGTCAACAAGCCAGAGACCATGGTTGCCGAGCTGGACAGCCCGCTGATCCTGCTGGTCGACAAAAAGATCTCGAACATCCGCGAAATGCTGCCAGTGCTGGAAGCCGTTGCCAAAGCCGGCCGTCCACTGCTGATCGTTTCCGAAGACGTTGAAGGCGAAGCCCTGGCGACTCTGGTTGTGAACAACATGCGTGGCATCGTTAAAGTCGCAGCCGTCAAGGCGCCAGGCTTCGGCGACCGTCGCAAGGCCATGCTGCAGGACATCGCTGTTCTGACCGGCGGTACCGTTATCTCCGAAGAGATCGGCCTGAGCCTGGAAGCCGCTACCCTGGAAAACCTCGGTAGCGCCAAGCGTGTGACCATCTCCAAGGAAAACACCATCATCGTTGACGGTGCTGGCGTAGAAGCTGACATCCAGGCGCGTATCACTCAGATCCGTGCCCAGGCTGCTGAAACTTCCTCGGACTACGACCGTGAAAAACTGCAAGAGCGTCTGGCCAAGCTGTCCGGCGGCGTTGCAGTGATCAAGGTTGGCGCTGGTTCCGAAGTAGAAATGAAAGAGAAGAAGGCCCGCGTTGAAGACGCCCTGCACGCAACTCGTGCAGCCGTTGAAGAAGGCGTGGTACCTGGCGGTGGCGTTGCGCTGATCCGTGCTCTGCAAACCCTGGTTGACCTGAAAGGCGACAACGCTGATCAGGACGTCGGTATCGCTGTTCTGCGCCGCGCTGTTGAAGCTCCGCTGCGTCAGATCGCTGCCAACAGCGGCGACGAGCCAAGCGTTGTGGTCAACGAAGTCAAGAACGGCAAAGGTAACTTCGGTTACAACGCTGCAACTGGCGAATACGGCGACATGATCGAAATGGGCATCCTGGACCCAACCAAGGTGACTCGTTCCGCTCTGCAAGCTGCATCGTCGATCGGCGGTCTGATCCTGACCACCGAAGCGGCAGTAGCTGACGCGCCGAAGAAAGACGGCGCTGCTGGCGGCGGTATGCCAGACATGGGCGGCATGGGTGGCATGGGCGGCATGATGTAAGCCAGCCTTACCCCGTAACGCAAAACCCCGCTGACGCGAGTCAGCGGGGTTTTTTATTGCCTTTGATTTAGTGTTGGCGAAAGTCCGAGTAATCGTTCATCGCTGGCAAGCCAGCTCCCACAGTGATTCGAGCGTTCACAAAATGTGTGCTCGGCACCAACCCTGTGGGAGCTGGCTTGCCAGCGATGGCGTCAGATCAGGCGCTGACCGGTTGCGCCTCGACCACGGCCTCGGCTTTCACCGCCGGGCGATACAGCACCCAATAATAAGATCCCAGACAAATCAGCCAGCAGAAAATCGCCGTCCACACGTTGTGCGAAAAGAAGTGCGCGCCCTGCATCATCCGGCTGATGGAAAACACCGACCCCAATGCGAAGGCAAAGATAAACGCCTGTCTGGCCAGACGCGGACGCCGATCACGCAGGACAAAGAACAGCGCAAACAAAGTAAACCCCGTCGCCGCATGACCACCGGGCCAGCAACGCCCGGGTTTATCGGTCTGTGGACGATGCTCCATCAGTTTGCTGTAGGTCTCATGGCCACCGAATTGCTCCAGGCTCCACGGGCACTGCACGGCAGTCACGGCTTTGACCGGAGTGACGAACGATGTCGCCAGGCCCAGCGAAAGTACCAGGCAACCCAGTTCACGCTTGAACGGTTTCAGCCTGGCGAGAAAAAACGAGCCGATAAAGCCGAGGATGGCCAACACCGAGAACGCAATGACCACCTGTTTGGCACGATCATGGAGGATGTCTTCAAGGAAAAAACTGTGTCGCCCGATAAAGTCGCCTGCGACCGGGTCGTAGAACAGTCTGGCCAGATCCATGTCCAGATCGGTCAGTTCGAGCAACACCAGAATGATTGCCGCGACGGTGGGTATTCCCAGGCAAAGCCAGAAGTTCAGCGGTCTGGAAACGGGGCGGGCAGAAGTCGACACCATGGGCAATTCCTTGGGTGTAAGTAGGATCTGAGGAGCGCAACCGCGCGGAGTCTGCGCGTCTATGCGTCGCTGATTTGTTAATCGAAAGTGAAAAAAACGTTGGCTGGAACAATGAACGTTTTTCTCGCGCAACAACTCAACGCACGCCTAGCCGTGAGCCACACTTGGCCGTAAGCTGCGCGGGCCAAGACGGCCGTTACCCCGTACGGAGGAGGTGCCCATGCGAATTCTATTGGTCGAAGACAACCGCGACATCCTGGCCAATCTGGCCGATTATCTGGGCCTCAAGGGCTATACCGTCGATTGCGCCCAGGACGGTCTGTCGGGCCTGCATCTGGCCGCCACCGAGCATTACGACCTGATCGTGCTCGACATCATGTTGCCCGGCATCGATGGTTACACTCTGTGCAAACGCCTGCGTGAGGACGCCCGTCGGGACACACCGGTGATCATGCTCACCGCCCGCGATCAACTCGACGACCGCTTGCAGGGTTTCAAGGCCGGGGCCGACGATTACCTGATCAAGCCATTTGCCTTGTCCGAGCTGGCTGCGCGGGTCGAAGCGGTGATGCGCCGTGCGCAAGGTGGTGGTCGCCGTGCGCTGCAGGTCGCCGATCTGAGCTACGACCTCGACACGCTGGAAGTGACCCGCGACGGCAAACTGCTGAAGCTCAACCCGGTCGGCCTCAAATTGCTCGCGGTGTTGATGCAGAAGAGCCCGCACGTCCTGCGTCGGGAAATTCTCGAAGAAGCGCTGTGGGGCGATGATTGCCCGGACAGCGACAGCCTGCGCAGTCACGTTCACCAACTGCGTCAGGTGATCGATAAACCTTTTGCCAAACCACTGCTGCACACTGTGCACGGCGTGGGTTACCGGCTGGCCGACGTGTAATGGAGTTCAGGCAAAGTCTTTCCCAGCGGATCATCATTGCTTTTGCCTTGATGAGTGCACTGGTGGCCGGCGCCTTCGCAATGGGCATTGTCGCGACCGTGCACCTGGTGGAAGAAAAACTGATTTCGGCGGGGCTGGGCGGCGACTTGCAGCGTCTGCTGCTGATGGACAATGTTTCGGACTGGAGCCATCGCCCGGAACCCGACCAGTTGTTCTATTTCAGTGGCGGACCGGGCGATTTCGAGCTGCCCAAGGACCTGCGCCACCTCGATTCGGGTTTCCATGAAGTCTTCCGCGAGCAGCTGTCGTATCACGCGATGGTCGAGATCGTCGACGGTCGCCGTTACGTCTTGTTGCAAGATCAAAGCGATTTTGAAGAGCGCGAGCGTGTGCTGTTTGCCGTGGTCCTGGTGGGTTTTGTGCTCAGCCTGGCACTAGCGGTGTTCCTCGGCTGGGTGCTGGCGCGCAAGGTGATGGCGCCGGTGGTCCGACTGGCCCGGCAGGTGCGTCACCGTGACCAGTTACTCGGGTTGGCGCCGCCGTTGGCGCCGGATTACGCGGCAGACGAAGTCGGCGAGCTGGCGGTGGCCTTCGATGCCACATTGGGGCGTTTGCGTCAGGCGCTGACACGCGAACGTTTGTTCACCAGCGACGTCAGCCATGAATTGCGCACGCCGCTTATGGTATTGGCCAGTTCCTGCGAACTGCTGCTGGAAAACCCGGGGATCGACCAGCGTGGTCGTTCACAGGTCGAGCGAATTGCCCGCGCCAGTGAAGAAATGCGCGAATTGGTGCAAACCTTCCTGATGCTGGCGCGCGCCCAGCATGAGGATGCTGGCATGGCACTTCAGCAAAACCTCTCGCAAGTGGCCGAAGGCCTGTTGTGTCTGTGGCGCGGGCCGATCGAGAGCAAGGGCCTGAAACTGATCTTCGAACCTGGCAGTCCATCAGACATTCGCTACAACGCGACCCTATTGAATGCCGTGATGGGCAACCTGTTGCGCAACGCGCTGCATTACACCGAAAGCGGCTTCATTCGCCTGACACTCACTGCCAACGGCTTCGCGGTGGAAGACTCCGGTGTCGGCATTCCGGAAGAAAAGCGCGAAGCCATGTTCGAGCCTTTCGTACGTGGCAGCGAAAAGCGTGGCGAAGGCCTGGGGCTGGGATTGTCGCTGGTGCAGCGGATCTGCGAGAACCAGGGCTGGACCGTCAGCTTGAGCACGATGGAGCCCAATGGCTGCCGCTTCGAGGTAGATCTGGGCAAAATCTGACGCACGGAGTGGCTCAATGCTACTCCCTCCTTCCTGTCTAAATCCTGTATAACGCTGTAATAATTTGTCTGTTTACCGGACATTTTTTTCACAAATGGATGACCTGACGCTGACACGCCGCTCCTTAAGGTGGTGACATCAGCAATTCAGGAGTCCAGGTGATGTCCGGTCCGATCAAACTCGATTTTTCCGAGAAGTACGACGATCAACACGCGCAGAAATATCTGCGCAAGCACAAAGAAAGTCTTGGACGGCGTCTCTCCCATTGGCGTGACGAACAGATGGCCCGCAAGGCGCTGGCGCTGGTTGGCGAGCCAGGGCTGGTGCTGGATCTGCCTTGCGGTGCCGGGCGTTTCTGGCCCTTGTTGGGCGAAAAGGCCAACCGGGTGATTATCGGTGCGGACAATTCCGAGTCGATGATCAAGACGGCCATGCAGTCGCAACCGGCCGATGTGGTGAAACGGGTACAACCCTTGCACACATCTGCCTTCGACATTGCCTTGCCTGACAACGCCGTCGACAGCATTTTCTGCATGCGTCTGCTCCACCACATCGGTGAAGCCGAGCATCGCCGGGCGATTCTGCGCGAATTCGAGCGCGTCACCCGCGACAGTGTGATCGTTTCGCTGTGGGTTGATGGCAACTTCAAAGCCTGGAAACGCCAGCGAGCCGAGCGCAACCGTGACAAACGCGAGTATCAGAATCGCTTTGTGTTACCGGCCGCTACGGTGGAAAAGGAATTCGAGGAGGCAGGTTTTCGGATTCAGGAACAACTGGACTTTATTCCGCTCTACGCCATGTGGCGGGTTTACGTATTACGCAAGAGGTAACAGGATGGCAGTGCAATTTGCAGCAGAAACGGATGTCGCTCCGCAAGATCGCTTTGACTTTTACTGGAACCAGCGCGGCGAGTGGGTGGAAGAGCCCAATGTTCGACGTGGCGGGGAAAGTGGCGTGCAAAGGGTCGTGGGGCGCGATGGTCAACTGCTGTATGCCAAGCGCCAGACCGGTCATATCTACCGCAGCTGGCTGCACCCTTTCGGCCGTCCTACTGTTCTGCGTGAACTTGACGCGCTGACTGGCGTGAGCAAGCTCGGTGTGCGCGTGCCCGAGATCGTCTTTTGCGGTGCCCAGCCTGATCCGCAACACAAGTGGCGTGCACTTTTGGTCACCAAGTCCCTGGACGGTTTCCAGGAACTGGAACACTGGCTGGCGGCTGCCGGCGGTCGCGATCAGTGTGGCGATGTGGTTTACGAGCGTGTGCTCAAGGACCTCGCCGAGAATCTGGCGCGTATGCACAAGGGCCGTTGGCAGCACAGCTGCATCTACATCAAACACGTGTTTGTGCGTGTGACGGGCGAAGGCGAGTCGGCCAAGGTCGAGGTCGCTTTGATCGATATGGAGAAATGCCGCCAGCGTCTGACCGCCTATCGCGCCGCCTCCCATGACATGAAGCAATTGCGCCGCCATTCGTCGTTCCGCGACGCGGACTGGAAAAAACTCGTCTACTTTTATGAGACGGCGTTTGGCAGCGCTATCAAAGGTTTATAGCGATGAAACTAGAAATTGCACGAGGTTTGTTTTTGGTTGGAGCCTTGGCAGTTGCGTCATTGGCGGTGGCTGCCTGGGAGCAGCCCCGCATGCAGGTGGTTGGCGCGTCCGTAGACGACGCCCACTGCGCAGTCCCACGGGTGGCAAAAGCCTCCGTGGCGACCAAACCCGATCATGATCTGTTGTTGTTCATGTTCGGACTTTCTCAAGGGATGAGGCCGCAAAGTTGAACCGATTGAAGCCCACATAAAAGGCCTCGCAGTTGCGAGGCCTTTTTTATGCCCGAGACGACACAGATCCCGTGTAGGAGTGAGCCTGCTCGCGATAGCGGCCTGTCAGTTAATAATGATTTGAATGGCACACCGCTATCGCGAGCAGGCTCACTCCTACAGGGGGTTATGCGGTTGGTTTGGGATCAGGTTTCGCCAGCAAGGTGTAAACGCACGGCAGGACAAACAGCGTAAACAACGTACCAATCGACATCCCCGTGGCAATCACCATGCCGATATCAAAACGGCTCACCGCACCGGCGCCCGTGGCCAGAATCAGCGGCACCATGCCAAACACCATCGCCGCCGTGGTCATCAACACCGGCCGCAAGCGAATCGCCGCCGCTTCCTCAACGGCTTCGCGCGCCGTCAGGCCCTTGTCCTTGCGCAACTGGTTGGCGAACTCGACGATCAGGATGCCATGCTTGCTGATCAGCCCGATCAGCGTCACCAGCCCGACCTGGGTGTAGATGTTCATGCTCGACCAGCCGAGGAACAGCGGAATCAGCGCCCCGCAGATCGACAATGGCACTGTCACCAGAATCACCAGCGGATCGCGGAAGCTTTCGAATTGCGCCGCCAGCACCAGAAAGATAATCGCCAAGGCCAAGGCAAACGTCACCCACAACGCGCTGCCCTCCTGGACGAACTGACGTGACGCACCGCCATAGTCAAAGGCGAACCCGGCCGGCGCTTCTTCGCGGGCAATCTGCAACACGGTATCGATGGCTTCGCCCATGCTCACCAGCGGGAAACCGGAAATCTTCGCGGCGTTGAGCTGCTGGAACTGGTTGAGCTGGCGCGGTCGGGCGCGGTCGCTGACCTTGATCAGTGTCGACAGTGGCAGCAACTCGCCCTGGGTGTTTTTCACGTAGTAGTTGTTCAGCCAGTCCGGGTTATCGCGGTACGGCCGTTCAACCTGAGCAATCACCTTGTAGCTGCGCCCATCAATGGTGAAACGGTTGATTTCTGCCTCGCCCAGCAGGGTGGCGAGGGTGCCACCGAGGTCCTGCATCGACACGCCCATCTGCGCCGCTTTGGCGCGGTCGATATCGACAACCACTTCAGGTTTGTCGAACGCCAGATCGAGGTCGACGAAGGCGAACTTGCCCGATTCCATGGCGCGTTTCTTGATCCGGTCGGCGACTTGCAACAGTAGTTCGTAGTCGTTGGCGGTGTTGACTACAAACTCGAACGGCAAGCCTTCGCCGGTGCCGGGCAGGGAGGGCAGGTTGAAACCGAAGATCTGCAAGCCCGGGATGCCTTCGAGTTTGCCCTGCACCTCCGGGAGGATCTGCATTTGCGTGCGGCTGCGCTCGTTCCACGGCTTAAGCAGGAAACCGCCGATGCCGGCCTGCACACCGTTGTAGCCGTTGATCTGGAACGAGGAGTAGTACTCGGGGAATTCCTTGAAGATTTTGATGAATTCGTCGGTGTAGGTGCTCAGGTAATCAAGGTTGGTCGGCTGTGGCGCAGTGGCCATCATGAAAATGATGCCCTGATCTTCGTCCGGGGCCAGTTCCGATTTGGTGAACTTGAGGAACACCGGGATCAGGCACAACACGATCACCGCGAATACCAACACCACAGGGCGCGTGTTCAGCGTGCCGTGCAACATGCTCTGATAGCGGCGCTTGAGGCCGTCGAAGATACGGTCGAGGCGATGCGCCAGACCACTGGGGTTTTCCTCGTGGCGCAGCAAAAAAGCGCACATCATCGGTGACAGAGTCAGGGCGACGATCCCGGAAATCACCACCGCACCGGCCAAGGTCAGCGCAAACTCCTTGAACAGCGCCCCGGTCAGCCCGGTGAGAAAACCGATCGGCGCATACACCGCCGCCAGGGTGATGGTCATCGACACCACAGGCATGGCAATTTCCCGCGCGCCTTCCAGCGCCGCATCAAACGGCGTCTTGCCTTCCTCGATGTGCCGGTGGATGTTCTCCACCACGACAATCGCATCGTCGACCACCAGACCGATGGCCAGCACCATCGCCAGCAGCGTCAGCAGGTTCATCGAGTAGCCCATCATCTGCATGAAGAACATCACGCCGATCATCGACAGCGGAATGGTCACCACCGGGATCACTACCGAACGCAATGCGCCGAGGAACAGGAACACCACAACGATGACGATCAGCACCGCTTCGAACAGAGTTTTCACTACTTCATCGATCGAGGCCTGAATGAACAGCGTGGCGTCGTAAGCGATCTCGCTTTTCAGGTTTGGCGGCAGTTGCGCTTCCAGCTCCGGCATCAGCTTGCGCACTTCCTTGATCACGTCCAGCGGGTTGGCGCCCGGTGTGGCTTTGATGCCGATGTACACCGACGGCGTGCCGCCGAACGAGCTGATCGAGTCGTAGTTTTCCGCGCCCATTTCCACCCGCGCGACATCGCTGAGCAACACGCGGCTGTCGCCACTGACCTTGAGCGGAATCGCCGCAAAAGCCTCGGCCGATTTCAGCTCGGTATTGGCGTTGATGCTGGTGACCACGTATTCGCCTTTCACTTCGCCGGCAGCGGAGAGGAAGTTGTACTGGCGCACGGCGTTGGTCACATCGCTGGCGCTGAGGCCGAAACCGGCGAGTTTTACCGGGTCGAGCCACAGGCGCATGGCGAACACCTGATTGCCGAGAATCTCCGCTTCGGCCATACCCGGCAGGGTTGCCAGTTTTGGCTGGATCACCCGTGACAGGTAGTCGGTGATCTGCGGGTTGCTCAAGTCCTTGCTGAAGAAGCTGATGTACATCAGCGCCGAAGCGTCGGCGGATTCCTTGCTCAGCACCGGGTCTTCGGCGTCCTGCGGCAACTTGTTTTTCACCTCGTTGGCCTTGGCCAGCAGTTCGGTGAACAAACGGTCGGTGTTGGAGCCGATGCGCGCGTAGATCGAGATCACCGAGAAGTTCTGCCGACTGACCGAGGTCATGTAATCGATGCCCTCGGCGCTGGCCAGACTTTGCTGCATTGGCTGCGTGATATAGCCCTGAATGGTTTCGGCGTTGGCCCCGGGGTAAGCGGTGGTCACCGTGATCAGGGCGTTTTCCATTTGCGGGTATTGGCGCAGCGGCAGCTTGCTCCAGGCCTGAAAGCCGAGCAACACAATCAACAGGCTGACCACAGTGGCGAGCACCGGGCGGCGGATGAACGGATCGGTAAAAGCCATGGGAATTCCTTGATCAGTCGGCGCGGGGCGGACTGTTCTGCTCGCCGAGGGTCTTGTCGTCGCTGATGGCGATGTGGGCACCGTTGTCCAGTTTGATCTGGCCAGCCGTCACCACTTGTTCGCCGCTCTGCACGCCCTTGTTGATCATCACCAGGCCATCGCGGCGCTCACCGGTTTCGATGAAGCGGCGTTCGGCGATCAGCACCGGTTGACCCTTGTCATCCTTTTCGACACTACCGTCCTCGGCTTTCTTCTGCCCGACCACGTAGATCGAGTTGCCGTAGAGGGTGTAAGTGATCGCACTTTCCGGCACCACGATATGTTTTTGCGGATCGGGCAGCAGCACTTCGAGGCTGGTAAACATCCCCGGCAGCAGTTTGCCGTCGGGGTTGGCCAAAGTGGCGCGGATCAGAATGTTGCGCGTAGTGCTTTCGACGATCGGGTTGATCGCGCTGATCTTGCCAGCGAAGTTTTGCCCCGGGTAAGCAGAGACCGAGATCTGCACCGGTTGACCGATGGCCAGTTTCGGCACCGACTGCTCGGGCAGATAGAAGTCGGCGTAGAGGCTGCTCAAATCCTGCAACGTCGCAATTTTGGTGCCGCTGGCGAGGTAGTCGCCGACGTCGACCTGACGGATGCCGATGGTGCCGCTGAACGGCGCGAGGATGCGTTTTTTTGCCAGCGAGGCGTTGAGCTGATTGACCGTGGCCTTGTTCTTTTGCAGAACGGCAGAGAGGCGGTCGTACTCGCCTTTGGAGATGGCGCGACTGTCGACCAGTTGCGCGCCACGGCCGAAGTCCAGTTGCGCCAGACCGAGATCAGCCTTGGCGGTTTCCAGCAGGGCGGTTTCAACGGCGCTGTCGAGTTGCAGCAACGGCTGTCCGGCCTTGACCTTCTGTCCGGATTCAAACTTGAGTTCGGTGACGGTGCCGGCGACTTCCAGACTCAGCTCGACACCTTGCAGCGCCTTCAGCGTGCCGACGGTCGGCAGGCGCAGCTGCCACGGCTGCTCGCTGGCGTTGGCCACGGCGACGCTGATCGGCGGTTTCGGCTTGGAAAAGCCCTGGATCATCGTGTAGATCGAAAAGGCTTTATACCCGCCCAGCACCAGGACGATCAGCAAAACAACACCCAACATGATCAGCATGCGGCGACGCAGCATATTTCCAGTTCCTTGGATAAATCAGGTGAGACAGGCGGGCACATTACTCCGAGTACAGGGGGGATTCCAACTGGCAGTTCTTACAGGGGGGGGCAAAAAGATCGCAGCCTGCGGCAGCTCCTACAGGGGAATGCATTCCAAATGTAGGAGCTGCCGCAGGCTGCGATCTGTTAAGGCTGTTTCAGGCCATCAGATGCAGATGGTTGTCCCAGAGCCCCGCCGGCAATTCCAGCGGCTTGGCCAACAGCTCATCCTGGCGGCAATCGTAGTAACGGCAACGCCCTTGCCCGGAGGTCACGACAAAACCGTCCTTCACCGCACCGACACCGGCGCAATCGGGCAATGGTGCATCAAGGCGTACTTCGCCGCTGTCCAGATCCCAGATAAAGAAGCGGTTGCCACGCGGCGCCGTCAACGCAACCAGACGCAAATCACTGTGCACTGCGACGCTGGCGGTGTAATGCCCCATCGATTGCAACTGATGCTCTGGCACCGGGAACGCCACGAACGGCTGCCCCGGACGCTTGATCGCCAACAGTTCCGAACGCTCATGCGACGCGCCCATGAATTGCTGACCGGCAACGATGGTGCCGTCGCTGGCGATGCCCAGATGGCGCACGCTGTTCATCTGCTGGGCGAGGGTTTCCTTGCTCAGCAGGGTGCCATCGCGCTGCATCAGCACCAGACTTGGCTCCATGGCGTTGAGGTTCATGTCGACGCGGCTTTCCGCCTCGGTACGAATCCCGCCATTGGCCACCACCAGCGTCTCGCCGTCGGGCATCCACGACACCTGATGCGGGCCGAGACCGTGGGTGGAAATCTCACCCGTGTGCACCAGCCGCTCGCCTTCGAACTTGTACACGCCGAGCAAGCCGCGACCGGGATCGGTGGTGTCGTTTTCGGTGGCGTACAGGTATTCGCCGTCCTTGTGCACCACAGCGTGGCCGTAGAAGTGCCGGTTCGGCTGCGAGGTCACCGTCTGCAGCAACTGACCGTCGCGCAGGTCGATCAGGTAACTCTCGGTGCCCGGACGACGGGCGACGAACAGTGCAATCGGCTGCGTCGGGTGGTTGATGATGTCGTGGCAACGCTGGCCGACTTCGGTGGCGAACACCCGCGTGCCATCCAGCCGATAGCCGACGGCGTAGTGCTTGCCGTCGGTGTCGTCGCGCGCCGACAGCAACAGCGGGCTCTGATCCTTGCGTTTGAACAGCGTCCAGCCGCCCAGCGTCACTGCTCCCAGCAGCGTACTAGCTAAAGTCAGAACCTGACGTCGCAGCATGGCACTTGCCCTCATCAGTCACCGTCGTTGGCGTTGAAGCCCAGTTGGATGCCCAGCGCCTTGGCCAGTTCGCCTTCGTGCAGGCGATGGACGACGTTGAGGCTGTCGTAGATGTCGTTCAGTTGCTGACGACCGGCGTCGTCTTCAAGCATTTCGCCGAGCGAACGCTGGGTGCTGTCGAACAGTTTCAGCGAAGCGGCATAAGCGGCGTCGATTTTGTCGGCCAATGGCTTTTGCTCAGCCGGCAACAGACCGCGCAGGCCTTTGTTGTCGACGCCTTCCCACACGGTTTTCGCTGCCGCTAGGCTGGCTTCCAGTGCGGTCAGCGAAGACTGGCTGCGCCATGCATCGGCCTGGAACGGCTGTGGTACGCCCTTGCTCTGGCGGCCCATTGGCGTGCCGAGTTTTTTCTTCAGGGTGTCCAGCGCGGTGACTTGCACGCGCAGCAGATCGGCGATCGCTTCGTGGGAATCGGCGTAGCGCTGGTTCGGGAACTTGGTCATCTGCGCAAGCATGCCGTCGGTGTTGTTCCAGTTCTGCAGAATCTCTTCGGCCAGCTGCTTCTGACGCTCGCCGATGGCGATCAGCAGTGGGCAGTACTTGGCTTTCTGCTCGGCGTTGGCGACGTCAGGCTTGGCGTCGAACAGGATGTACTCGTAAGCCGACAGGCCTTGTACCACCACGCTCGATTTGGCGAGTGCGGCGGCATCGATCTGCGGCTGGGCGACGACCAGTTGCTCGACCTGACGGCCGACGAGGTTCTTCTTGTCCGGCCAGAACTGCACCTGCCACGAACGGTTGCCCTCGGCCAGCGGGCCGATCAGCAGCGGTTGCAGCTCGGCCCAGGCCTTCTGTGCATGGAGGAAGTCGGCGCGGGCGGTCTCCAGGGTTTCTTTGCCTTGGCAGTAGGCGAGGGCGCTGACCGCCAGTTGCTTGTCGGCCTCGACCCAACGGGTGTAGGTCGGCAGGATCACCGATTTGGCGATGGCCGCCGAGGTGACCGCTTGCGGATCCTGCGGCGAGCAGGCGCCGAGGGCGAGCGCGGCAAGGCTGGTGAACAGTAGCTTGGGACGGAACATGTCGGGCTCCCGATTCTTTATCAGTGTTTAAAGTGAGTTCAAAAACGCCAGCAACGCAGCGCGCTGCTCGGCATTGAAAGACAAAACCTGTTGCTGCGCCGCTTGCGCTTCGCCGCCATGCCATAGCACCGCTTCGAGCAGATTGCGTGCGCGACCGTCATGCAAAAACTGCGTGTGGCCACTGACTGCTTGCGTCAGGCCAATCCCCCACAACGGCGGCGTGCGCCAGTCGCGGCCGGAGGCCTGGAATTCCGTGCGGTTGTCGGCCAGACCGTCGCCCATGTCATGCAGCAGCAGATCGCTGTACGGGCGAATCACTTGATTGGCCAGTTCAGGTTCGGCGGCGTTGGCGGCGGTGGTGTATTTCGGTGTGTGGCAGGAATCGCAGCCGGCCTGGAAAAACAGGTTCTTGCCGGCCAGCACTTCTGCATCGTTGACGCCACGACGTGCCGGCACAGCGAGATTGCGGCTGTAGAACAACACCAGGCGCAGGATGTTGTCGCTGACTTCCGGCTCGCCGTCCGGGCCGTTGCCGTTCGGTGCCTGTTTGCAGGCCGTTTGCGCGTCGGTGCAGTCATCGAAGGGGCGCAGGCTGGTCGTGAGGCCCATGTCACCGGAAAACGCGTGAACATTCTGTTGATTGAGGGTCGGTTGCCCGGCTTTCCAGCCAAATCTGCCCATGACGGTCTTCTGCAAAGCGTCATCCCAGACCTGGTTGGGACGGCCGCTGATGCCTTTGTTGTCTTTGGCTTGCGCGGCGGCATTGGCCAGAATCGCTTCTTCGGGGATCGCTTCGAGCAGGCCGAGGCCGATCATCGGCGGCGCAACCCGTGCGGAAAAACGCGTGTCCGGGTGCATCGGGCCGTAGCCGAGTTGGGTAATCTGCAACACCGGTTTACGCAGTTCGACTTCGGTGCCGTCCTTGAAGCGTACAGGCACTGGCGTGTAGGTAACGCGGACTTTGCCCTCGGGAGCGACGCCGGGCACGGCCATGTCCTGAAACTGACCGCCGTACACCGGCTCCGGCACCACGCCGACCTGTTCAATGACTTTGGCAAATTCCGGTGTATCGGGAATCGACAGGCGCACGAGCATGGACACCGCGTTAGGTGCATCCGGTGGCGGCGGATGACCGCGCCCGTCCTTGATGTGGCAGCCCTGACAGGCATTGGTATTGAACAGCGGCCCAAGACCATCGCGGGCGGTGGTGGTCGACGGGGCGATCACCCACGGGCTGCGGAAGAAGCTGTTGCCGACGCTGAAATCCACTCGCCGTGACGGCGGCAGGTTGGCCGAGGGCAGGGAGAACGCATTCTGATCGGTCTTGCGCACGGTCGCGGCACCGCCCGAGCGTGCTTCACCGGGCTCGGCCTTGGTGAAACGCGGGGCGTCATCGCAGGCACTCAGGCCCAGGGCCAGCAACAGTGCGGACAAGCGAAGAGGCAGCGAGGGCATCAGACATCCTGCGGACGGGCGAAAACAAAGGCGCAAAGTCTAACAGGGCCGGGGTGATTGAATAAGAGGAATTATCGTTTGCTTGATATGACGCAGGGTTTCACTCGAGACCGAGGTGCGGCCATCGCTGGCAAGCCAGCTCCCACAGGTACAGCGGCGTTCGCAATATCTGTGTACACCGGCAATCCCTCTGGGATCTGGCTTGCCAGCGATGGGGCCATCAGCATCACCACAGAAAGCAGACATGAAAAAGGCGACCCGAAGGTCGCCTTTTTTTGACGCAGACGCTGTTGATCAGAACTCGTGATCAGCGTTGTCCGGGTTCAGGTCGCTGATGCCCAGCTTGCCGGCAGCGGCTTCGATCGAACCGGTCTGCTTGACCAGAGACGCGATGGCGTCGCGAACAATCTGGTTGCCAGCGGTGTTACCCGCAGCGATCAACTGGTCGTAGTGCTCACCCTTGTTGGCGTGATCGACCATGACCTGGATCTTGGCTTCGGTAGCGGCCAGATCGGCTTTCAGTGCGGTGTCGGCAGCCGGGTCGGCCTTGGCCACCAGCGACGACAGGCTGGCGCCGGTCATCTTGGTGCCGTCAACACGGATGTACTCGCCCAAATACACGTTACGAATGCCTTTGGCATCGTAGAAGTGCGAGTTGTGGGTGTTGTCGCTGAAGCAATCCTGCTCGTCTTCAGGGGAGTTGGCTTCCAGGGACACCTTCATGCGCTCGCCCGCCAGTTCGCCCAGGGACAGGCTGCCCATGCCGAAGAGCATTTTGCGCAGACCGGTTTCGCCCGGCTCGGCTTCGAGGGTGGCGCGGTAGTTGTCAGCCACGTTCGGCTTCCAGTTACCGACCATTTCTTCCAGATCGCTGACCAGCAGTTGAGTCACCGACTTCAGGTAGGCACGACGACGATCGTTGTGACCGCCAGTAGCGCCGGCGCCTTCCAGGTAGTCGGAGGCCGGACGGTTGCCAGCGCCAGGGCCGGTACCGTTCAGGTCCTGGCCCCAGAGCAGGAATTCGATGGCGTGGTAGCCAGTGGCAACGTTGGCCTCGGAACCGCCCAGCTCGTTGAGGCTGGCGAGTTTTTCCGGGGTGATGTCTTTGACGTCGACCTTGTCTTCGCCGACCTGAACTTCGGTGTTGGCGATGATGTTGGCGGTCGCGCCCGGGTTACCCAGTGCGTGCTCGTAGGATTTGTCGACGTAGTCGATCAGGCCTTCGTCCAGTGGCCAGGCGTTAACCTGACCTTCCCAATCGTCGATGATGGTGTTGCCGAAGCGGAATACTTCACTCTGCAGGTACGGAACGCGCGCGGCGACCCAGGCAGCCTTGGCGGCTTTCAGGGTGTCGGCGTTCGGCTTGGCGAGGAAAGCATCGACAGCGGTCTGCAGGGTTTTCGCGGTGGATTCGGCATCGCTGTAAACGGCGAAGACCATGTCGGCGTAGTGCGCGACCACAGCCTTGGCGGCGGCTTCGTCGACTTTACCGGCAGCGGCAGGCGCCGCCGCAGGTGCGGTGGTGCTGGCGGCTGGCGTCGGTGCGGCCGGAGCGGCGGCCTTGTCTTTACCTTCGCCGCAACCGGCGAGGGAAATAGCGATGGCCAGCAGACTGGCGGTAGCCAGAGGCATACGAATCATGGCGAACATCCTGCTTCGATAGTTGAGTGGACTCGCGCTGGGGGTGCGCAAAACTGCGACATAATGCAAATCTTTCGCATTATGTGTAAAGGGTTGTGGCTGGAAATATTTCTTATTTACGCAGATCAAAAGATCGTCCGATCGCGGCCCGAGCCTTCGGCAGCTCCTACAGGGGGAACGCATTCCAAATGTAGGAGCTGCCGCAGGCTGCGATCTTTGCTTTTATAAAATAGCCGCGTTACTGCGTTGCGCCTGTTTGAGATAGGCACCCAGCTCGCGTGCCGGCAATGGCTTGCTGTAGTGATAGCCCTGACCTTCGTGGCAGCCTTCGGAAATGATGTAGCTTTCCTGCTCGGCCGTTTCCACGCCCTCGGCAATCACCTGCATGCCCAGACTTTTGCCCAGTTGAATGATCGCGCGAACGATGGTCGCATCATCGTCGTCATCCAGCAGATCCTGCACGAAGCTCTTGTCGATCTTGATCTTGTCCAGCGGCAGACTTTTCAGATAACTGAGCGATGAGTAACCGGTGCCGAAGTCATCGATGGCGATCAACGCGCCGGAGCGACGCAGGCTGAGCAAATGTTGGGCGGCGGTGCTGATGTCTTCCATCAGGCCGGTTTCGGTGACTTCCAGCTCCAGGCTGCGCGGCGGCAGGCGGTACATCTGCAACAGGTTGTTCACCACTCGCGGCAGCTCGGCGTGGTGCAGCTGCACGGTGGACAGGTTCACGGCCATGCGCAGGTCGGCGAAACCCTGATCGTGCCATTCGCGCAATTGCTTGCAGGCCTGATCCAGTACCCATTCGCCAATGGCGATGATCGTGCCGTTCTGCTCGGCCAGCGGAATGAAAAGGTCCGGCGGCACCAGACCGTGTTCCGGATGCTGCCAGCGAATCAGTGCTTCAACGCCGACCACGCGGTGATCGCGATAGCTGATCTGCGGCTGATAAACCAGATAAAACTGATCGCGCAAAAGGGCATCGCGCAGGTCTTTTTCCAGCTCGCGGCGACGGCGCATCTCGCTGTCGACGCTGGCGATGTAAAACTGATAACGGTTGCGCGAGCGGGTTTTGGCCAGGGTCATGGTCTGTTCGGCCTTCTGCAACAGCTTCTCGGTGCTGTCGCCATCCTCCGGGAACAGGGTGATGCCGATGGTCGCGCGCAGGCGGATTTCCTGATGGTCGAGGGCGAACGCCGCTTCCAGATCATCAAGGATGCTTTGCGCCAGTTCCGCTGCTTCGTAAGGTTGTTCGATGTCGGCCTGTACCAGCGCAAACTGGTCACCACCCAGACGGGCGAGGGCGCCGAGGCGGCCGCTGTGGGCACGCAAGCGATCGGCCAGAGCCAGCAACAATTGGTCGCCGGTCTGGTAGCTGAACTGCTCGTTGATGCCTTTGAAATCGTCCAGCCCCACGCACAACACTGCGACCCGACGTTGCAGCTTGCCGGCGTCGACCAGAATCTTGTCCAGTTGCTGCTGCAGTTGCTGACGGTTCGGCAGACCGGTGAGGAAGTCGTATTGGGCCATGCGCAGCAGACTGTTTTCGGCTTCGTGGCGCAGATGGGTGTTGCGCTCGATCGACTCAAGCAACTGATTGGCGGTGTTGATCCAGATGCCCAGTTCGTTTTTTTCGTGGCCCTTGAGCTGCGGGATCTTGTGCTCGCTGGGGCGATCCGGGTTGATCTCGGTGAGGTGCTCGATGATCCGCGACAGCGGTTTGGTCAGCAGCCAGTGATAGACCAGGTACAGCACCAGTCCCATCGCCAGTGCGCGCAACACGCCGGAGATGAAGATGATTACCGAACTGACGATAAAGCCTTCGCCATAGGTGGCGGTATCGAGGGTGATGCTCAGGTCGCCGTAATACTCACTGTACGGGCCACGCCCCACCAACTGCGTGGTAAAGGTGCGCTCCTGGCCGAGGATAAGGTCGGTCAGCCAGCGGCTGTTGGACTGCTGCAGGTCGCGGGATTTCTGCGCGAGCATGGCTTCGTTGGGATGGCCGATGGAGGCCTGACGCACGGCATCGTCCTGGAACAGGCCTTCGATCACCTGCATGCCCATCTCCCGGTCCAGGCTGTAAACGGCCTGGGTCGACGGGTCGCGGAACATGTCGAGGATGCGTTCGGCGTCGCCGGCAACGGCCTGACGGGTTTTATAGGCATCGAAAACGATCTGCGCGCAGCTCAAGACTACGCCGACGATCAATGCCGACAGGAGCACGACCCGGAGCAACTTCACCGACAAGCTGTTCTTGAGTTCCAGCTTCAAAGGGTTATTCCTTGTTCCGTGCGGGTAGCGTCAAGTTGCCATGAGTATTGGCAATCCCGTGTTTGCAGTCAAAGGGACAATCAGACCGGGGATGATTTGCCCGTGGCCTTGGCCGAAATGCTGCTGTTTGGAGTATTAGCCCTATTTGTACTGTGTCGGTAGTTTCGGCCCTCAACTTGAGCGGTTCGCAGCATTTTTTCCTCTTTTTGATGGTAGTCCGCTGTGGCACGGCGGCAAGCAGCGGCAGACCGCTTTCAGCGTGAGAAAAACGCCATTCTGTTGCAGGCGTTGCCGAAGGTTGCGATCTCTGATCGTTCCCACGCTCAGCGTGGGAACGCCTCCAGGGACGCTCTGCGTCCAGTGACGCGGAGCGTCACGGTATGCATTCCCACGCAGGAGCGTGGGAACGATCATCAAACGCCCATAAAAAAACCCGGCAAAAGCCGGGTTTTTGACTGGCGCGCAGCTTAAGCGGTGAAGGTTTTGCCTTCGAACTGCTCAGCAACGAACTTCCAGTTGACCAGGTTCCAGAACGCTTCGACATACTTCGGACGAACGTTGCGGTAGTCGATGTAGTAAGCGTGTTCCCAGACGTCGCAGGTCAGCAGCGGGGTGTCGCCGCTGGTCAGCGGATTGCCGGCGCCGATGGTGCTGGCCAGGGCCAGGGAACCGTCAGCCTTTTTCACCAGCCAGCCCCAGCCGGAACCGAAGGTGCCGATCGAGGTTTTGCTGAACTCTTCCTTGAACTTGTCGAACGAACCGAAGGCTGCGTTGATGGCTTCAGCCAGCGCGCCGGTTGGTTGACCGCCGGCGTTTGGCGCCAGGCAGTTCCAGTAGAAAGTGTGGTTCCAGACCTGAGCGGCGTTGTTGAAGATACCGCCCGAGGAAGTCTTGACGATTTCTTCCAGGGTCTTGCCTTCGAACTCGGTGCCTGGCACCAGGTTGTTCAGGTTCACGACATAGGTGTTGTGGTGCTTGTCGTGGTGGTATTCCAGGGTTTCCTTGGAAATGTGCGGCTGCAGGGCATCGTGTGCGTAAGGCAGCGGCGGCAATTCGAAAGCCATGATGATTCTCCTAATCAGGTCTGTTGCGGTGAGCGCAAGGCCGATCACGGGCGGCCAGAAATGCACCGGCGAGTTTTTACTCTTTGCGGCGCAGGGTTTCGATCATAGCACCGGGGTAGCGGCATAACCACGCAACAACTGTGTGGGATAGAGGTTCCAGAGCTGTTTGGAATAAATCAGCTCGCGAGAACTAGTTGCCCGGCAACCGTGAACATCATCAACGCCACTACCAGATCAAGGATCCGCCAGGTACTCGGACGTGCCAGCCACGGCGCCAGCCATGCCGCACCCAGCGCCAAGGTGAAAAACCACAGCAGCGAAGCGCTCGCCGCCCCCACTACATAAGCCCCTGGCACTGATTGCTGTGCGCCGAGCGAGCCAATCAACAACACCGTATCCAGATAAACGTGCGGGTTGAGCAGCGTGACCGCCAAAGCGCTGAGCATCACCGCCCGCAGCGAACGCACCGTCTGGTTCTCACCCTGCTCCAGGCTCTGTTTCGAACAGGCCCGGCGCAACGCCTGGCTGCCGTACCAGATCAGAAACGTCGCGCCGCCCCAGCGGGCGATCGCCAACAGCGTCGGGTTCTGCGCCAGAACCGTCGCCAGTCCGAATACGCCAGCGGCGACCAGCAGCGCATCGCAGACCACGCACAGCGCCGCCACCGGCAAATGATGTTCACGTCGCAGGCTTTGCGCCAATACAAACGCGTTCTGCGTGCCGATCGCCATGATCAGCCCGAACGCCACCAGCAGGCCGTTCACATAGCTTTGCCACATGAGATTTACTCCGCGTTGGCTGCGAGATCGCGCAGCACTTGCATGGCGCGTTCGGCGTCGGCCTGGCCGACAAACAAATGGTCGTGGTAGTAACCGGCGATCACGTTGCAACTGATCCCGGCCTTGCCCAGTGCTGTGGCAAACGCGGCGGTGAGGCCAACGGCTTCCAGCGCCGAATGCACGTTCAAGGTGATCCACGCGGCGACATAGCCGAAGCTGAAGCCGGCCTGTTCGGCATGGGCGCGTTGCAGAATCACGGTCAGGCCTTCCTTTTCACGGAAGCTGCCGACAATCTCCAGACCGCTCGGCAACACACCGTCGCGCAGGGTGCAGAACACGTATTCGCCGGCGTTGAGTTGCGGGCTCATGCTGCGCAACAACGTCGAGAGTGAAGTTTCGCCAGCCATCAGTGTGGTCCTTGAGAAAGAGTGCTTGCTGGCTATTCTCCGGTCGAAACCTGTATAAGAAAAACCAATAGTGCTGATCGCTCATTAGGAAAACTGATGTTCGACTATAAATTGCTTTCTGCTCTGGCCGCCGTGGTCGAGCAGGCCGGTTTCGAACGGGCCGCGCAGGTGCTCGGTTTGTCGCAATCGGCGATTTCGCAGCGGATCAAGCTGCTCGAAGCGCGGGTCGGCCAACCGGTGCTGATTCGCGGGACGCCACCGTCACCGACCGAGATTGGCCGGCGCCTGCTCAACCATGTGCAACAGGTACGATTGCTTGAACGCGACCTGCAAACGCTGGTCCCGGCGCTGGATGAAGAGGGCCTGCCGGAACGTCTGCGCATCGCGTTGAATGCCGACAGCCTCGCCACCTGGTGGGCCGAAGCGGTAGGCGATTTTTGTGCCGAACAACATTTGCTGCTCGATCTGATCGTCGAAGACCAGACCGTCGGCCTCAAACGCATGCGCGCCGGCGAAGTCGCCGCGTGCCTTTGCGCCAGCGAACGGCCGGTGGCCGGTGCGCGCAGTGTGTTGCTCGGCGCCATGCGTTATCGCGCGCTGGCCAGCCCGGCGTTCATCGAACGGCATTTCCCTGATGGCGTACGCGCCGAACAATTGCCGCGCACCCCGGCGCTGGTGTTCGGGCCTGACGATTTTCTCCAGCATCGCTATCTCGCTTCGCTGGGCGTGGATGGCGGATTCGAACACCATTTGTGCCCATCCTCGGAAGGTTTTATCCGCCTGACCGAAGTCGGACTGGGCTGGGGCCTGGTGCCGGAACTGCAAGTGCGCGAACAATTGCAACGCGGGTTATTGCGCGAACTGTTGCCAGATAAACCGATCGACGTGCCGTTGTACTGGCATCATTGGCGCAATGGCGGTCAGCTGCTGGGTTTGCTGACCGAGCAATTGGTGCGTTCATCGGCGCAATGGCTGGTGCCCTGGAAGCAGCCATGAGCGTCAAGCTGCAAGCGGCAAGTTAAAGCGCTTGCACACTGTTTTAATCTTGCAGCTCGAAGCTTGAAGCTCGCAGCTGGTTTCATTGGAGCTTTGCATGAAAATTCTGGTCACCGGCGCAAGCGGCTTCATTGGCGGACGCTTTGCGCGTTTCGCCTTGGAGCAGGGCCTGGACGTGCGGGTCAACGGTCGCCGGGCCGAGAGCGTCGAGCATCTGGTGCGCCGTGGTGCCGAGTTTGTCCCCGGCGATCTGACCGATGCCGATCTGGTTCGTGAGCTGTGTTCCGATGTTGAAGCCGTGGTGCACTGCGCTGGCGCTGTTGGACTGTGGGGACGCTATCAAGACTTCCATCAAGGTAACGTGCAGGTCACCGAAAACGTCGTCGAAGCCTGTCTGAAGCAGCGCGTCCGACGCTTGGTGCATTTGTCGTCGCCATCGATCTATTTCGATGGCCGCGATCATTTCAACCTGACCGAAGAGCAAGTGCCCAAGCGCTTCAAACATCACTACGCCGCAACCAAGTACCTGGCCGAACAAAAGGTCTTTGGCGCGCAGGAATTCGGCCTGGAAACCATCGCCCTGCGCCCGCGTTTCGTCACCGGCGCCGGCGACATGAGCATCTTCCCGCGCCTGCTCAACATGCAGCGCAAGGGCCGCCTGGCGATCATCGGCAATGGCCTGAACAAGGTCGATTTCACCAGTGTGCACAACCTCAACGAAGCGCTGCTCAGCAGTTTGCTGGCCGCCGGTTCCGCGCTGGGCAAGGCCTACAACATCAGCAACGGCGCGCCGGTGCCGTTGTGGGATGTGGTCAATTACGTGATGCGCAAGATGGAGGTGCCGCAGGTCACCAAGTACCGTTCGTATGGTCTGGCCTACAGCGTCGCGGCGCTCAACGAAGGGGCGTGCAAGCTCTGGCCCGGACGTCCGGAGCCAACCCTGTCGCGCCTGGGCATGCAGGTGATGAAAAAAAATTTCACCCTCGACATCAGCCGCGCCCGGCATTATCTGGACTACGATCCGAAAGTCAGCCTGTGGTCGGCGCTGGATGAGTTCTGTGCGTGGTGGAAAGCTCAGGACATCCGTTGAAACGATTCGGCCGGGCGGCAATGAACCGTGTAGCCGCTTGGGGGTCAATCCCTGCGGCTGCGGCGGTTATACTTCGCAGCATTTAGCCATCACCGCGTTTCACAAAGGTTGCCTCAATGTCCATGCGTAATGATGCCCACGACGATTTCGATGATGTCCCGAGCCTGCGTGCCGACACCTTCGACGACGATGACATTCCAACCACCGCCCGCACCTCCGTGCACTCGCGCACGCCACCGGTGGTCAAGGTCAAAGCCGCGAGCACCGGGCCGTTGTGGGCCTTGGTCGGCGCATTGTTTTTCGCCTTCGTCGGTCTGGCTTGGTGGAGCTTTCAGCAGATTTCGCTGATGGAGCAGCAACTGGTCGCGACCCAGGAAAGCTTTGCGCGGATCAGCGAAGAAGCGGCCGGACGTCTGCAGGACATTTCCGGTAAGGTCGTCGCCAGCCAGTCCAACGTCACCAGCGACAGCGAAGCCCTCAAGCTGCAAATCAAACAGCTCGAAGGCAAGCTGCTCGATCAGAGCAAACAGCAGCAAGGCGTAGCGGGGCAGGCCAGCGATCTGGACAAACGCCTGGCACAGATGACCGCGCAGACCACCGAACAGCAGAACGCCAACACCCAGTTGCAAGCGCAGGTCAAAGCCTTGAATGCGGAACTGGCGACGCTGAAAAGCACACCGGCCGACACCAGCAAGGTCGACACGCAGTTGAAGGCCTTCGATGCCCAGTTCAAAAGCCTTGGCGCCGATATTGCTGCATTGAAAAAGCAGGGCAATCCAAGCGCGGCGATCGATCGTCTTGAGCAGGAAATCGTCGTGCTCAAAAGCGAACAGGACAATCGCCCGGCGGCACCGCAGGGTGGCGGCAATACCGCCGAGTTCGACGCCTTCCGTGGGCAGATGACCCGCAACATCAACACCCTTCAGGCGCAGATTCAGAATTTGCAGCAGCAGATCAACGCCCGCCCGTAAGGCCTGAACAACGCTGGTGGGGCTTGCCTCACCAGCGTATCCGCGACACGTTCAGAAACCGTCTGAATATCCATACATCACCCCAAGCCGTCTACGCTCTTGAAACACCAACAAGAACGAGGGATGCGCTATGGGGTTTTTGCATAAAGTGGCCTGGCTCGGCGTGATGTTACTGGCCGGTTTCGGCCAGGCCAGCGCCGCCACGACCGCCAAGGATGACAGTCAGGCCGCCATCGCCTTGCTGGAAAAAGCCCTGGCCTATTACCACGACAACGGCGACAAGGCGTTCGCCGCGTTCAGCCGCCAGGGCGAGTTTGTCGATAAGGATCGCTATGTATTCGTGGTCGATACCAAGGGCGTGATGCTTGCCAGTGGCGGACCTTCGTCGGCGTTGATCGGTCGGGACGTCAGCGAAGTACTCGGCCCGGATTTGCAGAAAACCTTCAAGGACGCGTTGAAAGTGCCGGAAGGTAATGGCATTCAGCAGGCCGAATACCGTTGGCAGAACTGGTCGGACGGCAAGGTCGAGCGCAAGCATGTGTATTACCAGCGCATTGGTCAGCGAATTCTGGCGGTCGGTTACTACTTGCCGCGAGCGTCACCGGCGCAGGCCAAGGCATTGCTCGACAAAGCGGCGACTGATCTGGGCAAAGACGAGAAGGCCACGCTGACGGCGATCAACTCGCTCAAGGGCGGCTATTTGCAGGATGACCTGTATGTCTTCGTCGTCGACCTGAACACCCAGCGATATGTTGCCCATGGCACCAATCTGCGCTTGATCAATACCGACTTCGGCAAGGTCAAGGACCCGGAAGGCAAACCGGTGGGCGAGCCGATTCTGGCGCTGATCGGCAAGCAGGATGAGGGTGAATATGAATACCGCTGGAAAAACCCGGTGACCGGCAAGGTCGAGGACAAGCATGCCTACCTGAAGAAGGCCGGGCACTTCCTTGTCGCCGTGGGTTACTACAGCCCTTGAAGGATGATCGTTCCCACGCTCCGCGTGGGAATGCAGCCCGGGACGCTCTGCGTCCCATCCAAAGCCGAACGCAGAGCGTCCGTTGAGGCATTCCCACGCAGAGCGTGGGAATGATCAAGGGGATAAAGTTATTTGGCGCCATGCTCGCGCCCGCGCAGCAGGTTGTTCGGCATCGCAATCGCCGCTGCCAACCCCAGCAACGACACCGCCGCACTCACCCACAACAAATGCCGGAACGTCAGCAGCAATTCCGCCCGCAAGGCGTTCTGCGCATCCCCCGGCGCGGCGTTCAAACCATCCAGCAGAACGTTGCCCGAATGCCCTTCGCTCATCAGCGAACTGCTCGCCAGATGGGCGAAATTCGAATCCTGCAGCAACGCCAGCAACAGTGCCGACATCAACGCCACGCCCACTGCGCCGCCGAGAGAGCGAAACAGGTTGGTGGTGCTGGTGGCTACGCCGATGTCGCGTTGTTCCACCGAATTTTGTGTACCGACCAACGAGGTCGGGAACTGCATGCCGCTGGAAATACCACAGAGCAACATGAACAGTGCGCTGAGCAGCGTCGCCTCCGGTGGGCTGAATGCCATGCCGAGAATCGCGATCGGCATCAGCAGAGCGCCGCTCAGAATCTGTGGTTTGTATCGCCCGGTGATCGACGTGCGCCGGCCAGCGAAAAATGCACCAATCGGCAACCCCATTGCCAACGGCAACAAGTGCAAAGCGGCGCTGTCAGCCCCGGCACCGGTGACGCTCTGAAAGCGCAGCGGCATCAGCACGATGAGCGAAATCGCCTGGAAACTGGTAAAGAAAATCGTGCACCAGCACAGCAGGGCGTTGCGGTTGGCGAACAGGTGCATCGGCAGCAACGGTTCCTTGGTCCGACGCTCATGCCAGACAAACACCGCCAACACCACCACCGCACAAGCGAACAGGCCAAGCACTTCACCGCTGCGCCACGAATGACCCTGACCAACCTGAGTAATGCCCAGCAGCAGGGCAGTGAGGCCGATGATCATCAGCACGGTGCCGAGGTAGTCGATGATTGGTTTGCGCTGGGGAATCGGCAGTCCGCGCAAGTTGCGCCGCGCCACCCACCAGGCACCGAGGCCCAGCGGCAGGTTGATCAGAAATACCCAGCGCCATGACAGGTACTCGGTCATGTAACCACCGAGTACCGGGCCGGCGACACTGGCCACTGCGTACATGCTGCTGAAGTAACCCTGATAACGCCCACGCTCACGCGGCGGCACGATGTCGCCGATGATCGCCTGACTCACCGAGATCATCCCGCCGGCGCCGATGCCCTGAAGGATTCGCGCCAGCACCAGTTGCTCCATGCTCTGCGCCATGCCGCAGAACAGCGAGGCGAGGGTGAACAGGCCCATGCCGAACAGCATCAGTTTGCGCCGTCCGTACAAGTCCCCGAGCTTGCCGTAGATCGGCACCGCCACCGTCATCGCGACCATGTACCCGGAAATCACCCAGGCGAGCAGGCTGACATCCTTGAACTGAGCAGAGATGGCCGGCATCGACACGGCGACGATGGTCTGGTCCAGCGCACCGAGAAAGATCGCCATCATCAGCGCGACCAGCACGCTGCGAATGGCCGGTTTGGGCGTTTCGGGGTGATTGAGATTGGTCACGGGCAAAACCTGCGGGCAGTGAGAGTCCCGCAGATCGTCAGGCGAGCGGGGATGCTCGCCAGTGTAAGTCGGTAGCAGGCTATTCGATAGCCTCGTAAGGAAGTCCGACGTAATTTTCTGCAATGGTTTTTCGCCCCGCTTCTGAACTGACAAAGTAGTCCAGTTCCGAGGCGCTGATGCGCTGGCTGAAAGCGTCGTGATCATCGAAACGGTGCAGCATCGAGGTCATCCACCAGGAAAAGCGTTCCGCTTTCCAGACGCGGCGCAGGCAGATTTCCGAGTACTTCTCGAGCAGATCGGTGCGCCCGTCGCGGTAAACCTTCAGCAGAATATTGAACAGCGTGCTGACGTCACTCGCCGCCAGATTCAAACCCTTGGCGCCAGTGGGCGGGACGATGTGCGCGGCGTCACCGACCAGAAACATCCGCCCGTATTGCATCGGCTCCACGACAAAACTGCGCAGAGGCGCGATGCTTTTTTCGATCGAAGGGCCGGTAACCAGTTTCTCGGCAAGCTCTACTGGCAGACGATTTTTCAATTCATCCCAAAAGCGCTGATCGCTCCAGTCATCGACGTTTTCATCCGCCGGTACTTGCAGGTAATAACGAGTGCGCGTTGCCGAACGCATGCTGCACAAGGCAAAGCCGCGTTCGTGGCGGGCGTAGACCAACTCGTCATGCACCGGCGGCGTGTCAGCCAGAATCCCCAGCCAGCCAAACGGATAAACCCGCTCGAAGACTTTCAGACTATCGGCCGGAATCGACTGCCGCGCGACGCCGTGGAAACCGTCGCAACCGGCGATGTAATCGCAATCGACGCGAAAGATTTCACCGTCCTTTTCAAAGGTGACAAAAGCTTCATCGCTTTTCATGCCGTGAGGAACGACATCGCGCGCCTGGTAAATCGTCGGCGCGCCAGCCTCCCGACGAGCGGCCATCAGGTCGCGAGTCACTTCGGTCTGGCCGTAGATCATCACCGTCTTGCCGCCGGTCAGCGCGTGCAGATCGATGTGCACCTGACGCCCGTCCAGCGCCAGATCGAAACCGCCATGCACCAGTCCTTCGGCGTCCATCCGCCGACTCACGCCAGCCTGACGCAACAGCTCTACCATGCCCTGCTCGAGCACACCGGCGCGGATGCGCCCGAGCACGTAATCGGGGGGCTGACGTTCAAGAATGAGGGTGTCGATGCCAGCGTTGTGCAACAACTGGCCGAGGAGCAGTCCGGACGGACCGGCGCCAATAATGGCGACTTGGGTTTTCAGCATTTTCATTGTTTTTATGACTCGCAAGCTTCACGCGGCCAAGACCGGTGAATGATTTTTATGGATCGAGTGCTTGCATTTTTCCCTTGCGGGTCTGTCAATTGAAGGTGAAAACTGAGCCGATACCTGTACATTCTGCCAATCGGTGCGATTATCGCCCACAACCCCGAGGCCTGGATTGAAGTGATGAACAAGCCTGAGCTGCCTTCGATTCCAGTGTTCAAGCTCTACGGTGAAAGCCTGGACTGGCCGACCCCTGACTTGCTGCACTGTGAAACCATTTCCTCCCGCAGTCGCGAACATGAGTGGGAAATCAAACCCCATCGCCATGCTGATTTGTGCCAATTACTCTTCGTCTTCAAAGGTCAGGCAGAGCTTGAGATCGAAGGGCAACGCACGCAACTCCACACCCCGGCCATTCAAGTGCTGCCACCGCTGTCGGTGCACGGCTTTCGTTTTTCCGAAGACGTCGAAGGGTTCATCGTTACCCTCGCCACACCGCTGATCAACCACTTGCAGGCGCAACTGGGCGATTCGGTACATGCGCTGGCCAGCGCAGAACACTATCCGGCCGGCCACGACGGCGATTACCTCAACAGTCTGTTCTCGGCGCTGCAGGCCGAGTACAACGGCCACCAACCGGCGCGGGAAATGCTCATGCATTCGCTGGTCAGCGTGATCATGGTCTGGGTCAGCCGTCAGGCAATCGTGCGGCACAAAGCCAGCCAGCGCCCGCAACGGCAGCGCGAATACCTCAATGGCTTCATACAGTTGGTGGAGGAGACTTACCGCCAGCACGTGAAGGTCGAGGACCTGGCGCATCGCCTGGGGATTTCGGTGTCGCACCTCAATGGCACGTGTCGAGAACTGGCGGGGCAACCGGCCTTGCAGATCATGCATGAACGGCAGTTGCTGGAGGCCAAGCGCTTGCTGACCTACACCAGCATGACGATTTACGAGATGTCGGAGTTGTTGGGTTTTTCCGATCCGACCAACTTCACGCGGCTGTTTCGGCGGCGGGTGGGGATATCGCCAAAGGCTTTCCGCGACAGCCTCAAGGCCGAGCATTAATCTCATAAACGCCGCAAAAACCTGTGGGAGCTGGCAAGCCAGCTCCCACAGGTAATGAGTCAACCTCAGGCTCAGCGCAATGCGTTCAGCGTGGCATTGTGTGGAATACAGCGCTCGAAGTTGCAGCTCGCGTACTCGCGCGGCAACTGTCGCAGCTGTTCGACCCGCCAGGCAGCGGTGCCGTACAGCGCCAGCGTGGCGGCGCAAGTGATGAAAATCGCGACGTACCTTCTTGTTTTGATGTTCATGGCGTAGACCTCTGAACGACATACCCTGCGGTATTACTTTCAGCATAGGTCAGCGGTGGGGAGTTGCCAGCGAGTGCGCTTGAGCTTGTAACTGGCCATTCAGCATATCGATAGCCACAGTGGATCGGGTTTACAGGCCGATATCCCATTCGGGGTTTTCGGGAAATCTGAGCACCAGAAAATCCAGCATGCTACGCAGCGCCGCCGGCATGTGTTTGCGCGAGGCGTACACCGCATAGATGTTCATTTGCCGTGGTTCGGCATGGGGCAGCAGTCGCACCAGTTCACCGCTGTGAATATGCACCCCGGCCTGATAGGTCGGCAGCATCGCCACCCCTGCGCCAGCCAATGTTGCGCGCAATAACGTACTGGCTTCGTTGGCGCTGATATTACCCTGCACCGGCACCGAAACCGGTTCGCCATCCTCCTCGAAATGCCACAGGCTTTTGCCGAAATACGAGTGCGTCAGGCAGTTGTGTCGACTCAGTTCCTCGACCCGCAGAGGCGCCGGCTGTTCTTGCAGATACGCCGGCGCGGCGCAGACCACCGAACGACAAACGGTCAGGCGCCGGGCGATCAGGTTGGGGTCGAGATCGTTACTGGTACGAATCGCCAGATCGATGCGCTCATCCACCAGATTCACCGTGCGATCGAGCATTTGCAGGTCGATGCTGACTCCGGGGTAGCGTTTCACGTACGCCGCCATTGCATCCGCCAGTTGCGCCTGGCCGAACGAAGTACTGACGCTGATCCTTAGCAGCCCGCGCGGTGCGTCGTGGGGTTCGCTGACGGCGGCCTGCATGTCGGTCGACAGTTCGATCATCTGTCGGCAACGCGGCAGAATTTCACTGCCGGCAGCGGTCAGGCTCAACTTGCGCGTGGTGCGGTGCATCAGGCGTGCGCCGACCCAGTCCTCAAGCTCCGCCAGATAACGTGAAACCACCGGCCGCGACAGGTCCAGATGATCGGCTGCGGCCGACTGGCTGCCCAGATCCACCACGGTGACAAACACCCGCATTGCTTGGAGACGATCCATGATTTGCCCGCTTTCAGAAACAAACTATGTTCAAGCATCGCATTTTTTGTACTGAGTCAGGCAACTAAGCTCTGTTCCATCGCCAAACACGGCATTCGGACACCGGAGCAACAGATGATCGGCTTCACCACACTCAAACGCGTTCTGCTCGCCACCGCTTCCCTGGGTTTCGCCGCGCATGCCGCCGCAGCGAACCTGACCCTCGACGTCTACAACCCGGGAACCAGCGCGATTTTCCCGGTGACCTCGGTACTGGTCAGCGGCGAGAAAGACGCGATCCTCGTCGATGCGCAGTTCGGCAAATCCCAGGCTGAACAGGTCGTGGAAAAGATCCGCGCCAGCGGCAAACACCTGACCACTATCTACATCAGCCATGGTGACCCGGATTACTACTTCGGCCTCGATACCCTGACTCAAGCATTCCCGGAAGCCAAGGTAGTGGCCTCGCAGCCGACGGTTGATCACATCAACCAAACCGTCGCCGGCAAACTGGCCTTCTGGGGGCCGAAAATGGGCGCCGACGTTCCGGCGAAAACCATCGTACCGGGCGTGCTCAAGGGCGACAGCCTGATGCTCGAAGGGCAGAAGTTGCAGGTGGTCGGCCTTGAGGGCAAACAGCCGGATCGCAGCTTTGTGTGGATTCCGTCGCTCAAGGCCGTGGTGGGTGGCGTCGTCGTTGCCGAGAACATTCACGTATGGATGGCCGATACCCAGAGCGCGCAATCCCACGCCGATTGGCTGGAAACATTGCACGCGATCGAAACCCTCAAGCCGAACACCGTGGTGCCAGGCCATTACCTCGGCAACAGCAGCCGTTCGCTGGCCAGCGTGAAATTCACCGCTGACTACATTAAGGCGTTCGACGCGGAAACCGCCAAGGCCAAAGACTCCACCGCACTGATCAAGGCGATGAAAAAACGCTACCCGAAACTGGGTGAGGAAAGCTCGCTGGAGCTGAGCGCGAAAGTCGCCAAGGGCGAAATGCAGTGGTAAGCCGATTCTGAAAAACGCAGCACTCTCAAGCTAACTGGAGAATGTCATGAGCAAGATCGCAATCATTGGTGCCACCGGCCGCGCCGGTAGCCAATTGCTGGAAGAAGCCCTGCGTCGTGGCCATAGCGTGACCGCTATCGCCCGCGACACCTCGAAGATCGGCGCCCGCGCCGGTGTGGTCAGCAAGAATGTCGATGTGCTGGATGCCGCAGCGCTGCAAGACGCGGTGGCCGGTCATGATGTGGTGATCACCGCCGCGCATTTCGCCACCGTCCCTGCGGCGGCGATTGTCGGGCCAGTGAAGCAGGCGGGCGTGCAGCGCTTGCTGGTGGTCGGCGGTGCTGGTTCGTTGTTGCTGCCGGACGACACTCGGGTGATCGACAGTGCGGGTTTTCCGGCGGAGTACAAAGCTGAAGCCAGTGCCGGTGCGGCGTTTCTTGAGGCGTTGCGTCAGGAGCAGACGCTGGACTGGACCTTTCTGTCGCCGTCGGCGGAGTTTGTTGAAGGTGAGCGCACGGGGAGTTTCCGCGTCGGCCAGGATCACTTGCTGGTGAGCGCCGAGGGGCGTAGCTGGATCACTTTTGCTGATTATGCGATTGCGCTGATCGACGAGGTGGAAACGCCGAAGCATTCGCGTCAGCGGTTTACTGTCGGGTACTGAGTGAATCCTTGCCCCTCACCCCAGCCCTCTCCCGAGGGAGAGGGCTGGGGTGAGGTGTCTGGCGTTGTACATCGACCTGAGTGATCGAGTCGATTATGGATTCAACGCAGTAATTTCACGTCGGCGTATTTCTAGAGCATCCCCTAATCAGTCCCCTCTCCCTCTGGGCGGTCCGACGTTTCGGGAGGGTTAGGGTGAGGGGAAATAGCCTCACCGCAAATGCGCCTGCTCCACCAGCCAGATCATCAATTCCTCCAACTGCGGCGAAGGCTCGGTTCCCGCAGGCACCACCACGTAATACGCCAGCCCCGTCTTCACCTTCAACGCAAACGGCATCACCAGCCGTCCGGCGCGCAGGTCATCGCCGATCAACGACCAATCACCAATCGCCACCCCCGTGCCATGCGACGCCATCGACATCGCCTGATCCAGCGTTTCGAAATGCTGGCCCAGGTTCACGTTGTTCAATTGCAACTCGGCCGCTGTCAGCCAGACCTTCCAGTCCTGAGTGTCGGAAGTCGGATGCAGCAACAAGTGCTGTTGCAGATCCGCCGGCTCGAACAACGCTGGCGGGCCTTTCAACAGTGCCGGTGAACAGACCGGAGTCAGTTGCTCATCGAACAGGTGCAGGGCAGTCGAGGAGTTGTCCGGCGGCGTTCCATAGATCACCGCCGCGTCAAATTGCTCGCGCTGAAAGTCCACGCCATGGGCCAGGGTGGTGGTCAGTTTGACCGGCACATCCGGGCGTTCCTTTTGCCATTGCAGCAGGCGTGGCACCAGCCAGCGCATCACACAACTGGGGGCCTTGAGTTGCAGGGTTTCGCGCTTGAGACCGATCTGCTCGGTGGCCTCAGTGATCAGACCGAAAACCTTCTCCACACGCGGCAACCATTCCCTTCCTTCAGCCGTCAGCTCCAGCCCTCGGGCCAGGCGGATGAACAATTCATACCCCAGATGATCTTCCAGTCCGGCGATCTGCCGGCTCACCGCGCCCTGGGTGATGTGCAACTGCTCGGCGGCCCGGGTGAAGTTGCAGCACTGCGCGGTGATCAGAAACGTATGCAGGGCGGGCAGGGGGGGCAGTCGTTTCATGTGGATCCAAGGTATGACGTGAGGACATGGCTAGTATGACTTTTAATCGATTGTTGCCGCTACCTGCCGACCGTTCAATGAGCCCATTGAAGGCCTGCATGGGCCTTGTGTCTGAAACGAACAAGAAGGGCAATGACATGGCGACGTGTGGCGAAGTACTGGTCAAGTTACTCGAAGATTACGGGGTCGAGCAGGTGTTCGGCATTCCCGGTGTGCACACCGTGGAGCTGTATCGCGGGCTGGCCCGTTCGAGCATCAACCACGTCACCCCACGGCATGAGCAGGGCGCCGGTTTCATGGCCGACGGTTATGCGCGCACCAGCGGTAAACCGGGGGTGTGCTTCATCATCACCGGCCCGGGCATGACCAACATCACCACCGCCATGGGCCAGGCTTACGCCGATTCGATCCCGATGCTGGTGATCTCCAGCGTGCAGAGCCGCAACCAGTTGGGCGGTGGGCGCGGCAAGCTGCATGAGTTGCCGAACCAGAGCGCATTGGTCGCTGGCGTCGCGGCGTTCTCCCACACGCTGATGTCGGCGTCGGAATTGCCGGACGTGCTCGCTCGCGCATTCGCCTTGTTCCAGGCCGGCCGTCCGCGTCCGGTGCACATCGAAATCCCGCTGGACGTGCTGGTAGAAGACGCCGATGACTTGCTCGCCAGCGTTCCGGTCAACATCGACCGCGCCGGCGCCGCGCCCGCCGCTGTGAGCCGTATGAGCGAGTTGCTCGCCGGCGCTCAGCGTCCCTTGATCCTCGCCGGTGGCGGTGCGATCGATGCCGCTGCCGAACTCACCGAACTGGCCGAACTGCTCGATGCACCGGTGGCGCTGACCATCAATGCCAAGGGCATGTTGCCGTCGACGCATCCGCTGCTGATCGGTTCGACGCAAAGCCTGGTCGCCACCCGCGCGCTGGTCGCCGACGCCGATGTGGTGCTGGCGATCGGCACCGAACTGGCCGAAACCGATTACGACGTGACCTTCGCCGGTGGTTTCGAGATTCCCGGCAAACTGCTGCGCATTGATATCGATGCCGACCAGACCGTGCGTCACTATCCGCCACACGTGGCATTGGTTGCCGATTCACGCAATGCCGCGCAGGCGCTGCTCAGCGCCTTGTCGCACAAAGCGCTGGCTGAGCGCCGCAACGATTGGGGCCAGGTGCGCGCCGCGCGTCTGCGTGAAGATCTCGCCGCAACCTGGGATGCCCCGACCCTGGCGCAAACCCGCTTCCTCGAAACCGTGCTGCATGAATTGCCCGACGCGGTGTTCGTCGGCGACTCCACGCAACCGGTGTACACCGGCAACCTCACGTTCAATCCGGAGCGTCCGCGCCGCTGGTTCAACTCGTCGACCGGTTACGGCACCCTCGGCTATGCGTTGCCGGCCGCGATTGGCGCATGGCTCGGTGGCCAACTCGACAAAGGCGCGCGCCCACCGGTGGTGTGCCTGATCGGCGACGGCGGTTTGCAATTCACCCTGCCGGAACTGGCCAGCGCCGTCGAAGCGCGCACGCCGGTGATTGTCCTGTTGTGGAATAACCAGGGCTACGAAGAGATCAAGAAATACATGGTCAACCGCGCCATCGAACCGGTTGGCGTCGATATCTACACCCCGGACTTTATCGGTGTGGCCAAGGCCCTCGGTTGCGCTGCCGAAGCGATCAGCTCGGTGGAACAACTGCGCAGTGCGCTACGTGCGGCGACCGATCGCCAAGGCCCGACCGTGATCGAAATCGACCAGAACCAGTGGATGCAGGCGGTGGCCCAATGATCAGTTTTCCAACCACACTCGATGGCCTCTACATCAACGGTCAATGGTCGGCCGGCCGCGAACATCTGCGCGTGATCAACCCGGCCACCGAGGCGTTGCTGACCACGGTCAATGGCGGTGACGAGCACGCGGTCGAGCAAGCGGTCGCCGCTGCCACTGCCGCGTTCAAGGATTGGTCACAAACCAGCGGTGCCGAGCGCGGCGCAATCCTGCGCAACATCGCCAATGGCGTGCGCAACGGTCGCGATCACTTGATGAACCTGCAGTCGAGCAACAACGGTAAACCGCAGTTCGAAGCGGCCATCGACGTCGATGACGTGATCGCCACGTTCGAGTACTACGCCGAACTCGCCGAAGGCCTCGACGCCAGACAGGACAGCAACGTGCCGCTGCCCAGCGATGATTTCAGCGCACGCCTGCGCCGCGAGCCGTGCGGTGTGGTCGGGCTGATCGTGCCGTGGAATTTCCCGATGGTCACCACCGCGTGGAAACTCGCCCCGGCGCTGGCCGCCGGGTGCTGCGTGGTGTTGAAGCCATCGGAAGTCACGCCGCTGCCAGAGCTGGAGCTGGCGGCGATCATCGCCGAAGCCGGCCTGCCCACAGGCGTGTTCAACGTCGTTTGCGGTACTGGTCTGGCGGTCGGTGCACCACTGTCGGCGGATCCGCGCATCGCCAAGATTTCCTTCACCGGTAGCAACGCCGTCGGTGTCCAGGTGATGCAGCGCGCCGCTGAAACGGTGAAGGGCGTGAGTCTGGAGCTGGGCGGCAAATCTTCGCTGCTGGTGCTCGAAGATGCTGATCTGGAACTGGCGGTCGAGCTGGCTTGCGGTGGCGGTTTCTTCAATGCCGGACAGATGTGCTCGGCCACCAGCCGCGTATTGGTCGCCGATGAGCTGGCAGACGAATTCCTCGAACGTTTGCACAAGCGTGCGCAAGCAATTCGCGTCGCCGACCCGTTCGACCCGGACGTGGAGATGGGCGCACTGGTCAATCAGGCGCAATACCAGCGTGTGCTTGGTCACATCGACCGCGGTTTCAGTGCTGGCGCGAAGCTGCTTTGCGGCGGCAATCGTCCGGCAGATTTGCCGCGCGGCTATTTTTTGCAGCCAACCGTGTTCACCGACGTGCCCCTCGACAGTGCGCTGTGGTGCGAAGAGATTTTTGGCCCGGTGCTGTGCGTGCGCCGTTTCAGCAGCGAAGCCGAGGCAATTGCCTTGGCCAACGACAGCCAATTCGGCCTGGTCGCCAGTGTGGTGACGCGTAACGCCGAGACCGCCGAGCGGGTCGCCAACGCCCTGCAGGCGGGGCTGGTGTGGCTCAACGCACCGCAAGTGATCTTCCCGCAAACGGCGTGGGGCGGTTACAAGCAGAGCAGTATCGGCCGCGAGTTGGGGCCATGGGGCCTGGCCGCTTTTCAGGAAATCAAACACGTGATCCGGGCGCTCTGAACACCCGAAAAAGGTCAGCGCATGCCTCGCAACGAGGCATGCGTCGGCGTCATGGCTTCAATGAGTTTTTATCGATAGTCAGGTGTTTTGCACGACCTCAGGATGAACCCGTCGGCAGCGCTAAAGCCCTTGTAAAACGGGGCTTGGCGCGGATCCGGCCGCGCGGATGCAACGGTTGCGACCAACCTCATACTTAAAAGAACAAAGGGAGTCCGTCATGGGCGAGCATGATCTGAACAGGCGTCAATTCATTAAAACCGTCGGCGTCGCCTCGGTGGCGGCGGCCGCCCTGAGCATGCCCTTCATCCGGGCGAGCGCCAGCGACACGCGTTTTGCCGGCAAGACCCTGCGTTTGCTGACCTGGTCGGATGACACCGGCCTCGCCGCACTGCGTAACATCGCCGCGACGTTCGAAGCCAAGACCGGTGCCAAGGTCATCGCCGACCGCACCGGCAGCACCTCGGAAATGGTCGCCAAACTCAAGGCCGGCGGTGACCGTCCGCAGTACGACATCATCACCCTGGCCGGTGTCGGTGCCGAGGGTCTGGCCGCCGCCGGGCTGCTGGAAAAACCTGATTTAAACCGCATTCCCAACCTGGTCGACGTCCCGGAACAATACCGCACCGGCGCCAATGGCCACGGCATCGGTTATCTCTTGTGGTGCAACAGTCTGGTCTACAGCACCCGCACACAAAAAGACGCGCCAAGCAGTTACGCCGCGTTGTGGGATGCCGATCTGGCGCCGAACATTTTCCTGCCGCCGCCAAACTGGACCGAAGCGATGGACCTGATCATCATCGCCGCGAAACTGGCCGGCGGTGACGAACACAACATCGAACCAGGTTTCAAGAAGCTCGCCGAACTCAAGGATCGCGTGGTGACTTTGGGTGAAAACCCGAACCAGATCGCCGAACTGTTCCGCACCGGATCGCTGGACATGGGCGGCCTCTATGCGCCGGCATTTTTCCCCAAGCAGATCCGCGATCCGAACTACGGCCTCGGTGCTACCTTCGGCATGAAGGAAGGTTTTTACACCGACCTGATGCTTTCGGTGATGCCGAAGAATCGTCCGGGCGACACCGATCTGGCTTACGCGTTTATCGATCACTCCCTCGACCCGCTGGTGCAGGGCAAGATGGCCGAAGACATCTTCAACGGCCCGGTCAACGCCAAGGCGATCATCTCCGCCGAAGCGCGCAAGAGCCCGTTCATCCTCACGCCGGAGCAGATTGCCGAGAAGGCGATCATGCACGACAACGCCTTCCTGGCCACCGTGCATGACCAATGGATTCGTCGCTATACGGAAATTTTTTCTTCCTGACGCCGAACTCCCACTGTAGGAGCTGCCGAAGGCTGCGATCTTTTGCCTTTGATCTTCTCTGAGCAGATGAGGATCAACAGCAAGATCAAAAGATCGCAGCCTTCGGCAGCTCCTACAGGGATGTGTTGTTTGGCTTTCCATTGACGAGATCATTGCTATGGAACATCAATCCCTGACCCAAGCGGTCGGCGCCGCTGACGTGCGCCCGACGCGCGCTGTTTCACCGACTGCGCGGGCGTGGCTTTTCCTCACGCCGTCGATGCTGTTTCTCGGCGTGCTGATCGCCGCCAGCCTGCTGGTGCTGCGCATGAGCGTCGGCACCAAAGGCGCGGAGTGGAGCGGTTTCAGCCTGGCCAGTTATGCCCAGTTGCTCGAACCGTACTACCTGAAATCCTTGTTGCTGACCTTGCGTCTGGCGTTGATCAGCGCGGTGATTGCCGTGGTGTTGGCGATCCCGGTGGCGTACACCATGTCGCGGCTGACCTCGCCGTTTCTGCGACGGATTTTCCTCGCGGCGGTGCTGCTGCCGTTGCTGGTCAATCTGCTGCTGCAAAGCTATGGCTGGCTGGTGATTCTCGGCCCGGCCGGCATGCTCAATCAGGCGCTGATGGGGCTCGGCCTGATCAAGCGGCCGATCATGTTGCTGTACAACCAGAACGGCGTATTGATGGGGCTGGTGCAAACCGCGTTTCCGCTCGCCGTGCTGCCGATCGCCAGTGCCATGCGCGGCGTCGCCCGCACTTATGAGGAAGCCGCCGCGACCCTCGGCGCCAGCCGTTTTCAGGTGTTCCGCCAAGTGGTGTTACCGATGAGTTTGCCCGGGATCATCACTGGCGCAACGCTGGTGTTCGCTTACAACGCCAGCAGCTTCGTCGTGCCGTTGCTGCTCGGCGGTCGTCGCGTGCCGATGCTGGCGGTGATGGTGCATGACCAGATCGCGCCGCTGATGAACTGGCCTGCCGCGTCCGCTGCCGGTGTCGTACTGATTGTCACCACGCTGGCGATCATGACCTTGTCCGAATACATCACTGGCCGTCGTCGGCGTCTGCTGGAGGCTTCGCAATGAGTGCCCTGACCAAGAAGCGCATGGCGCTGCTGCCCGGCGAAACCGGCAAGTTCGCCGGCATCCTCTCCGGCTTCATTCTGCTGCTGGCGGTGTTGCCGATCCTGACCATGATCGTCATGTCGTTCAGCGGTGCGTCGAACCTCGACTTCCCGCCGAGCAGCTACAGCCTGCAATGGTACAAAGCGGCCTGGCACACCTTCGTTTCGCCGGACGCCAGCGATGTGCTGAGCCTCGGTCAGGCGATGGCCACCAGTCTGCTGGTGTCGTGCCTGACGATGATCTTCGCCACGCTGATCGCCGTGCCCGCGGCTTACGCGCTGACCCGTTGCGAGTTCCGTGGCAAAGCCGTGGCGCTGCAACTGATGTCGCTGCCGCTGGTGTTTCCGATGGTGGTGTTGGGTCTGGCCTTGCTACTGGTGTTCGACAGCCTGCCGTTCCACATGACCACCTCGCGATTGGTGATCGCCCACGTGATTCTGGCCTTGCCATTTGTGGTGAAAAACTGCACGGCGGCGATGCTTTCCATCGGCAACGAAGTCGAGGAAGCGGCGCGGATGCTCGGCGCCTCGCCATTGCGCGCGATTGTCGATGTGGTGGTGCCGTTGATGAAGTCGGGGATTCTGGCGGGCATGCTGCTGGCGTTCATCGTCTCGTTCAACGAGTTCACCGTGACCTATTTCCTCTACACCATCGACGTCATGACCGTGCCGATCTGGATGTACAGCCGCACCGTGTCATCGCTTGACCCTACCGTGTTCTCGTTTGCCGTGCTGATCGTGCTGATCGACTTCGTCCTGATCTGGGCGCTGGAGAAGCTGGTGGGCGAGGGCGGCGTTTCCTTTTGATTTGAGGTGCAACATGACTGGTCTGATTCTGGAAAACGTCGAGAAATTCTACGGCTCGGCGTGCGCGGTACAAGACGTCAACCTGCATTTGCCGGAAGGCAAACTGGTGTGTTTCCTCGGCCCGTCCGGCTGCGGCAAAACCACCCTGTTGCGGATGATCGCCGGGCTGGAGACCCTCACTGGCGGCGAGATTCGCCTGGACGGCGAGGACATCGGCCAGACCCCGGCGCACCTGCGCAACTTCGGCATGGTGTTCCAGTCGCTGGCGCTGTTCCCGCACATGACCGTCGGCGAGAACATCGCCTACCCGTTGAAACTGCGCGGCGTCAGCAAGGCTGATCGGCACAAACGCGTTGTCGAGTTGCTGGAGCTGATCCAGTTGCAGGCGATGATCGATCGCCCGGTGGCGAAACTTTCCGGCGGTCAGCGGCAGCGCGTGGCGATTGCCCGGGCGATTGCCTCGCACCCGAAAATCCTCCTGCTCGATGAGCCGCTGTCGGCGCTCGACGCCAAGCTGCGCGAATCGATGCAGGTGGAAATCCGCCAACTGCAACAGCGCCTGAACATCACCACAATCATGGTCACCCACGATCAGCGCGAAGCGATGACCATGGCGGATATCGTCGTGGTGCTGGGCGAGCACAAGGTGCAGCAGGTCGGCACGCCGATCGAAATCTACCGGCATCCGGCCAACGAGTTTGTCGCTGACTTCATCGGCTCGGGCAATATTTTCCCGGCTACCGCATTGGGTGATGGCAAGGTCAGCCTGCCCGGCGGTGATGCGCTGCAAGTGCCGATCTGCAGCAGCATTGTCGTGGGGCAGAAAGTGAAGATGCTGATTCGTCCGGAAGACCTGCAACTGTCTGCGCCGCAAGCGACGGCGGGCAATCGATTGCTCGGCAAGGTGACGTTTGTGCGCGATATCGGCGCGACCATCGAGACCACGGTGGAGTGTTCCGGGGTGACGTTTACGGCGTTGAGCACGCCGTGTCAGGGAATCGGATTGGGGATTGGCCATCCGGTGTCGGTGACGTTGCCGGTGGAGGCTTGTCGGGTGTTGGGGGCGTAGAGCGAGGTCTGACTCCGAATCGCCCCTCACCCCAGCCCTCCCGAAACGTCGGACCGCCCGGAGGGAGAGGGAGCCAACCGAGGTGTCTGGCGTTATCCATCGACCTGAAAAATCCATTTGATTATGGATTCAAAGTCAAACGTTCAAGTCGGTGAATCTCTTCAATATCCCCCAATCAGTCCCCTCTCCCTCTGGGAGAGGGTTAGGGTGAGGGGCTTCTAAACGGTCACACCGAAAGCCGCAACCGCGCCAAATCCCTTAACGGCGGCGCACCAAACAGCCGGCTGTACTCGCGGCTGAACTGCGACGGACTTTCATACCCCACCCGATACCCCGCCGCCGAAGCCTCCAACCCCTCGGCCAGCATCAGGCGCCGCGCCTCTTGCAGGCGCAATTGCTTCTGATACTGCAGCGGGCTCATCGCCGTCATCGCCTTGAAACGGTGATGCAAGGTCGAGACGCTGAGGTTCACTTCCTTGGCCAGATCATCAATGCGCAACGGCTGCTCGAAGTTGCCGTTAAGCCATTTGATCGCCTGGCTGATGCGATGGCTCTGACTGTTGGCAATCGCGATTTCATACAAGCGATGCCCCTGCGGACTGCGCAGCAGGCGATAAAGAATCTCCCGGCGAATCAGCGGTGCGAGCATGGCGATGTCTTTCGGCGCATCGAGCAAACGTGCCAGACGCAGCACGGCATCGAGCATCGAACTGTCGATCTGCTCGACATACAAACCACGCCCGGTCGGCCGGGTCGGTACGCCCATGGGGCCGGCGTCAGCGATCAGCGCGGTGATTTCTGTCGGGTCGATATCCAGGCGCACAGCGAGGATCGGTTCCTCCGGCGAGACATTGACCACGCGCCCGCTCAGCGGCATCGAAACCGACACCACCAGATAATTCAGCGGGTCGTAGTTGAAGAACTCGTCGGCCAGGCGCACCTCTTTGCGCCCCTGCGCCATGATGCACAGCGCCGGTTGCGCGAGCACCGGGGCAAAGTCGTGGGATTTTGTGTGGCGCGACATGAACAGCGAGCCGATGGCGGTCTCGTAGCTGCCATCGTCGGTGGTATTGCGGCGGATGATCGCCGCCAGTTCCGCACGCTGTTTTTCCATGTCAGCGCTGGGTTCGGCTTGAAAACGATCGAATGACGTCATGCACGGCATCCTCGGCAGGGGAGGTGGAATGGAGCAGAGCATATGTTTGTGCAAGCGCCAGCGGTAGACACATCCTGCGAAATGCTTGCCTGATTCTGCCCGGAGCTGTTTTCGCGCCTGTCGCGATTCAACCCTGTAGGAGCTGCCGAAGGCTGCGATCTGTTGATCTTTAAAGCAAAATCAAAAGATCGCAGCCTTCGGCAGCTCCTACACAAAACGCGTATGACAACCGTGTGACGCCGTTTTACAGGTTGTTACAGCTTCTGGATGCAGTCTCGCAGGATTGTGCAACGCGGCGGCAGGAATCGACTAACGGCGGCCGGCGTGCGGCCCTTAACCTTTGAACCTGTCGCAGCCCGTCCCCCGGCTGCCACGCGACTCCCTGGGAGGGTTGAACATGTCCAAGCAGATTCCCGTCAGTCATATGGCCTTCGTTCGAGCGCGCGCCGGGCGTTCGGCGGAACTCGGTGTACGCCTGAGCGCGTTGATCGAGCCGTCCCGCGCCGCCCCCGGTTGCCTGAGCTTTGCCCTGCAGCATTCGCAGTGTGATCCGGAGTTGTGGCTGGTCTGCGGGTTCTGGAGCAGTCAGCAAATGATGACCAACTATTTCAACAGCCCGTCGATGGAAATCTTCGCCGAGCTGGTGCAGGAGCTGGTGGTCAACAGCCTCGACTTCCACACTTTCAAGGACGTGTCGGCGGCGCAAGCCCTCGGCCAATGCCCGGCGCCGGTACACAAACTCGTCGGTTGAGGGTTTAATGTCCGGCTTAATTTGTCTGAGCCGGGATGTGTGACATGGCACGTAAAGAGTTCGAGCACTTCGAAGCAGTTTCCGCAGTCGTCCCCGTCGAGTTGGGCGGCAACAAGGGCTATCACGCGGCAATCGCGGTCAAGGCCCTGGTCGATGGCGGCGCACCACGCTTTCACAAACTGCTGAATGATCAAGTCTTCCCCGGCGCGATTGCTGCCGATGAAGCAGCCATCAATGAGCTGGATAATCTCAAGGGCGTCACTGAAGACGCCGACTTGATCTGGTAACGCGTTACTTGTTTGCGCCCGGACGCCACATCTTGAACAGGGCCTCAGGCCCCAGCTGGAAGTAGTCCGCCGGCCCGCCGCCGCGCAGAATCGGTTCTGCCGCGGCGGTGTCGTAGATGCCATCCTTCAACAGCCACTTGGCGATGTGCACGGCGACCACTTCGCCGAGGATCAGCCAGCTCGGCACCGTCTCGCCATCAGCGCGCTGCAATTGAATGATCTGCGTGACCTTGCACTCGAAGGACACCGGACTTTCGGCCACCCGTGGCACCGAAATCACCTTTGACGCGACGGTCGTCAATCCCGCCAACTCAAACTCGTTGACCTCAGGCGCGACCATCGCGCAGCTCTGATTCATCTGTTCGGCCAGCGGGCGGGTGGCGAGGTTCCAGACGAACTCGCCGGTCTGCTCGATGTTGTTCAGGCTGTCTTTGCGCCCGACGCTGGAAAAACCGATGATCGGCGGAATGTAGTTGAAGGCGTTGAAGAAACTGTACGGCGCCAGGTTCAACCGGCCGTTGGCATCCTGTGAAGAAATCCAGCCGATAGGCCTTGGACCGACGATGGCGTTGAACGGATCGTGGGGCAGACCGTGGCCGTTGGCGGGTTCGTAGAAGTGGATGTCATCGGGCATGGAGGGTGAGTTCCTGAGGCTGCGTTTCGGATGCAGCCATAGTGCAAGGACGCCCGGCATATTTCCAGCCAGACGCAAAACCCCGTGTAGGAGCTGCCGAAGGCTGCGATCTTTTGATTTTGCTTTTAAAGATCAAGATCAAAAGATCGCAGCCTTCGGCAGCTCCTACAGGGGATTTGTGTATTTGAGGAAATTATCATGCCCCAGAAATGACTAAGCCCGGCCAAGGCCGGGCTGTGAGAGGACTGCTGATACTTAGCTGATGGCAGCGGCGGTGCCGGTTTTGTCGAAGCCGTCAGCAGCAACCGTTTTACCCAGATTGGTCTTGTCGAAACCATCGGCAGCCACAGCTTTACCAATGTTGGTTTTATCAAAACCGTCAGCGGCGTAAGTACCCGAGTGGCCGGTTTCAATGGCCGCGCTGGCGCCGCTGATGAAGTCGGCAGATTTGGTTTTGTCCGAGCCGTCGGCAGCGAAAGTGTTGGCGGCCAGTACGGACAGGGTCAGGGCGAGGATCAGTTTGGTTTTCATGTCGGTTACTCCAGATTCGTTGGCGATGTGTCTTGCTTGGGTTTAATGCTACGCCAACTAAATTGATTAAAAAGCGCAAAATAATGCTAAAAGCAATCGATTAACTTGATATTAAGGGCGGCGCGTTGAATTCGCTTTCGTCGTCGGAGCGAGCGTCGCGCAGGTCATCGATCAGGTGATTGCAGAATGAGCGGGCAGCATTAATTAGCGATTAATCGCGTTGCGGCGTGTGTGAGGAATTTTTCATGCAGGTCTGGATAACGCGGTGACCCCATTCGCGAGCAGGCTCGCTCCCACAGGAAAAATGCATTCCAAATGTGGGAGCGAGCCTGCTCGCGAAGAGTCCATCACAGTCACCGTTGCAGTGGCTGTGAAAACCCGATCAGTCAGTCACGATTCGCGAATGTTTCTGGGTGTCCTTCATGGTGATGTACACCAGCAACGACACTGCGATGCACGCTGTCACGTACCAGTAGTAACCGGTTTCCATGCCGATGCTCTTGAACCACAGCGCGATGTATTCGGCGGTGCCGCCGAAGATCGATACGGTCAGTGCGTACGGTAGGCCGACGCCCAGGGCGCGGATTTCAGTCGGGAACAATTCAGCTTTGACCACCGCGTTGATCGAGGTGTAGCCGCTGACGATGATCAGCGCCGCCATGATCAGGAAGAACGCGCCCCACCAGGTTTGAATGGTGTGCAGGGTCATCAGGATCGGCACGGTGAAGATCGTCCCCAGCACGCCGAAGGCGATCAGGATCGGACGACGACCGATCTTGTCCGAGAGGCCACCGATGATCGGTTGCAGGCACATGAACAGGAACAGCGTGGCGGCAGAAATGGTGGTCGAGTCGGAGATGCTCATGCCGACCGTGTTCACCAGGTATTTCTGCATGTAAGTGGTGTAGGTGTAGAACGCCAAGGTGCCACCCATGGTCAGGCCGACCACGGTCAACAGCTCTTTGGGGTGGCGCATCAAGGTGCGCATGGCGCTTTCCTTGGACTTTTCTTTCTTGGTGAACGACTCGGTTTCTTCCATGCCACGACGCAGGTACAGCGCCACGACCGCACACAGCGCGCCGATGGCGAACGGAATACGCCAGCCCCACGCGTACAGCTGTTCAGTGGTCAGCACGTTCTGCAGCACGATCAGTACGCCCAGCGCGATGAGCTGGCCGGAGATCAGGGTCACGTACTGGAAGCTGGAGAAGAAGCCGCGACGTTCCTTGGTCGCCATCTCCGAGAGATAGGTCGCCGAGGTGCCGTATTCGCCACCGACCGACAGTCCTTGCAGCAGTCGCGCGAACACCAGCAGGATCGGCGCGCCGATGCCGATGGTTTCGTAGTTCGGGCTGAGGGCGATCAGCAGCGAGCCGAAGCACATCAGGTAGACCGAGGCCATCAGGGCTTTTTTACGTCCGACCTTGTCGGCGTACATGCCCATCAGCCAGCCACCGATCGGACGCATCAGAAAGCCGACGGCGAAGATCGCAGCGGTGTTCATCAGTTGGGCGGTGGTGGAACCGGCAGGGAAAAAGGTTTTCGCGAAGTACAGGGAGAAGGCGGCATACACATACCAGTCGTACCACTCGACCATGTTGCCGACGGAACCGCTGAAGATCGATTTGATCCGGCTGGCGGTGGTTCTTTCTTTGGCCGGCACGGCAGCCGACCCAAGTGGCAGGGCGTTGGAGTTATCCATTGAAGGATCCTTCGTTTAATTGTTTTTGTGGAGCGCGTTGGAACGCAGCCTGCGAGGGCTATAGCAGGAGGTGTGCCAACGGGGGGAGGGCCGGTTTAGAGGGCCGAGCGGGTTGGGGTGAGCGGGATATCGCCGAAGGATTTAGTTTGATGAGCGGATTTCCGCTTATTGGGGCGAAGATCAAAAGCCCCTCACCCTAACCCTCTCCCAGGGGGAGAGGGGACTGACCGAGTGGATTGTTCGAGTTACACCGACCTGAGATACCGAGTCGAACTCAGGTTTCGAACAGCATGAAGATCGGCTCCCGTCCCCCTCGCCCCCTGGGGGAGAGAGCTGGGGTGACCGAGTGGATTGTTCGAGTTACACCGACCTGAGATACCGAGTCGAACTC